>NZ_JBIAXM010000038.1:0-72104 GCF_042896695.1 Streptomyces sp. NPDC001270 | reverse complement strand
CACCGCTGACCATGGTGAAGCAGTACATCGAGAACCAGCGGCGCCCCATATGACCGGGCCGGCCTCAACAGTGCGGATCCATGCGCATCGCTGAGGCCAGAGCGGACCCGAGATGCGCTTCACCTCCGCCCTGAAGGGCGGAGCACTGCGCAAGATCAAAGGTAGAGGTCGACGTGGTCGGTGCCGAGGCGGCACAGCGAGGCGGTGAGCGCGCGGCGGGCGTGCGCCGGGGAGTCGTCGCTGCCGGTGAGGGTGCGGGTGTGCTCGTCGAAGACGTTCCCCCACTTGGTGGCGATGACGACGTCGTCCCTGCGGTTGCCGAGCGCACGGCCGAGTGTCCGCTCGCTGTGCCCGGCCCCGTAGACGTCGGCGGTATCAAAGAAGGTGACGCCGAGATCGAGCGCGCGCCGGATCGCGCGTACGGACTCGTCGTCATCGACCTTGCCCCAGCCGAGCGGCTGCCCCTCGGCGTCCTCCCACTCGCCGCCGATCGCCCAGCAGCCGAAGCCGAGGGCGCTCACCTCGATACCGCTGCGCCCCAGTGTCCTGGTGAGGGTCCCCGTCGTCCTCGTGGTGCCCGACGCCGTTGTGGTCCCCGACGTCCTCGTGGTTCCCGTGGTCTCCATGCCTGACGACGCTAGGAGTTGGAGCGCACCCGAGCACAAGCCCTCGCGCCGCCTACGTCATGCCTGTCCTGTCTCGAAGCGGGAGATCCTGCCGTCCTCGACGGTGAAGGACCACCTGGTCCGCATCTCGCCCCACGCGTCGTTGCGGTACCGGGCGACGAGGGAGCGGCCGCCCCGGCACTCCTTGTCGATCTCCATGTGGCCGTTGGAGGAGAAGATCTCCCGGTCGGTCCACTCGTCGAGGTCCCGGTCGGCGCCGTCGTCGGACATGGTGGCGTCCGGGGCGAGGATGTCCATGAAGGCCCGACGGTCATGGGCGTTGACGGCGGTGACGAAGGCGCGGACCGCCGGATCGCTGAGTTTCGATGTCTGGATCGCCATGCGAGCCACATTCACATCGCTCCGCGGACCCCGCCACCCGAACGGCCGCCCGGACGGGCTGTCCGACGCCCGCGGATGCGACGGTGGACACCGGGGCAGGAGCCCTGTCCCGGCCGTCGACCTGTCCGCACCGGGGAGTCACCGTGACCTGTTTCGACCGACGTGATCTGGGCCTGCTGCTGCTCCGACTGGGTACCGGCGGCGTGCTGGCCGCGCACGGGACGCAGAAGCTGTTCGGCTGGTTCGGCGGGCCGGGCATCGCGCGCACCGGTCAGGCGATGGAGTCCATGGGCTACGCGCCGGGCCGGGCGAGCGCCACGGCGGCGGGCCTCGCCGAGGCGGGCGGCGGTGCGCTGCTGGCGCTCGGTCTGGCCACGCCGGCCGCGGGCGCGGCGGCGGCCGGCGCGATGGCGGGGGCGTCGGCGGTCCACGCGCCCAACGGCTTCTTCGCCCAGGAGGGCGGCTACGAGTTCGCGGCGAGCCTGGGCCTGGCCTCGGCCGGCCTCGCCGTCGCGGGCCCCGGCCGGCTCTCCCTCGACCGCGCCTTCGGTGACGTCTTCAACCGTGGCTGGATGGTGCCGGTGGCGCTCGGGGTGACCGCGGCGGTCACGGCGGCGGTGGTGGGTGCCCGGAACTGCCGGGTGCGGCGGACGGCGGAGGAGGCGGCGGGGGAACAGGAGGCCCTGTTCGAGCAGTAGCCGGGTCCGTGGCAGGCTGCGGTGCATGACCGATCGGGACACCTCCGCACCCGCGTCCGCGGACCTCTGGACCGCCATCGACGGGCTGTGGGCCTGGCTGGACGCGCACGGCCCGCGCGACGGCTCGCAGACCCTGCTGCTGCGCCTGCTGAAACTGTCGGAGGAGGTCGGCGAGGTCGCCCAGGCGGTGATCGGCGCGACCGGGCAGAACCCGCGCAAGGGCGTCACCCACACCTGGGAGGACGTACAGGCCGAACTCTGCGATGTCGTCATCACCGCCCTGGTCGCCCTGCGCACCCTGACCCCGGACGCCCGCGAGGAGTTCACCCGCCACCTCGCCCGGGTCACCGAACGCTCGCTCGGCCCGGCCCAGGCCGCCCCCGCCGGCCCCCGGGCCGCCCCTGCCCCGCGGCGGCCGGACGCGTAGTACCGGGCTGCCGCGGGCGGTGGGGGTCCGAGGGGTGCCGTCGGCGGGTCCGCGGCGGCTCGCGGAGGGCGAAGCGGACAGCCCGCCCGCGTGGGGCGGGCTGTCCCGGCGTCCTGCCGTCCGGGCTACGCCTGGTGGGCCGGCTCGTGGGCGGCGGCCAGCCTGATCAGCTCCGCCACGGTTTCCGGCCGGGAGGCGTAGACGGCGTGGCTGCCGGCGGTCTCGCACACCTTCGCTCCGGCCCGCTCGGCCATCGTGCGCTGGGCCGGCGGCGGGATCATCCGGTCGTCGGTCGCGACGAGGTACCAGCTCGTGGAGTTCGGGGCGGGGCGGGACCGGGCGGTCACGCCGTGCCGCCGGCCGTGCCCGCCACGAAGGGGACGACCGCTCGCGCGAAGGCTTCCGGTTCCTCGATGTGGCCGAAGTGCCCGCTGTTCTCCAGGATCAGCAGCTCGGATCCGGGGATCAGCCGGTGCAGTTCCTCCGCCCAGCGCACTCCGCAGATGAAGTCGTACCGGCCGACGACGAGGGTCGGCAGGGTGAGTGCGCCCAGGTCCGCACGGTCGTCGACGGCCTTCGGGGAAAGGTTCTCGTCCAGCCCGGAGAGGTACGTGCCCCGGAGGCCGGCCCGCAGCGGGCCGAACTCCTGCTGCCGCCCCCAGTAGTCGGCGAAGTACACGGGGAACAGCGCCTTGAGGACGGCCGTCATCCGCGCGTCGTCGGAGATGCCGGGCAGGGCCGGGAACGTCGCCAGGATCTCGGGGAGTTCGGGGTTGCCCTCGTGTCGCGCGGCGAACGACTCCAGTTGACGCACGGTCTCGGCGTCGTGTTCGGCACCGGTCACCGGCGCGCTGTCGTAGAGGACCACCCCGGCCAACTGCTCGGGGCGGTGCAGCGCGTGGTACTGGGCGACGAAGCCGCCGTGCGAGTGGCCCATCAGGTGCACCTTCGCGACGCCCAGGTGCTCCATCAGCGCACCGAGGTACCGGCTGTAGCGGGCCCGGGTGTAGCCGTGCGGGTGGGAGGCGAGCCGGCCGGAGTGACCGCTGCCGATCGGCTCCGGGTAGACCATGGTCAGGTGCCGCTCCAGCGCGGGCATCCGCAGGTACTCCCAGAAGATGCCCGGTCCGCCGGGGTGGGCGACGCACACCGGTCCGGTGCCGTGCACGTGATACCGCTGTTCGACTCCGTCGATCTCGACGGTGTGCGTACCGACGGCCGGCGGACGGGCCGGCGAGCGGGAGGCGCCCGGCGACCGTACTGTGCACGGCCCGCGACCGCCACGGCCGCCCCGGACGGACGACCGGTCCGGACGGACGACCCCGCCCTCGGCACAGCGGTGGCGCACGGCCAGGGACAGCGGTGGCGCCCGCGGCGGCAGGGGCGGCGGTCAGTTCACTCCGTCGTCCCCGCCGCACCGGCCGTCCCCGCGGCCGTCGCCGCGGCCGTGGCGACCTGTGCCGCCGCGCGGGCCGCGCGGCCGGTCAGTTTCCAGGCGGCCATGCGCAGCGCGAGGGCGGGCGTGGGCGGGAACACGCCGAGCTGACCGAGCATGGTGAGGTCGTCCCGGAGCGCTTCGTGCCGTACCACCTGGCCGTCCGCCAGGCCGAGTACGTGGATCTGTTCGAAGTCGATCTCCTGGCCGGTCGGCGGTACGGCCTGGTCCAGGCGTCCTTCCCGGAACCGCACGAAGGGGCCGGTGTGCCGGCCCCGCATGCGCAGCCGTACCCACACCTCGTCATCGCCCTCGGCCAGGCCGAGGACGGGGAAACGCAGGTCGCTGAAGGCCGACCGCATCCACGCGCCGGAGGCGAGCGTCCCGGCGGGTCCCGGCAGGGCGCAGGCCGGTGGCGCCACCGCGGACTCCCTGTTCGAGAAGCCGGGGGCGACGACGTCGGCCGCCAGCGCGGCGTCCCCCGTCTCCAGAACGCGGAATAGCCCGCGGGCAAGGTCGGCGGGGGTCTGTCCCATGGAGCGCACCTCTCTCGGCTGTTGTGGACGCGGTCATCACGGCACGGCGATGCACCGCGGTGGTGTGCGGAGATTGAGGTTATAGATGACCTATCCAATAGGTCAACCACCACATGGAACTGGGTAGCATGCCGTCCCATGTCCTCCAAGCGCTCCTACGTGTCGCCGTTGCGGGAACAGGCCGCCGCCCGCACCCGCGCCCTGATCCTCCAGCGGGCCACCGACCTCTTCGCCGACCACGGGTACGGTCGGGTGACCGTCCGGGACATCGCCGAGGCGGCGGGCGTCGCGTCGAAGACGGTGTTCGCCAGCGTGGGCAGCAAGTCCGACATCCTCGACCGGATCGTCGACCGCGGTGTGACGGATTCGGGCTACGACGAGGCGATGCGGCAGATCCTGTCCACGCCGAGCCCGGAGACCGCGCTCGGGACCCTGGCGGCGGGCACGCGGGCGGGCAACGAGGGGCAGTGGGCGGTGCATCAGGCGATCTTCAAGGCCCTGCCGGTCCACGAGGACGGCGAGGCGCTGTGGCGGCGCGCCACCGGCGACTACCGCAGGGCGCTGGGACTGGCCGCGCGCCATCTGCACACCCTCGCCCCGCCTCCGGAGTACTCGGTCACGGAGACGGCCGAGCTGTTGTGGTACTGGTTCGGCCCGACCGGCTGGCGCACCCTCGTCGTCGAGAACGGCTGGTCGTGGAGGCGTGCGGAGGACGTCCTCCGCGACACGGCGCTGGCCGCGCTCTACCCCGGGGGCCGCGCGGCCCCGACCCGCTGACCCCGGCCGGCGACCCACTGCCCCCGGTCGGCACCCGGCCGACCCGGCCGACCCGGTCGAATCGAGCGGGCATCGGCGGGCCACAGGCGTCCGCGGCACGGGGCCGGCCGGACGCGGGACTGCTCCATTCGCGTACGAGTGTCACGCGAACGGCCGTATGTCGGCCGCTCGGCGTATCAGCCCTGTCTCCGTTCCACCAGGATGCCCGGTGACAGACGACGTCGCGGAGCGGGCGCGGATCCCGTGCCAGGAGCACAGAGCCTTGAGCATTCTCAACCAACCGACCGGACCGGTCAGCGTCTACGGCAGTGAACTGCCGGTCCGGCGCAGCAGCCCGGGCAGCGTCGTGGTGAAGTGGCTGACGACCACCGACCACAAGACGATCGGCACGCTGTATCTGCTGACGTCGTTCGCGTTCTTCCTGTCCGCCGGTGTGATGGCGCTGGTGATGCGCGCCGAACTGGCCCGGCCGGGACTGCAGATCGTCTCCAAGGAACAGTTCAACCAGGCGTTCACCATGCACGGCACGATCATGCTGCTGCTGTTCGCGACGCCGCTGTTCGCCGGCTTCGCGAACTGGATCATGCCGTTGCAGATCGGCGCGCCGGACGTGGCCTTCCCCCGGCTGAACGCGTTCGCCTACTGGCTCTACCTGTTCGGCGGGCTGATCGCGGTCGCCGGCTTCCTCACCCCGCAGGGCGCGGCGGACTTCGGCTGGTTCGCGTACTCCCCGCTCTCGGACGTGATCCGCTCACCGAGCGTCGGCGCCGACCTGTGGATCATGGGTCTGGCGCTGTCCGGCTTCGGCACCATCCTCGGCTCGGTCAACTTCATCACCACCATCGTCTGCATGCGCGCCCCGGGCATGACCATGTTCCGGATGCCGATCTTCGTGTGGAACGTGCTGTTGACCGCCTTCCTGGTGCTGCTCGCCTTCCCGGTCCTGGCGGGCGCGCTGCTGGCCCTGGAGGCCGACCGCAAGTTCGGGGCGCACGTCTTCGACGCCGCCAACGGCGGACCGCTGCTGTGGCAGCACCTCTTCTGGTTCTTCGGCCATCCGGAGGTGTACATCATCGCGCTGCCGTTCTTCGGCATCATCTCCGAGATCATCCCGGTCTTCGCGCGCAAGCCGATGTTCGGGTACATGGGCCTGATCGGCGCGACCATCTCCATCGCCGGCCTGTCGCTGACCGTGTGGGCGCACCACATGTACGTCACCGGCGCCGTGCTGCTGCCGTTCTTCTCCTTCATGACCTTCCTCATCGCGGTGCCGACCGGGGTGAAGTTCTTCAACTGGATCGGCACCATGTGGAAGGGCTCGCTCTCCTTCGAGACGCCCATGCTCTGGGCGGCGGGCTTTCTCGTGACCTTCCTGTTCGGCGGTCTGACCGGGGTCATCCTGGCGTCGCCGCCGATGGACTTCCACGTCTCCGACTCGTACTTCGTGGTGGCCCACTTCCACTACGTCGTCTTCGGCACGGTCGTCTTCGCGATGTTCGCCGGATTCCACTTCTGGTGGCCGAAGTTCACCGGCAAAATGCTGGACGAACGACTCGGTAAGCTGACCTTCTGGACGCTGTTCACCGGCTTCCACGGGACCTTCCTGGTCCAGCACTGGCTGGGCGCGGAGGGCATGCCGCGCCGGTACGCCGACTATCTGGCGGCCGACGGCTTCACCGCGCTGAACACCGTCTCGACGATCGGTTCGTTCCTGCTCGGTCTGTCGATGCTGCCGTTCCTCTACAACGTGTGGCACACGTCCAGGTACGGCAGGCCGGTCGGCACGGACGACCCGTGGGGCTACGGCCGTTCGCTGGAGTGGGCCACCTCCTGCCCGCCGCCACGGCACAACTTCCTCACCCTGCCGCGGATCCGCAGCGAGTCCCCGGCGTTCGACCTGCACCACCCCGAGATCGCGACGGCCGAGGCCCGGATGCACGGCGTGCTGTGACCGATTGAGGACCAAGTGAGCGAACTGGCACCGCGGGGCACGGACGGCGAACTCTCGAACCAGGTGGAGGGTTACCTGCTGTGGCAGGCCAGGATCGCGGAGGCGGAGCGGCGGGCGCGGGAGTTCGTCCGCCCGATGGACTGGCTGACGACCGCGCAGCGCGCGCAGATCGAGCAGCGCCACGTCTCGGACAGCCTGCAACGGGCCCGGCAGGACCTGGAACGCGTCGCGGCCCGGTGCGCGTCCCTGCGGGCCGAGTACGAGAGCAGGTACCGGCGGCTGCGGCGGCGCTGCCTGGGCCTGACCCTGACCGTGTGCGCCGCTCTCGCCACGCTGGCCGCCCTGCTGTCGGTCCTCTGACCCCGCGCCCTTCGCCCCGTCCCTCGTAGGTCCGTCGGCGGGCGTCCGGCACCGCCCGCTGGTCCGTCGGCGTACGCCCGGCCCGTCGTCCCGCCCGCCGCCCGCAGGCGGCGACCCGCACACCGCACCATGACATCCGTCTGCCCGGACTCCCGTCCGCCCCGACGCGCTCCTTGGCCTGGTGAGGACCGTGACCACCGAGACCATGCCGACGACCGACTCCTCCGACCGGGCTCTGCCGCTGGGCGAAGCGCTCGACAACGCGTGGTGATCCTCCTGCTGCGGCCGGAACCCGACTCCTGGCGGATCCTGCTGGGGTTCGGGGCACTGCCGGCCCTGTTCATCATCCGGCTGCGCCGCAAGGCGCCGGAAAGCCCCCGCTGGCTGGCGCAGAACGGGCGGGAGCGGGAGGCGCGCGAGGTCGGCAGGCGGCTGGCGGGTGTCCCGGTGCGGGTGACCGACGCCGACCGGCTGCGGCAGGAGACACCGCCCGAGGGGCTGCGGGCGTTCATCCAGCCGCGGCTGTTCTCCGCCCGCTGGCGCAGGCGCACGATCTTCGCCTCGGTCCCCTGGTTCCTGATGGACATCGCCACCTACGGCGTGGGCATCTTCACGCCCACCCTCCTTGCCTCGTTCTCCGTGGCCGGGCGGCACGCCACGTTCATCGACGAGGACATCGCCTCCACCACCGGCACGGCCGTGCTGGACGTCTTCCTGGCCGTCGGGTTCGGTCTGGCGATCGTGCTGGTGGACCGGGTCGGCCGGATCCCGCTCCAGCTCACGGGATTCGCGGTGATGGCCCTGGCGCTGTGCGCCCTGGCCGTCGCGGGCCAACTCCCCGGCGGGCCCGAGGCCCCTCTCCTCATGGTCTTCGCCGGCTTCGGAGTCTTCAACACCTTCATGAACCTCGGACCCAATGCCACCACCTTCGCGCTGCCCGCCGAGGTGTTCCCGTCCGAGATGCGCACCGCGGGCCATGGTTTCGCGGCCGACTGCGGGAAGCTGGGCGCCGCCCTGGGGACCTTCCGCTTCCCCGTCCTGCTGTCCTCCGTCGGGGAGAGCGCCCTGTTGTACGGGGTGGCCGTCGCCTGCGCGCTCGGCTTCGTCGTCACCCTCGCCTTCCGCGTCGAGACCCGCGGCCGTCCGCTGAACGAACTCTCCGGCGCCGAGGTGACGGCCATCACGCCCCGCGTCACCCCGCCCTGGGGCCCGGACGGCCCGGTCGCGCGGCCGTCCGCGCCCGGCGCAGGGGTGCGCCGGGCTCGCCGGACAGACGGACAGACGGACAGACGGACGGACCGACGGACCGACGGACCGACGGAAGGGCATCAGGTCCCGCCCGGACCATCCCCGCGGGCCCCACCCTCCGGCTACGCTCGCGTCCAGACCGCGCCACACCGCCGGCCGGGACCGCGCCTTCGCCCCGGCGGGCACTCGCACCGCCTCGCCCCTGCCCCCTCTCCCCTCCACAGAGGCCCCATGCCAACCCGCCGATTTGACCCGTACCTGACATTACTGGCATCAGTGGGGGCGTTCCTCCTGCTGCTGACCACGGCACCAGGGGCGACCGCCGCCCCCGCACGGCCCCCCGGCGGCGCGACCGCCTCGGCCGCCGCCCCCGCGGCCGCGACCTGGCAGCCGCCCCTGTCCACCCGCAGCCGGTACGTCGTCGACGCCGAGGGCAACCGCTTCCGGCTGAAGTCCGCCAACTGGGACGGCGCACAGGGCTCCTGGACCGGCAGCGGAAACGCCGACGACCCCGCCGACCACCACGCCGGCCAGAATTCCCACAACATCCCCCTCGGCCTGGACCGCACCCCGCTCCCCCGGCTGCTCGCCGACTTCCACCAGCTCGGCATCAACAGCGTCCGGCTGCCCTTCTCCAACGAGATGATCCACGCGACGGCGCCCGTGCCGGACGCCGCCGTCGCGGCCAACCCGCAACTGCGCGGCAGGACACCGCTCCAGGTCTTCGACGCCGTCGTGGCGGCCCTCACCCAGGACGGGTTCGCGGTCGTCCTCAACAACCACACCAACACGTCCCGCTGGTGCTGCGGACTCGACGGCAACGAGCGCTGGAACAGCAGCCAGTCCACCCAGCAGTGGGCCGACGACTGGGTCCTCATGGCCCGCCGTTACGCCGACGACCCGCGGGTGGTGGGCGCCGACCTGTACAACGAAGTACGCCGGGACGTCCTGGACGACCCCAACTGGGGCCTGGGCGACGCCCACGACTGGTACGCCGCCGCGCAGCTGGCGGCCGACCGCATCCTCACCGAGGCCAACCCCCGGCTCCTCATCGTCATCGAGGGGATCAACTGGACCGGCGTGCCCGTGGACGGACTGCCGCACGGCCGCCCCATGCTCACCCCGGCCCGCACCCTCTCGCACACCCTCGTCACCAGCCACAAGCTGGTGTACTCCGCCCACTTCTACGGGTACACCGGCCCCCACCACAGCGGCGCCACCGGCATCGGCGAGACCCACGACCCGCGCTACCAGGACCTCACCCGCGACCAGCTCGACCAGGCCCTGTACGACGAGGCGTTCTTCGTGTCCGAGGAGGCGGACCAGCACTTCACCGCGCCCGTGTGGGTCAGCGAGTTCGGCGCGGGAGCGAACGAGACGGGTGCCGCAGCCCGTACCTGGTTCGGCAACATCACCGACTACTTCGCCGACCACGACGCCGACTTCGCGTACTGGCCGCTCGTCGGGTGGGAGGGCCACGACGACTGGGCCCTGCTGCGCTACGACACCGCGGGCGGCCGCCACGGCATCCTCGACGGGTCCGACTGGCGCGACGCCGGCTGGAACCGGCTGATGACCGCCCCGAGCCGCACCGGCTCCATCGCCCCGGTACCGGGCTGGAACATGCTCAGCACCGACCACGGCGACCAAGTGCAGTCGCTGCGGGTGCGCGCGGGCGGCGACTGGGACGTGGGCGCTTCCAAGGCCGTCTGCCCCGACGGCCAGCGGCTGATCGGCATCGGCCACAGCAGTGGTCGTGGACTGTGCACGGACGTCATCGTCGGCGACCTGCGCGCCGCGGGCACCGCGCAGACCGCCGTCACCGACGAGCGGCACGTCCCGGCGGGCGGCGACTGGGCCTCCGGCTACACCAAACTCCAGTGCCCGGACGGGAACTTCCTCATCGGGTACAGCCACCGTGGCGGCCGGATGTCGGCCGCCCTGTGCGTGCCCGCCCGCGTCCCGCTCGGCACCACCGGACGCACCGTGTGGTTCGACCGGTCCGACAACCGTCCCGCGAACCCGGCAGGCGGCGACTTCGCCCACGGCGACTACAAGGGCCAGTGCGCCGCCGACGAGTACGCCGCCGGCATCGCCTACACCACCCGGCTGGGCGCCGGCCAGGGCCCCGACGCCCTGCTGTGCCGGAAGCTCAGCTGAACCGCACCCGCACCGCGCCGGCGCGCGGGGGCCGCGCCGGTCGGCCGTCGACCGGCACCGGCCACCGTAAGGACCCACTTCCGTAAGGACCTGCCTCCGTACAAACCCGCCTCCGTACGGGACCCGCCCCCGCACCGGTACCGCCGTCGGGGCGGGCCAGGCCACGGCGGCGCGCCCGGCACCGGTCGGTCCGCCCGGCGGTCTGCCGGAGCGTGGCCGCCTGCCCGCACAGCCGCTCCCGGGCGGCCACGGCGGCCCGTACCCCGGTCCGGGGCAGTCGCAGGAATGAACCGGCCGTTTCTGCCTACTCCGAAGACATGGCTCGATCCAACGACGAGGTCGCGGCGCTGTTCCAGGAGTACGCGGACCTCATCTCGATCACCGGCAAAGACGCCTTCAAGGCGCGCGTCTACGAGAAGGCCGCGCGTGCGATCGGCGGGTACCACGCCGATGTGTCCACACTCGACACCAAGGGGCTCCAGCAGATCCCCGGGGTCGGCAAGTCGATCGCGGAGAAGGTCACCGAGTACTTCCGCACCGGCGGGGTGGCCGCGGTGGACGAACTGCGCGCGAGGATCCCGGCCGGCGTCCGGCAGCTCACCGCCATCCCGACGCTCGGCCCGAAGAAGGCCCTGGCCCTCTACGAGGAACAGGGCATCGCCTCGGTCGACGAGCTGGTCGAGGCGATCCGCGCCGAGAAACTGCGCGGTCTGAAGGGCTTCGGGCCCAAGACGGAGGAGAACATCCTCCACGGCGTCGACCTCCTCAGGTCCTCCGGCGACCGCGTCCTGCTCGACGTGGCCATGGACCTCGCCGACGACATCACCGGGGCGCTGTCCCGGGTGACCGGCTGCGACCGCTGCACCTACGCGGGGTCCCTGCGCCGGATGCGGGAGACCATCGGCGACATCGACGTCCTCGTCGCGGCGGCGGAGTCGGGCCCGCTGATGCAGGCGTTCACCGAGCTGCCGTACGTCACCGAGGTCATCGCGCACGGCCGGGCCAAGACCTCGGTACGCACTGCCAGGGGGCCGTCCGTCGACCTGCGGGTGGTGCCGCCGGACTCCTGGGGCGCGGCCCTTCAGTACTTCACCGGCTCCAAGGCGCACAACATACGCACCCGGGAGCTGGCCGTGCACCAGGGGCTGAAGCTGTCCGAGTACGGCCTCTTCGACGTCGAGAGCGGGGAGAGGGTCGTCTCCGAGACCGAGGAGGAGGTCTATGCCCGGCTCGGGCTGCCCTGGATCCCGCCGACCCTGCGCGAGGACCGGGGGGAGATCGAGGCCGGCCTGCGCGGTGAGCTGCCGGAGCTGGTGGTGGAGCCGGACCTCCGGGGAGACCTGCACACGCACACCGACCTCACCGACGGGCTCGCGCCCCTGGAGGAGATGGTGCGGGCCGCCGCCGCCCGCGGCTACGCCTATTACGCGATCACCGACCACGGGCCGGACCTGTCCATGCAGCGGATGACCGAGGAACGGATCCTCGCCCAGCGCGAGCGGGTGCGGGAGCTGGACGGCGCCCACGGCAAGGGGCGCGGCATGCGGCTGCTGCACGGTGTGGAGCTGAACATCGGTCCGGACGGCGACGTCGACTGGCCCGGGGAGTTCCTGGCCGCCTTCGACGTGTGCGTGGCCTCGGTGCATTCGCACTTCAACCAGCCCCGCCGGGCACTGACCCGGCGGCTCGTGCGTGCCTGCGAGAACCCGTACGTCCATGTCATCGGCCACCCCACCACCCGCGTCCTCGGCAGGCGGCCGCCCGTCGACGTCGACCTCGACGAGGTCTTCGCCGCGTGCGCGCGCACGGGCACGGCCCTGGAGATCAACGCTCACCCCGCCCGGCTGGACCTGCGCGACGAGGACATCGTGCGGGCCCGCCGCCACGGAGTGAGGTTCGCCGTGGACAGCGACGCGCATTCCGTCCCCGACCTGGCCAACATGCGCTACGGCATCGGCACCGCGCAGCGCGGCTGGCTCACCAAGGACGATGTGATCAACACCTGGCCGCAGACCCGTCTGCGGCGTTTCCTGCGCAAGGGGCTCAGCTGACGGTGCCCGTGCGGGCCGCGGTGATGAATGCCTCCAGCTCGTGGGGGATGTCCGGGCCCATGGGCTGGTAGAGGATCTCGGTGATGCCCTGCTCGCCGTACGCGGCCAGCCGGTCGGCCACCTGTGCGGCCGAGCCGGTGACCGTGGTGGTCGGGACGGCAGTCCAGCTGCCGGCCGCCCAGGCGGCCCGGTCGGCGGCGTTGAGGGCGACCAGGTGGTGGTCGTGGACCGCGAGGTGCCGTTCCCGCTCGGGCACCCGGTTGATCGCGTCCAGCCACTGCTGTCCGCCGGGCAGGGCGGTCACGTCGCCGCCGAACTCGTACGCGAGGTGGTAGGCGAGCGCGTTGCCCGGACCGACGGCGTCACGGACCCGGGGCGAGTCCAGGGCCTCGCCCTCCGCCAGCACGGTGCCGTGCAGGCCGAGCGCGGCCCAGTCGAACTCCTTGGCGTGCTTGGTCTCCTCGTTGATGCTGAACAGCCCGTCGGCCAGCTCCTTCGCGACGGCGATGCCCTTGGGGCCCACCGCCGAGATCAGCACGGGCACCTCGATCGGGCGCGCCGGGGCGGCGCCTGCCGGGTGCAGCATGCGCAGCCGGGCGCCCTTCCAGTCGGTGGTCTCGCCGCGCAGCAGGGCCCGGAAGACACGGACGTACTCGGCGAGATCGGCCCAGGTCGTGGACTTGGCGCCGATGGCCCGCGCGCCGGTGAATCCGGTGCCGAAGGCGACGGCGACCCGCCCCGGCGCCAGCGCGGACAGCGCGGCGGCACCCGAGGCGTTGACCATCGGATGGCGCAGACCGGGCACCAGCACACCCGGGCCGAGACCGATGCGCTCGGTGCGTTCCGCGGCCAGCGCCAGCGTCATCCACACGTCCGGACTCTGCTGCGGGGTGTCGAACAGCCACGCACGGTCGTAGCCCAGTCGCTCGCCGACGGCGATGTGCTCGGGCGAGTCCAGGGAGGTCGCGAACTGGCAGGAAATCCTCATGAGCCGTCCTCGTTCGGTCGAGCCGGTGGAATCGAGTCGGAGCCCGAGCCGCATGCCGGAATCCGAGTCGGACACCGAGTCGGGCTGTGGCCGGAACGTAAACTCAGCATCTTTATATAAGCCAGTTTAGTCAATGTCGTAGAATCGCGCCCATGCACGGTGATCCACAGGCCCTCGGCAGGGCGGTCAAACAGGCCCAGTACCGTCAGCAGCGGGCGCTCGACACCACGCTGGCCACGGTGGGCACGACGCTCGCCCAGTGGGAGGCGCTGCGCGCGATCAGCCGTGCCCCCGGGGCTTCGGCCCGCACGCTGGCCACGGCCTGCTTCCAGAGCGAGCAGGCGTTCGGGACACTCGTGGGCCGTCTGCTGGCCCAGGGCCTGGTCGAACGACGGCCGGGCCACGGCCGGCGCAACGAGCACCGGCTGACACCCCTGGGCGAACAGGTGCTGGCCGCGGGCGACGAGGCCGCCGACGAGGCGCTCGCCGCCTGTTTCGCCCCGCTGTCGGACGCCGAGCGCACGGCCCTGTCCGACCTGCTCCGGCGCCTGGTCACCGAGTGACGTCCATGCGCTGGGTGCCGATGACCGACAGCAGTCGCAGCGCCTCCTCGGAGCGCGAGCCGGGGGTCGCGGTGTAGATCACGACCTGCTGGTCGCGGTCGGCGATGTCGAGGACGTCGCAGTTGACGGTGACCGGACCGACCAGCGGGTGCTGGAAGGTCTTGATCAGGGCGGGCGCCTCGGACACGTCGTGGGACTCCCACAGCCGGGTGAACTCCGCGCTGCCGGCGAGGAGTTCACCCACCAGCTCGGCCACCTCCGGATCGTCCGGGTACCGGCCGGCCACCGCGCGCAGGTGCCGTGCCGACATACGGGCGAACCCGTCCGCGTCCGACACCCCGTACAGCCGGTGCCCCGGCGGGTGCGGGCCGAGGAAGACCCGGCGCACGAGGTTGCGGTCACGTCGCGGCAGCGCGGAGAAGTCCTCCATGAGGGCTGCCGCCAGATCGTTCCAGGCCAGCACCTCCAAGGAGGCCGACATCACGGTCGCCGCGGCCTGCGGCAGCCGGTGCAGCAGGTCGAGGATGCTCTGCCGCACCTCGCGCGAGGGACCGGTCGGCGGGAGCGGCGGCACACCGGCGAGGTGGTGGAGGTGGGCGCGCTCGACGTCCGACAGCCGCAGGGCTCGCGCCAGCCCGGCCAGCACCTCGCGCGACGGGCGCGGGGCGCGGGCCTGCTCCAGCCGCGTGTAGTACTCGGTCGAGATGTACGTCAGCTGCGCCACCTCCTCGCGCCGCAGCCCCGGGGTGCGGCGCCGCGCCCCCGCGGGCAGCCCCACGTCGGCAGGGCTGATCCGCTCGCGCCTGCTGCGCAGGAAGATCGCCAGTTCTCGTCGGTCCACGCCCCCAGTGTGGGCACACGGCGTCCGGCGGATCCAGGTACCGCCTGTGCCTGGACCGGCTCCGCGGCCGGGCACAGGCTCGCTGCCATGGACAACACAGCTCTCACCAGCACTTCCACCGCCCTCACCACGGAGGGCCTGCTTGCCGGCAAGGTCGCCTTCATCACCGGCGCGGGCCGCGGCATCGGCGCCGCCGCGGCCCGGCTGTTCGCCCGCGAGGGAGCCCGCGTGCTCCTGGCGGCCCGGACGGAGTCCCAGCTCAAGGCGGTGACGGAGGAGATCCGTGCGGCCGGTGGCACCGCGGACCACGTGGTGTGCGACCTGGCCGACCCGGCCTCCGTACGGGCCGCCGTGGACCGCGCCGTGGACCTGTACGGCAGGCTCGACATCGCCTTCAACAACGGCGCGACGATCCAGCAGCCCGGCCCGCTCGACCAGCTCCCGGAGGCCGACTTCGACCACGTCTACCGCGTGAACCTCAAGGGCGTCTGGCTGGCCATGGCCGCCGAGGTGGCCGCCATCCGGGCCACCGCCAGGACCGGCGCCATCGTGAACAACTCCTCCGTCGGCAGCCTGCGCGGCAACCCCGAACTGCCCGTCTACGGCGCGATGAAGCGGGCGGTCAACAGCCTCACCGAGTCGGCCGCCGTCACGTACGGCCCGGAAGGCATCCGGGTGAACGCCATCGCCCCCGGCGGCACGCTCACCGAGATGATCCGTGCCTGGGAGGCGGAATCGCCCGGTCTGGTCGAGCGGCTCACGGCACGGACCCCGCTGCGCCGCGCGGCCGACCCCGCCGAGATCGCCGAGGCCGCCGCCTGGCTGCTCAGCGACCGGGCCTCCTACGTGACCGGCACGATCCTGTCGGTCGACGGCGGCAGCGGGGCCTGAGCGACACCGACGGGGTGGAAACAGCAGCAGGCAGACGAGTCGGGCTGAAGCTGTGTGCTGCTCCGGTCAGGCAGGCGACGGTCCTGCGGGTTGCTCGTCCGCCCTTGATGGCGTCAAGGATTTTGTCGGCCTTGGCGGCGCTTTTGAGCTTGCCCCAGGGAGTGACGCCGATGGCGGCCATCACGCAGTCTGCGGCGGTGGGGTTGTCGATGCATGCCTCGATGTCGGCGAGACCCGACATCTCCCAGATGATCGTCCCGTATGTGCTGGGGTCCTTCGCTACGTCCAGGGCCCGGTCGATCGCCCCGCCGTCGCAGATGACCGTGCTTCTCTGGCACGCGGCTGCTGAAGCCGAGCCGAGGCTCGGCTTCAGCAGGCGTAAATCCTACTTAAGAGTCCAGTGGTTGACCGTTCGCTGTGCTGGGTTCCCAGCCTACGGCCGTAGGCCGCCTTCCTCGGTTAAAACAAAACTCATTGAGGGCAGTCTCGATATCTTCCACTGGCACCACGTTCTTCCGGTCATACCACAGTGGGTAGCCGGGGTCGGCGGTAACCCGCGGGTCGAAGGAGGGTGGATTCTCGTTGCACGATACCCAGTAAAATTGGTCGGGATCTTCTGGAATCTCCTCGCCCCACCAAATCATTCCTCCATAACCAGTTTTTCGGTTGACCCCAACGAGAAGTTTTCCTCTACCGCTGGAACTTCTGCCCCTTCTGGCAGGTCGTACATGTGGAACGCTCCGGTGCTTCACGCATTGAACCCCAAAGGAACTTCACACTCCGATTCCAACTCGTTCAAGGCTCGATGGATGGCTATACCTCCACACCCTGAGGTTTAGATACTCGCTCCGACGCGCCATTTATCTAAAACTCAACGATCATACCTTCCCGATTCATCGCCGCCATCGTTACGCCCGACTAATAAACCGAAAGCGAGTCGACGGGTTCGCGACATTCGACCGCATACGCCGCCCAGATAAAGAGTCACGGCTCACCGTGTTACAGGCGAGCCGTGACCGCTTCTTTCGCTACAGTTGTCGGTTTTCGGTACCTTCGTCGAGGAGCTCTCCGGTAAAGTTTCCCTTTACCCACTGAACTGCAGATGGGCGGAATCCGGACCCTTCTCGGTAGTACTCTTCCACTGCAGAGCGAACGTCACTCAATGGAATGGCGCTAACACGATTGAAGTAGCTCGGGGACCACGGATCGCTCACAATTTCAGGGTCGACCTCCGGAGGTACCGGGTTCCATGAAACCCAGACATAATTCGCCATGTCGGCGCCTGCAACGCTATTGACCCGCTCCTCGATCTTACCAGTGCAGTGCCAGGAAAGTGCACCGTATCCTGAATCGTAGTCAAGGCCGATTGCAAGCAAATTGTCAACATCTTCGGTTTCACCTGTGACTACCTGGACATGCGCATTGAAGTAACTACCCGCTCTATCTTCGGCGAAGATTTCATCAAGGTAATCCTTTAGTTCGCGGTCGGTCCTCAGGTAAAGAGGTTCATGTCCGAGCACCTTGAGCATCACTGCTTCACCTTCCACCCCAGAGCGTCTTCTTGCCACCAGGGTAGTAGACGGTGAGTTTCGATCCGGCAGGCAGGATGTACTTGACCGCGTCCTCACAGTTCTGGTATAGGCTGCATACGCCGTTGTTGTTGTTGATAACAACGGTGGCATCCTTCACGCCATTTTCATCCATCCAGACCGCGTACTTGGTTTCCACGTGAGAGCTTGCCAGATATTTCGCGCCAGGTTTTGCGGGAAAACCAAGCTTTCCACGAAGCAGCGCCTGGGCCTTTGCCCACCACGGGTCGTCATATTTGTTTCCATTTTTGTCGTAGAGGGTTTCGCCACTGATCAACCGCTTCATGTCGGCTGGCAGACCGGGAAATGGATTTCCTTGGGAATCCACTAGTTCTCCCACCGTTTTTTGCCCCTTTAGCCCGTCAATCCACTTCGGCAGGCTGCCAAGAAGTGGCCCGACCCATTGGCAGGCTTCGTCGGTGTTGTGGACGAGGAGGTAGGTGGTGTTGGTGGAGGCGTAGTAGGTGTGGAGGTCGTCGACGGTGAGGTCGTAGGCGTCCTGGAGGCCGTGCCAGTCGCGGGTGTGGGCGATGGCGGCCGTGTTGTTCTGCGGGGTGCGGAGGGTGTCGCCGGTCTGAAGGTTGCCCGCGTTTTTCCACGTCTGGTCGTTCTGGGACCAGTAGGGGTGGTGGCTGGTCGAGGTGAGTGTGGAGCCGTCGGTGAGGGTGACGTCGGTGAAGTTGCGGTCGTCGGGGGTGTGGATGGTGCGGGTGACGCGCCGGGGACCGGTTTCGCCGGTGGTGGGGTCGGTGGCGGTGACAAGGTCGCCGGTTTCGATCTGTTCGATCGGGCGGCCGGTGCCGTCGGCCATCAGGACCTTGGTGCCGGCCGTGAAGCTGTGTGCTGCTCCGGTCAGGCAGGCGACGGTCCTGCGGGTTGCTCGTCCGCCCTTGATGGCGTCAAGGATTTTGTCGGCCTTGGCGGCGCTTTTGAGCTTGCCCCAGGGAGTGACGCCGATGGCGGCCATCACGCAGTCTGCGGCGGTGGGGTTGTCGATGCATGCCTCGATGTCGGCGAGACCCGACATCTCCCAGATGATCGTCCCGTATGTGCTGGGGTCCTTCGCTACGTCCAGGGCCCGGTCGATCGCCCCGCCGTCGCAGATGACCGTGTTGATCGGGAAGTACGAGTGGTCGAACGGGAGGAGGTCCATGCAGAACGTCTTGGACGCGCTGTCCTGCTGGGCCTTGCGTTCTTCTTCCGCCTGGCGGCGGGCTTCCTCGATCTCCTGGTCGGCGAGGTCGCGGGTTGTCTGCCATGCCTGTTTGGCCTCGGCTTCCGCCTCGGCGGCGCTTTTGCCGGCGGCGATGGCCGATGCGCGGGCCCGGTCGGCTGAGTCGTTGGCCTGCTGGGCCGAGTAGCGGGCGTAGGAGGCGGAGAACTCGGCGTCGGCGGCGGAGTTCTCGGCGGCGGTGGCATCCTGCGCGGCCCGTTCAGCGGCGCTGCGGGCGGTCGCAGCTGATGCTGCCGCGTCGGCGGCGCTCCGGTCGGCGGCGTCCGCTGACGTCCTGGCGTCGGCGGCGTACTGCGCGGCTTGTTCCGCTGATTTCTGTGCTTGATTGGAGGCGGCTGCTGCTTCGTCGGCGGCGTTCTGGGCCGTTGCGGCGGCTTCCGCGGCGCGCCAGGCGTTCTCTTGTGCCTTTGCGGCGATCAGGGAGCCTTCGGCGAGGAGCCGTTGGACCTGGTGAATGTGGGTGGTGGCGAGGGCGTCTTTACGCTGGGCCATGTACTGGCCGGTGCTGACGAACTCGTGGATCAGTTCCGGGGGTCCGGCGAGAGCGATTTTCGCGGCGGCCTGGGTTTCGGGGCTGCCGGTCTCGGCGAGGCGTGCGGTGATGACCCGTTCGTCGGTAAGGCGTGCGCCGTACTGGCCGATGTGCAGGAAGGTGGCGAGGGTTTTGCCGGTTCCGTCGGCAAGTGCGGTCTTGGCGGCCTCGCTGACGCCGGGGCCGCCGGTCTCGGCGAGACGGGCGACGTCGACCCGCATGTCGGTCCGGCCGGCCTCGTACTGGCCGGAGGTGTGGAATGCCGCGATTTGGTCCGGGGTTCCGCCTGCCAGGACGTCGGCGGCGGCGGTGCGGACGGAGGTGTAGGGGCTCTGGGTGCTCAGGACGACGACGCGCTGGCGTACGTCGTAGTAGTCGGCCTCTTTCCAGCGGGTGCGCAGGTAGCCCAGGACGTCTTGGTCTGTGCCTGAGAGCGCGCGGGCGGCGGCTTCCTGGTGCCAGGGGCCGAGGAGTTTCATCGCCTGCATGGCGAGCTGGCGGCCCTTGGCGGCAGTGGCCTGGATGTCGACGTCGGGACGTCCCGCTTCCTGGGCCAGCCCGGTCGCGGTGCCGCTCAGGGACAATGCCTCGGCCTGGGTGGCCGCGGAGGCCGAGACCGCTGCTTCGGAGGCGGCTTTCATCGAGCGGGCGCGCTCGATGGCCGCGTCCGTGCGGGTCTGCAGGTCGGCTGTTTCGGTCTCCCGGGCCAGGTCGAAGGTCTCTCTGGCTTTGTTGACCGCGGCACTCGCGGTGTCGGCTGCTGCCTTGGCGCCGTCGGCGTTCTTCTTGGCGACGGCGGCGTAGGTTGCGGCGTTGCCGGCTTGTTCGGCTGCTTCGTCGGCGTAGTCGGCGGCCTTGTCCGCGTGTGCTGCGGCCGAGTTGGCGGCGTCGCGGGCACCATAGGCGGCGGTGGCCGCACGGCGGGCGAGGTCGGCGGAGCGGTCGGCGGCGGCGTCGGCGGCATTGGCGTGCCGTCGTGCTTCGGCAGCGGCAAGGCGGGCCTCGTCGGAATGCAGTCCGGCGGCATCCGCATAGGCGTTGGCCTCGTCGGCCGCGTCGGCTGCCGCCCGCGCGTTGCCGGAGGCACTCTTCGCCGACTCGGAAGCGACAGCTGCTGCGGCGGAGGCAAGGCCCGCGTTCTCGGCTGCGACCGCCGACGTCTTCGCGGCATCCGCCGCGGCGCGTGCCTGGCTGGCGGCCTGCTTTGCGGCACCGGCGTCGGCCTCGTCGCGGGCGGCCGCGATCGCTGCCTTGTAGGCGCTGTTCGCTGCTTCAGCAGCTGAGGCAGCTGCCGAGGCGGTCTGCGCGGCAGCCAGTGCGGCACGGCGGGCGGCACTGTTGGCGGCATTGGCCGCCCCGATGGCTTCCTGCGCGGCCTCTGACGCGCCCCGCGCGGCATCGGCGGCCTGCTTCGCCTTGACCGCGGCCGTCTTGGAGTCGTCCTTGGCGGCCGCGGTCTCCTCGGCGGCCTTCTGTGCGGCCTCCTTGGCCAGCCTGGACGCCTCGACCGCCTTCTCCGACGACTCTTCCGCCGTCTTGCGTGCGTCCTCGGCCTGCTTGCCCGCCTGCTTCGCCTGCGCGATCAACTGGGCGATCGTGGAATGTTCCTGGTCACGGTCACGGGCGGTGAACTGCCCGACCTCCAGAAACTCGACCATGTCCTCAGGCGTGCCGCGCAGCGCGACCTTGGCGGCCGCCTGCACGTTGGGGCCGCCGACCGTGGCAAGGCGGGCGACCTCGACACGGTTGTCCTGCTCGCGCGCGGTGTACTGGCCCGACTCCAGGAAGAGTTCACGGTCTTCGAAGGTCCCCCGCAGAGCATCTTTGCCCGCAGCCTGCACGCCCAAGCCGCCCAGGGTGATCAGGCGGCCGATCTCGACCTTGCGGTCCACGTCCAGCGGAGCCTCGTAGCCGTAGAGGAGAAAGGTCTCCAACTCGGCCGGCGACTTCAGCATCGCCTCCTTGGCGGCCTGCCGCACGCTGGGCCCGCTGGTCATCGCCAGCCGCGCCGTCTCAACGCGGTTGTCCGCGAACTGGATGGACTCCGCTTCGTCGAGGAACTTGCGTATGGCGTCGTCGCCGCCCAGCAGCGCCTGCTCGGCGGCCACCTTCAGACCGGCTCCGCCGGTCTCCCAGTAGCCGACGATGTCGGCCCGCACATCCGCCGGCAGCGGTACCGGCTCCGCCGCCGCCGCGGCGGGCGTCCCCAGCAGACCCGACAGCAAGCCCGCGGACAACAGCATCCGCACGCCCCGCCAGGAAGATGAAAACCGTCTCAGTACTCCCGAACTAACAGTCCGGGAGGGTATACGCCGTCTCACTCAGCGACTCCCTCGTGGTTGAAGAAAAGCCCAACAAGATAAACATGCAGGCACCACAGCAACGACAGGGCGCAAATTCAAGAAATGCCCCTTTCTCGTCGCCACAAGAGCGATCGCCTGCGGTTTTCCACCCGTTAGAGCCGCCTGATCGTACACCGCATGTCATGCCCAGCAACCGGCAGATAACAGAAACAGGATCCGGATTGATGTGCACACATCATTTTACCTTTGCAAGCCGACCAGGATCGAAAGGAATGGGACTCCGCTTCACCGATGATCAATGATGCCCGCCCTCTTCGCATGTGTCCGATATTGCGGGCATCTATGCCAGCCCCTTGGTCAACAGAGGCTGAAGACTGGACGAATAATCTGTGGGTCTGGTCTGGATTCACTGTGCAGGATGAATTACGCTATGTACACACTTAATGCATCCTTTACTTGATTATCGCTCCCTACAAAACCGTCCCTTTATCTTTTTTGCCCTTTTGAAAGGCTCACTGTGGTGATATCTCATATCGCAGGGCGTTGCTGGGCATTGCGATTTCAGCTCTTACCGCGTTCGCGACGACGCTGGGCGTGGCCTACGCCGACAACGACAGCACAGCAACGTCTGCGATTTCAGCCGATGGCGATATGCCCTATGCCATCGAGGACTTCAACTACCCGGGCGCGGCCCAGATCCGGGAAGAAACGGGTGCCCTCCTCAAACGCGGCGATGGTCACATGGTCATGACGTCCTGCGACGGCAGCGAGGACATCCAGATCATGAGCCGGACGGGTCAGCAGGACTTCTGCTTCGACATCACGGCCAAGCCTGCCTTCCTGACTCTTGAGATCCCCCAGGCCTACGGCATCTGGACTTCGGCGGACCCGGTGAAGACCACCATCCGTGAGGACGACGGGACCACCACCGTCATCAACGCGCGTGCCAACGACTTCACCGGCTACGGCGAGTCCGGCGCCTCGGGCAAACCGACCATGCTGATCGAACTGCGTGTCACCGCCTGACCTGTCCTGCCTTCTCCACCTCACCGTTCGGCATCAGCCGTGCGGTGCCGCCGCATGGCTGCACCGCACGCGACTTCCGCATCTTCGGAGTTCTTCCATGCCCAGACCCCGCATTCGCGCTGCCCTGACGAGCAGTCTGCTCATAGCCGGCGCGGTCGCCTGCGCCTTCACGGCCGCTCCGGCACAGGCCACTACTGGCAGCGCGGCCGCCGGCGGCAGCTACGCCTTCACCGCTCGCCTGGACATCGGCAGCGGCGACCGCGTCTGTTCAGGCACGCTCGTCGATCCCCAGTGGGTCGTCTCCGCCGGCTCGTGCTTCGTGGACAACCCCGCATCCGGGGCCACACCTCCCGCCGGCAAACCGGCCAAGCCCGTCACGGTCACCGTCGGCCGCAGCGATCTCGCCTCCACCGGCGGCCTCGTCACCACGGTCACCGAGCTCGTCCCCTCCCCGGGACGCGACCTGGTCATGGCCCGGCTCGCGACACCTGCTCAGGGCATCACCCCCGTCACTCTGGCCACCGCACCGCCGGTTGCCGGAGACACGGTCAAGGCCCTGGGTTTCGGACGGACCAAGACAGAGTGGTCGCCGACGAAGCTGCACACCGGCATCTTCACCGTCGACGCGGTCGACCCCAGCCAACTGGCCGTGACCGGGCAGGGCGACGATGCCCTCTGTGCCGGCGACACCGGTGGTCCGCTGCTTCGTGAAAAAGACGGCAAGAGCGAACTCATCGCCGTCAACAGCAAGTCCTGGCAGAGCGGATGCTGGGGTATCGACGAAGCCGAAGTACGCAACGGGGCCGTCAGTACCCGCGTCGACGATCTGAACGCATGGCTGCAGCAGGTCCGGTCCCTGCCGCAGCAGGCCCAGACAGTCGACGGTGACTTCGACGGCGACGGCAAGTCCGATGTCGCAGCCCTGTACGACTACGGCAGGGACGCCCAGGGGCGTGCCCAGAGCAGCCTGTGGGTGTTCAACAGTGACGGCACGACCTTCCGTGCACCCCGCGTGGTGTGGGACAGCGGTGCCACCAGCTGGACCTGGTCGTCCAGCAAGCTCACTTCCGGGGACTACAACGGCGACGGCAAAACCGACATCGCCGTCCTCTACAACAATGGACAGACCGACGGCCAGTTCCGCACCAGGCTGTGGGTCTTCACCAGCACCGGCACCGCTTTCAACGCACCGACGGTCGCCTGGGACAGCGGCACCATGAGCTGGAACTGGGACCGCAGCAAGCTCACCTCCGGCGACTACAACGGCGACGGCAAAACCGACATCGGCGTCCTCTACGACTACGACCAGACCGCCGACGGCAAGTTCCAGTCCAAGCTGTGGGTCTTCACCAGCACCGGCACTGCTTTCAACGCACCGACGGTCGCCTGGGACAGCGGCACCACCGGCTGGAACTGGGACCGCAGCAAGCTCACCTCCGGCGACTACAACGGTGACGGCAAAACCGACATCGCCGTCCTCTACGACTACGACCAGACCGCCGACGGCAAGAACCACTCCAAGCTGTGGTGGGCCTTCACCAGCACCGGCACCGCTTTCAACCCACCGACGGTCGCCTGGGACAGCGGCACCATGAGCTGGAACTGGGACTCCAGCAAGGTCACCTCCGGCGACTACAACGGCGACGGCAAAACCGACATCGGCGTCCTCTACGACTACGGAGCGACGGACAACAAATTCCGCACCAAGCTGTGGGTCTTCACCAGCACCGGTACCACGCTCCAGGCACCGAAGATCGTGTGGGACAGCGATCCCACCAGCTGGAACTGGAACCTGAGCCAGCCCCTCTCCGGAGACGCCAGCGGTGACGGCAAGTCCGACATGGCCATCTTCTACGACTACGGCGCCACCTCCGACGGCCGGACCCGCCAAGGCCTGTGGAACTTCACCAGCACAGGCGACTCCATGACGAGCCCGCACCGGGACTGGGACAGCACAATCCAGTAACAGCCCCCACAGAACACCTCCGAGTACGTCGATGCCCGGGAGTCGCACAGGATCACGGCGAGTTCCTGGGCATCGACGTCGTCAGCGGTCAGACGCAATGCCGGCCGGCGAGCAGTTGTCCGTGGCCGGCCTTGAGGACGACGGCGGCCGTGCTGGCCACTGCCGGGACGCCGGCCACAGGAAGCATGGCGGTTCAGGTGTACACCGGGTCAGGTACGGGACCGGGTACGACTGAACCCAGAAACGGCGTTACTGGCCGGTAACCTCCGCCCCCTCCGCAAGGTCTGAACTGCTGAGTGCGCGGTGTACGCCAGCGCGGCACCGCTACCCCCCGTCGACGTGCTGCCCGACTGAACGGCCGAACTGCCAGAGGACGCACCATCGGCGCTCAAGTTCAGCCGGAGCAGGCCAGCAAGAGGACACCTCGTACGTATATTTCCGAGTGCACCAGAGTCCGAGATGTCTGCTACAGAGCGGCACCGGACCACATTTGACACCCGGAATGCCCGGATATGACGGGTGGGCAGCAGATAGAAACGACGATACCCACAGCCCGAATTCGCCCCGGATTCGACCCCGAGCGTTTGTTTAGCCAGTGAACATGGCCTCTGACCTGCGGAAAAAGGAGCGGCAGACGAGTCGGGCTGTACGCCGGATTTTGTCACCGGTCGGCCTCGCGGCCGGCCGGGAGACGGCCATCCATCTAGGGCCGACGTTGCCGCCGGCCTCGTGCGGTCCACCCGCGGACTCGGGCGGGCAGCCCTCGAACGTCCGCGCAGAGCGCTTTTCACGGCGCTCCTTTTGACCTTGCTCCAGGTGGGGTTTACCTAGCTGCCCAGGTCACCCTGGGCACTGGTGGTCTCTTACACCGCCGTTTCACCCTTACCGAGGCCCGTACGGATACGGTCCCCGGCGGTCTGTTCTCTGTGGCACTGTCCCGCGGGTCGCCCCGGGTGGCCGTTAGCCACCACCCTGCCCTGTGGAGTCCGGACGTTCCTCGGGAAGCCCTGTCAAGGGCTCCACGCGGCCGTCCGCCCGGCTCGTCTGCCGTGTCGACCATGGTACCGGGCGTGCGGGGCGGCACGGACCGGCCCGCGTCCAGCGCCTCGACCGGCGCGGCGCGCGGCGCCGGTCGAGGCGCGGCGCGCGGTGGGCGTGGGTCTGCCTGCGCCGTGCCCGTACGCTGGCGCGGAGAGCGAGAGAAGGAGTACGCGTTGCTTGTCCTGCTGCCGCCGTCCGAAGGCAAGGCCGCGTCCGGCCGTGGCGCCGCGCTGAAGCCGGAGTCGCTGTCCCTGCCGGGGCTGTCCGCCGCCCGGGCCGCCGTCCTCGACGAGTTGGTCGAGCTGTGCGCGGGTGACGAGGCCAAGGCGTGCGAGGTGCTCGGGCTGAGCGAGGGGCTGCGCGGCGAGGTCGCGAAGAACGCCGGGCTGCGCACCGCGGGCGCGCGGCCCGCCGGGGAGATCTACACGGGTGTGCTGTACGACGCCCTCGGCCTCGCCTCCCTGGACGCCGCCGCGAAACGGCGCGCGGCGCGTTCGCTGCTGGTCTTCTCCGGACTGTGGGGTGCGCTGCGGGTGACGGACCGGATCCCGTCCTACCGCTGCTCGATGGGTGTGCGGCTGCCGGGCCTCGGTGCGCTGGGCGCGCACTGGCGCGGTCCGCTGGCCGACGTGCTGCCCGCGGTGGCCGGCGCCGGGCTGGTGCTGGATCTGCGTTCCACCGCGTACGCCGCCGCGTGGAAGCCGCAGGGCGAGGTCGCGGGCCGGACCGCGAGCGTGCGGGTGCTGCACGCGCCGACCCGGAAGGTCGTCAGCCACTTCAACAAGGCGACGAAGGGGCGGATCGTCCGCAGTCTCCTGTCGTCCGGGGCCGCACCCAAGGGTCCGGGTGAGCTGGTGGCGGCGCTGCGGGATCTCGGGTACGTGGTGGAGGCGCAGCCACCCGCGCGGGCGGACCGGGCCTGGGCGCTGGACGTGCTGGTCACCGAGGTGCACTGAGGCCGCGCGGGGCGTGCTGTCGGCGCCCGGGGCCGGGCTCGGGGTGCGCTGTGGGCGTTCGGCGCGCGGCTGCGTTGCACCATACGCAACGGCCATTGTGCATGGTGCGCGCCGCGGGCAGGATGAGCGGCATGCCCTCATCACCGCTGGATCTCGCGCCCGTCCTGCCCGTGGTCGTGCTGCCGGACGCCGCCGACGCCGTACCGCTCGCGCGGGCGCTGGTCGCGGGCGGGCTGCCCGCGATCGAGGTGACGCTGCGGACGCCTGCCGCGCTCGACGCGATCCGGGCCGTCACCGCCGAGGTTCCCGAGGCGGTGGTCGGCGCCGGAACGGTCCTCTCCCGCACCCAGGCGGCACAGGCGTGCGCGGCCGGGGCGGGGTTCCTCGTCAGCCCCGGCTGGACGGAAGCGCTCCTGGACGCGATGGCCGGGTCCGGGGTGCCGTTCCTGCCGGGGGTGTCGACCACGTCGGAGGTGGTGGCGCTGCTGGAGCGCGGGGTGCGGGAGATGAAGTTCTTCCCGGCGCAGGCGGCGGGCGGCACGGCGTATCTGAAGGCGCTGGCCGGTCCGCTGCCGCAGGCCCGCTTCTGCCCCACCGGCGGGATCGGCCCGGCCAACGCCCCGGAGTACCTGGCCCTGCCCAACGTCGGCTGTGTGGGCGGTACGTGGATGGTGCCGGAGGACGCGGTGGCGGCCCGGGACTGGCGGCGGATCGAGGCACTGGCCCGGGAGGCGGCGGGGCTGCGGTCGGCCGCGTGAGGCGGAAGGCCGGCCCTCGCGTGCCCCTCGGCCGGACTCGGGCCCACCGCGTGCCGCCCGGCCGGGCGCGGGGTGCTCAGCGCAGGTGGGATGTGTCGTTGAACAGCCGTACGCTCGCGTTCCCGTCCGCGTAGTACGCCACCGCCGACAGCGACGCCGCCGACAGCTCCATCCGGAACAGGGACTCGGGCGGGGCGCCCAGGGCCAGGCGTACGAAGGTCTTGATCGGGGTCACGTGGGTGACCAGCAGGACGGTGCGGCGGGGGTACGCGGCGACCAGTTCGTCGCGGGTGGCGGCGATGCGCGCGGCGGTCGCCGTGAAGCTCTCGCCGCCGCCGGTCGGCCGCGCCGCGGGGTCGGTCAGCCAGGCGTTCAGGTCGTCCGGGTGGCGCTCGCGCACCTCGCCGAAGGTCAGCCCCTCCCAGGCGCCGAAGTCCGTCTCGCGCAGCCCGTCCTCGACCGCCACCGCGAGGCCCAGCCGGGCGGCGACGATCCCGGCGGTCTGCCGGGTCCGGGCCAGCGGTGACGACACGACCGCCTCGACGGTGCCGCGCCGGGCCAGGGCCGCGGCGGCCCGCTGTGCCTGCTCCCGGCCGGTCTCGGACAGCGACGGATCGCTGCCGCCGCTCCCGGAGAACCGCTTCTGCGGGGTCAACGGGGTCTCGCCGTGCCGCAGCAGCACGAAGGTGGACGGCGCGCCGAGGTCGGCGGGCGCCCACCCGGCGCTCGGCGTGGCCACCGCCCGCGCGGCCCGCAGATCGGCTCCCGCAGCCGCGACGCCGGGTCCGCGTACGGCGGTTCCGGCGTCCGGAGTCGGTACCGCGTCCGGGGCCGGTCCCGCGTCCAGCGCGGCCGTCGACTGCGACGGCGACCACTGTTCGCCGCGACGGCCCGCGTCCATCGCCTCGTTGGCCAGCCGGTCGGCGTGCTTGTTGCGCTCCCGGGGGATCCACTCGTAGTCGACCCGGTCGCCCGGCAGGACTCCGGCCGCCTGCACGGCGAGCGGCTTCAGGTCGGGGTGCTTGATCTTCCAGCGGCCCGACATCTGCTCCACGACGAGCTTGGAGTCCATCCGGACGTGGACGGCGGCGCCGGGGTCGAGGTCGCGCGCGGCCCGCAGACCGGCCAGCAGCCCCCGGTACTCGGCGACGTTGTTGGTGGCGACGCCGATGTACTCGGCGGCCTCCACCAGCGCCTCGCCGGTCGCCGCGTCGAGCACCACGGCGCCGTAGCCCGCGGGTCCCGGATTGCCGCGCGACCCGCCGTCCGCCTCGACGATGAACTCCCGCACGCCCGGGGCCCCCTAGAGACCCGACTCGGCCGTACGCACCAGGATGCGGCGGCAGTTCTCGCAGCGCACCACCGTGTCCGGCGCAGCGGAACGGATCTCGCTCAGCTCGGTGATGGCCAGCTCCTGGCGGCAGCCCTGGCAGGTGCGCTGGTACAGCTTGGCCGCGCCGATGCCGCCCTGCTGCTCGCGCAGCTTGTCGTACAGCTTCAGCAGGTCGGCGGGGACGGAACCGGCGATGACCTCGCGCTCCTTGGTCACCGTCGCCACCTCGCCGTCGATCTCCTCGAACGCGGCGCCCCGGCGGCCGTTCGCGTCGTCGATCTTCGCCTGTACGGAGGCGACCCGTCCGGTCAGCTCCGCCACCCGCTCCTGCGCGCCCTCGCGCCGCTCCATGACCTCCAGGACGACGTCCTCCAGGTCGCCCTGGCGCTTGGCGAGGGAGACGATCTCCTTCTGGAGGTTCTCCAGGTCCTTCGGGGAGGTGACCGCGCCGGAGTCGAGGCGCTGCTGGTCGCGGGCGGCGCGCTGGCGCACCTGGTCGACGTCCTGCTCGGCCTTGGTCTGCTCGCGGGCGCAGTCGCTCTCCTCGGTCTGCGCGGCCACGAGCAGGTCGCGCAGCTGGGTGAGGTCCTTGGTCAGCGACTCGATCTCGGCGTGCTCGGGCAGCGACTTCCGCCGGTGCGCCAGCTGCTGGAGGCGGACGTCGAGGCCCTGGACGTCGAGGAGTCGGATCTGATCGGCGGGCGCTGCGTTCAGTTGGGGGCTCCCGGTGAGTGAGAGGAGGAGGCGCTCGGGGCGCTCTGTGGACGGGCGGTGGTGGGCGACGGGTGGGACGCCGCGTGGGCGGTCCAGGGGTCGGTGACCGTCTTCGAGACGTGCACGCGCAGGTCCCATCCGTGCTGGTCGGAGATCTCGTCGAGCTGGGCCGCGGCCAGCTCGCACCAGGGCCACTCGGTGGCCCAGTGCGCCGCGTCGAGCAGCGCGAGCGGGGTCTCGGCGACGGCCTCGGAGGCCGGGTGGTGGCGCAGGTCGGCGGTGAGGAAGGCGTCGACACCGGCCGCCCGCACCTGGTCGAAGAGGCTGTCGCCGGAGCCGCCGCTGACCGCGACCGTGCGGACGAGTGCCTCGGGGTCGCCGGCCACCCGGATGCCCTGCGCGGTGGCGGGCAGCCGCTCGGCGGCGCGGGCGGCCAGTTCGCGCACGGTGACGGGGTGGTCGAGTTCGCAGACCCGGCCGAGGCCCCGGCGGCCCGCCGGGTCGGCGGGGTCCGGCACGAGGGGGCGTACGACCCGGAGGTCCAGCGCCCCGGCCAGCGCGTCGGAGACGCCCGGGTCGGCGGTGTCGGCGTTGGTGTGGGCGACGTGCAGCGCGATGTCGTTCTTGATCAGCGTGTGCACGACCCGGCCCTTGACGGTGCCGGCCGCGACCGTCGTCGTACCGCGCAGATAGAGCGGGTGGTGGGTGACGAGCAGGTCGGCGCCGAGCCGCACCGCCTCGGCCACGACGTCCCGCACCGGGTCCACGGCGAACAGGACCCGGCCGACCTCCTGGTCGGGATCGCCCACGACGGTGCCGACCGCGTCCCAGGACTCGGCACGCCCGGCGGGCCACAGGTTCTCCAGCGCGGCGATGACTTCAGACAGACGGGGCACGGGGGAAAGGCTACCTGCCTGTTCTGCGGGGACCTATCGGCTCCGGCGGCGCGGGCCCGGCAGCACAGCCGTCCGCGTTTCCTCAGGCGAACCGCTGCGCGGCCATCCTTATGTGTGAAGAGGCCGCTCGTCGGTGCCACGCCTGTGCGTGCGAAAACTACGTTCGTCGCCGGAGGTGACCGAACGATGACGGCGTGTGCGATCGAACCCTCGGCAGCCGACGCGTACGACGGCGACCCGGCGGCGGGCTGCACCATCACGGCGGACGGCGCCTACGCCGCCCGGCTCGCGCTGGACGACGGCTCCTGGTTCCCGGAGCGCTGGACGCTGGACGGCCCCGAGCCGTACGCCGTGCCGCTGCCCGGCCATCAGCCGGAGGAGCCCGGCACCGAGGTGCAGCCGATGGGCGACGGGCGGGTCCTCATCCACCGGACGGCGGCCGAGCGGCATCTGTTCTCGCTGCTGTACCCGACCGGGCCGGACACCGGCGAACTGCCGCTCGGCGCCGTGGAGTGCCCGGCGGCGGGCACCCGGCTGCGGCTGCTGCCGCCGGCCCCGGGCGGCACGCGCGCCTACGCCCTGGCGGTCGGCCCGCGGTCCACGACGGTGTGGCTGGTGGCGGGCGGCGCCTTCGGGCCCGAACGCCTGGCCGAGGTGCCGGGGCGCTGTTCGGGCGGCGCCTGGCTGGACGGCACGGGGCGGCTGCTGGCGCTGGACCGGGAGGCGGGCGGGCTCACCAAGGCGGTCGTGGTGGACCTGGAGCGCGCCGGCGAGGTGTCGCCGCTGCTGCAGATCGCGGCCGACAGCGACGACCGGCTGCTGCTCGCCGATCCGGACAGCGGGCTGCTGCTCATCGCGTCGGACGCGCCCTCGCCGGGCCGGGAACGGCTGGGCTGGGGCGTGTTGGGCAGCACGCTGCCGGTGCGCTTCCCGGAGAGCCTGCGGATGCCGGACTGCGTGGTGACGCCGTTCGCGATCCAGCCGGGGCAGGTGCTGACGCCGGAGCGCTGCGCGGTGGCGCTGCGCGTCGACGGCCCGCTGGGCAGCTGGGTCGGGGTGTGGCGGCCCGCGCTGCGGCAGGTGTGCCATCTCCCGGCGCCCGCCGGCTGGTTGGCGGGCGCCGGGCGGTGGACCGAGGACGGGGTGCTGCTGCTGCCGTACGCGACGGCGGAGGTGCCGTGCGGGCTGGCGCGGCTGACGGTGCCCGCGGGAGCGAGGAAGACCCCGCTCACCTCTTCGGGTTCCCTTGGCTCCCCGGGTTCCGCGGGCTCCCCGACGACGGCGGACTCCACGGGCGCCAGGGACGCGACGGGCTCGATGGACTCCAGGGACTCGGCAGGCTTCACGGACCCGGCGCGCTCCGTGGACTCGACGGCGTCCCATGGCCCGGCCTCGGCCCCGCCTACGGCGGAACCGGAGCCTCAACAACCGGTTGTGCCCCGCCCCGTCCCCCTTCAGCAGGCTCCGTTGGCGCGTCTTGTAACGAAGTAGTGCCGGTTGGTGTGCCCGCCTGGATCCGCCCCGAGGTGTGCCGGTTAAACTCGCCCGGTTGTACGAAAATGATGTTGACGGGGTGAATTCTTCCGATGAGCGACACCAGCACCACGCAGCCGCTGTCGGCTGACTCTCAGGAGACCGACGGACACGGCAAGCACCGGGGTCCGGGCGCGTCGAAGGACGGCGAGTCGGCCCCGAGCGGCCGTCACCGCAAGCCGGAGCCGGCCGAATCGGCGGCCTGACGGGGTACGCGAGGAGGGGGCCTGCCGTCGGCCGACGGCAGGCCCCCTTTCCTGTGTGTCGCCCACGCTGCCGGGTCACACGTGTCGTCACCCGCGTTTGAGCCCCAGCACCTCCGCCGCCGCGAACGTCTCCCCCGCCGGCCGGTCCGCGTAGTGCGGTGTGAGCAGCGCGTCCAGTTCGTCGTAGCTGAACGTGTCCTGCTTGCTGTCGAACTTCGCCTGGACCCGCGGCCGTTCGACGACCGCGACCATGCCGCCGTGCACCACGAGCAGTTGTCCGTTGACCCGGCCGGCCGCGGGCGAGGCCAGATAGCCGACGAGCGGGGCGACGTGCTCGGGCGCCAGCGGGTCCAGGCCCGCGTCGGGCACGGCGAAGCCGGCGAAGACGTCCTCGGTCATCCGGGTCCGGGCCCGCGGGCAGATCACGTTGGCCGTCACGCCGTACTTGGCGAGGGCCAGCGCCGTGGAGGTGGTCAGGCCGACGATCCCGCCCTTGGCCGCGGCGTAGTTGGGCTGGCCCGCCGAACCGGCCAGGAACGCCTCCGAGGAGGTGTTCACGATCCGCCCGTAGACCGGCCCGCCGGCCGCCTTGGACCGTTCCCGCCAGTGCGCGGCCGCGAAATGGGTGGTGTTGAAGTGGCCTTTGAGGTGGACCCGGATCACCGAGTCCCACTCGTCCTCGGACATGGAGAAGACCATGCGGTCCCGTAGGATCCCGGCGTTGTTGACCAGGATGTCCAGGGTCCCGAACGTGTCGATCGCCAGCCCGGTCAGCTCCTGGGCCTGCGCGAAGTCGGCGACGTCGCCGGTGTGGGCGACCGCCCGGCCGCCCGCCGCGCGGATCTCGGCGGCGACCTGCTCGGCGGGCGCGGCGGAGGCGGCGCCGAGTCCTTCGCGGCCCGGCTGCCCGTAGTCGTTGACGACGACGGCGGCGCCGAGCCGGGCGAGTTCCAGCGCCTCGGCCCGGCCCAGTCCGCGTCCGGCACCGGTGACGACGGCGGACCGGCCTTCGAGTGGCAGTGACATACGGCTACGGCTCCCCAGGTCAGATTTCGATGCAGGTGCGCAGGGCCGTTCCCGTGCGCATCTGGTCCAGGGCCTCGTTGATCTCGGCCAGCGGCACCCGGTGGGTGATCAGGCCCTCCAGGTCGATCCGGCCCGCCCGCCACAGCGCTATCGCGCGGGTGTAGGAGCGCAGCACGTCGCCGCCGCCGTACATGGAGGGCAGGATGCGCTTCTCGTCGAAGAACAGCTCGAACATGTTGAGCTGGAGGAAGTCGTCCATGGCGCCCGCGCCGACCACGACGAGCGTGCCGCCGCGCCGGGTGTTCTCGTACGCGGTGCGGGCGGTGGCCGAGCGGCCGACGACCTCGAAGACGTAGTCGAACCCCTCGCCGCCGGTGACGTCCTGCTTGGCGTCGGCCAGCCCCTCGGGCGGTACGGCCCGGGTGGCGCCGAAGCGCAGCGCGGACTCGCGGCGCGCGGCGACCGGGTCGACGGCGACGATCTCCGCCGCGCCCTTCAGCCGGGCCCCCTGGATCGCCGAGATGCCGACACCGCCGCAGCCGATCACGGCGACCGACGAACCGGCCGCCACGTCCGCGGTGTTGAGCGCGGCACCGAGGCCGGTGGTCACCCCGCAGCCGATGAGCGCGGCGATGTCGAAGGGCACGTCGTCCGGGATCGGTACCGCGCAGCCCGCGTCGACCACGACCTCCTCGGCGAAGGTGCCGGTGCCCGCGAAGCCGAAGACATCGGCGCCGGAACGCTTGAAGTTGGGGGTGCCCGCGTTCATGAACCCGGCCAGGCACAGCTGGGTCTGGCCGCGCCGGCAGGCGGGGCAGGCGCCGCAGGCGGGCAGCCAGCAGATCACCACTCGGTCGCCGGGCTTCAGGGTGGTGACGTTCTCGCCGACTTCGAGGATCTCGCCCGAGCCCTCGTGTCCGGGCACGAACGGTCCCGGCTGCGGCAGCACCCCGCTCATGGCGGACAGGTCGGAGTGGCACAGCCCCGTGGCGCGCACCCGCACCCTCACCTTGCCGGGGCCGAAGCCCACCGCCTCGACGTCGTCGAGGACCTCCAGCTTCTCCTGGCCGATCTCGTGCAGTACGGCTGCGCGCATGGTGCGGCTCCCCTCGACTACGGTCTGGCTCAGCTGTGTTCGACGACGGTGTCGGCGAGGACGGGGGCGTCGTCCGTCCCCCTGGCGGCGCTCACGGCGACCCGGATCGCACCCGGCCGGCGCCACATGCGGATGCGCAGTGTCTCGCCGGGGTAGACCACTCCGGCGAAGCGCGTGACATAGCTGCGGACCCGGGTCACGTCGCCGTCGAGCAGGGTGTCGACGACCGCCTTGAGCGTCATGCCGTAGGTGCACAGCCCGTGCAGGATGGGCCGGTCGAACCCGGCGAGCTTGGCGAACTCGGGGTCGGCGTGCAGCGGGTTCCAGTCGCCGGAGAGCCGGTAGAGCAGGGCCTGGTCCTCGCGGACGGCGCGCTCGACGGTGCGGTCGGGCTCGCCGGCGGGTGGTTCGAGCCGGGTGGAGGGGCCGCGGTCGCCGCCCCAGCCGCCCTCGCCGCGCAGGAAGATCTGCGCGTCGTTGGTCCACAGCGGTCCGTCGGCGTCGGCGACCTCGGTCCGCAGGACGAGGATGGCGGCCTTGACCTTGTCGTAGACGGCGGCGATCCGGTTGGTGGCGGTGGCGGTGCCCTCGACCGGGATGGGCCGGTGCACGGTGAGCGACTGGCCGCCGTGCAGCACGCGGGCGAGGTCGACCTCGATGCCGGGCATGGACAGGCCGCTGATCACGCCGGGTGCGCCGCTGCCCGCGACGGTGGCGAAGCTGGGCAGGACGTGCAGCCGGGACTCCAGGGTGTACCGCAGCTCGTCCGGGTCGGTGGCGGGGCGTCCTGCCCCGATGCCGAGGTGGTAGAGCTGGACGTCCTTGTGGTCCCAGGTGATCTGCCCGGAGCGTGGTTCGGCGGCGAGGGCCTTGGCTGCGTCGATGGGCATACGGCTCCTGACACTGGCGGCCGGCACGGGTGGCCGGGCCGGGTGGCCGGCACGAATGGCCGGGACGGTGGTGGACCGCGGTCGGCCGCGGTTGCAAGACCCCGGCGCGGCCGTCCGCACCGTCGACCGCACCGAGGTCGTCACGGGCCGGTCCAGAACGCGTTCCAGCTCGGCGCCCCCTGTATAGCCCAGCACACGACACTTGTGAAGGCTGACGCATCGTCAGATCTGTCGGATCCGCGGGCCGCGGTATTCACACCGGTGCGCCGGGGCCATGCACGTCGGGCGGACCGCACGTCCTCCTCGGGCGGGTCTCGCCGTCTCCTCGGGCACCGCCCCGCCCCGGTCCGGCCGTGACATTTGTCCTGCCCGGGTCCGTACAAGCGCCTCTGCCGGGCCCGCGCGCGGATCCGTACCGTCGTAGGCATGACACAGACGGAACACACCGCCGTGTCCTTCACGGGGGCGGTCAAGAAGTACGGCGAGGTCCGCGCCGTCGACGGTATCGATCTGGAGATCCGGCGCGGTGAGAGCGTGGCGCTGCTGGGCCGCAACGGCGCCGGGAAGTCCACCGCGATCGGGCTGCTGCTCGGCCTGCACGAGCCGGACGCGGGTACCGTCCGGCTGTTCGGGGCGGCACCGGAGCGCTCCGTACGCGCGGGCCGGGTGGGCGCCATGCTCCAGGAGGGCCGGGCGGTCCCCCGGGTCACCGTCGGGGAACTGGTCTCCTTCGTCGCCTCCCGCTATCCGGCCCCGATGCCGGTGGCGCGGGCGCTGGAGCTGGCCGGGATCGCTGGGCTGGCCGGGCGGCGGGTGGACCGGCTGTCCGGCGGGCAGGCGCAGCGGGTGCGGTTCGCGGTCGCGGTGTGCGGCGATCCCGCGCTGCTGGTCCTGGACGAGCCGACCGCCGCCCTGGACGTGGCGGCGCGGCAGTCCTTCTGGGAGTCGATGCGGGCGTACGCGCGCCAGGGCCGCACCGTGCTGTTCTCCACCCACTACCTCCAGGAGGCGGACGCGCACGCCGACCGGATCGTGGTCGTGGACCGCGGCCGGATCGTCGCGGACGGCACCGGCGACGAACTGCGCCGGGCGGCGGGCGGCAGCCTGGTCGGCATCGAGTCGGCCGGGCTCTCGCCGGACGAGCTGGCCCTGCTGCCCGGGGTGCGGTCGGTGGAGGTGCGCGGGAGCCGGACGCGGCTGCGTACGGACGACTCCGACGCGACCGTGATCGCCCTGGCCGGGCTCGGCGCGATCCGCGGCCTTGAGGTGGCCCCGGCCTCACTGGACGACGCGTTCCTGGCCCTCACCGCGCGGTCGGCGCCGGACGACTCGGCGGCCGTGCGGACGGGGACGGGGACGGGGACGGCGGAAACCGTGCCACCGGCGGAAACCGGGTCGATGGCGGAGCCCGTGCCGACAGGGGAAACCGGCTGGACGGCGGAAACCGTGCCGACAGGGGAATCCGTGCCGTCGTCGGCGGCGGCCCGCTCCGCGACGGAGGCCATGTGATGGGTCACTACCTGCGTCTTGAGGTGCGCCGGACGCTGCGCGACACCGGGTTCGTGATCGGCGGGATCGTCATGCCGGTGATGATGTACCTGCTGTTCACCAACCTCGGCGGGGGCGACGACACCGGCTGGCGGACCACCGGCATGGTCGGCATGGCCGCGTACGGCGCGGTCGGCTCGGCGCTGAACACGGGCGGCGCGGTCGCCGAGGACCGGGCGGTCGGCTGGCTGCGCCAGTTGCGGGTGACCCCGATGACCCCGCGCGAGGTGGTGACCGGTCGGGCACTGACCGGCGCGGTGACCGTGCTGCCCGCGATCGTCGCGGTGCTCGCGGCGGGCGGCCTGGTCAACGGGGTACGGCTGCGGCTGTGGCAGTGGGCGGCGATCGCACTGCTGCTGTGGCTCGGCTCGATCCCCTTCACGCTGCTCGGCCTCGGCAACGGCTACCGGCTGACCGGACCGGCCACGGGCGTGGCGAACATGGTGTGCAACCTGGGTCTGGCGGTGCTGGGCGGCCTGTGGTTCCCCGTCGCCCTCTTCCCCGGCTGGCTGCGGTCCGTGTCCGCCTGGACACCCTCGAACCGCTTCGCCGGGCTCGGCGTCTCGGTCGCGGACGGACACGCCCCGGCCCTCGGTGCCGTTCTCGTACTGGTGGCCTGGGTCATGGCGTTCGGCGCGTACGCCGTGTTGTCGTACCGCCGTGGGGCGCGGACCGTCTGAACGGACCTTCTGAACGCACCTTCTGAACGCACCTTCTGAGCGGACTTTCCGAGCGGACTTTCCGAGCGGACTTTCCGAGCGGACTTTCCGAGCGGACTTTCCGAGCGGACTTTCCGATCCGGGGCAGGACCATGAACGGGGGCAGGACCATGAACGGGGGCAAGGGGATGAAGTGGTGGCGCGGCGCGGCCTGCCAGGTCGGCGACTGGCAGGTGGAGCGGGCCCAGTGGAAGGCGGAGATGGCGCGCTTCAAGGCCGAGCGGAGGGCGGCCCGCGGGACCGGGCGGGTGCCCGAGCATCCGGGCCCGCCGCCCACCGGGTTCGCCCTGCTGCCCTGGCTGCTGATGGGGATGGGCGCCCTGTCCAACCTCCTCCAGGGGCAGACCTCCGACCCGTGGGTCGGCGCGCTGGGCCTGCTCGCCTTCAATTCCCTCTACATCTACGTGACCTTCCGCTCCTTCGACAAAGCGCGGCGCGCGGAGCCGGCCACCCGGGTCGCCCTGGGGCTGATGGCCCTGGTGACCAGCGTCCTGGCCATCGGGTACGGCGGCAGCTGGCTGATGTTCTTCCCGCTGCTCGGCCTGGCGACGGGGGCGACCCTGCGCGGTCCGTGGCTGGGCCGGGCGGGGCTGCTGCTGGCCGGGTACGCGGGCGTGGTGTCCTGGCTGCGGGACGGCTCGGACGGGGTGACCATCGCCTACGGCACGTTCCTGTCGACGATGGTGACGGCGGCGATACTCTCCCTCGCCGAGGCCGTGCGGGAGCTGCGCGCCGCCCGTGAGGAGCTGGCCCGCCGCGCCGTGGAGAAGGAGCGGCTGCGTTTCTCCCGTGACCTGCACGATCTCCTCGGGCACACGCTGTCGGTGATCGTGGTGAAGTCGGAGGCGGCCCGCAGGCTGGCGCCGCGCGACATGGACGCCGCGCTGACCCAGATCGGCGATATCGAGTCGGTCGGCAGGCAGGCGCTGACCGAGATCCGCGAGGCGGTGACCGGCTACCGGGAGGGCAGCCTCGCCACCGAGCTGGACCGGGCCCGCTCGGCGCTGTCCGCGGCGGGCGTGGAGCCGGTGGTCCGGCAGTCCGGCACCCCGCTCGCCCCGCAGGCGGAGGCGCTGCTGGGCTGGGTGGTCCGCGAGGCGGTCACCAACGTCGTACGGCACAGCGACGCGAGCCGTTGCGAGATCGCGGTCGACTCCGCCGCGGAGCGGGTCCGGCTCACGGTCACGGACAACGGCACGGGGGCGGGCGACGGGACGGGCGCGGGCGACGGCACGGGGGTGGACGCGGGCGACGATGCGGGCGGAGGCACGGGCACGGACCACGGCAGGAGCGCGGGCGACGGCACGGACGCGGGCGCGTCGGCCGGTGTGGCGCGGAAGGGAGCCGGTGGCGGTGACCGGGTCCGGCAGGGCATCGGCCGGCCGGGCATCGGCGGTACCGGGCTGACGGGGCTGACCGAGCGGCTTGCCACGGCGGGCGGTTCGTTGCGGGCCGGCCCCGCGCCGCGCGGCGGCTTCGCGGTCACCGCCGAACTCCCGGTGGAACCGGCCGAGTTGTCGAGCGTCGGGGCGGTCGCGGTGCCCGGCGCGCGCTGACCGCCGGGCCGGGCGCCGGACGGCGTGCCGCGCACACCGGACGAGTACCGCGTCCCGCGCGCCGAGCTGCGCGCCCCGCCCCGCCGGGCGCGTTCCGGCAGGCGCCCCGCCTAGCCTGTCCTTCATGAACGAGATGCCGCAGGAGCGCCGCCTGGCCAGGCGCACCAGAGTTCTCCTCGCCGAGGACCAGGGCATGATGCGCGGCGCGCTGGCCCTGCTGCTCGGCATGGAGGGCGACCTGGAGGTGGTGGCCCAGGTCTCCGCGGGCGACGCGATCGTGGATGCCGCGCTCGGCCACCGGCCCGACGTCGCCCTCCTCGACATCGAACTGCCGGGCATGAGCGGGCTGGACGCGGCGGCCGAGCTGCGCGAGCAGGTGCCCGACTGCCGGGTGCTGATCCTGACGACGTTCGGCCGGCCCGGCTATCTGCGCCGGGCCATGGAGGCCGGGGCGGCCGGGTTCCTGGTCAAGGACGGGCCGGTGGAGGACCTGGCGGTGGCGATCCGGCGGGTGCTCGCCGGGGAGACGGTGGTCGACCCGGCGCTGGCCGCCGCCGCGCTGAGCGCCGGGCCGAGTCCGCTGACCGGCCGGGAGTGCGAGGTGCTGAAGGCGTCGGTGGACGGCGCGACCGTCGCGGACATCGCGGCGAAGCTCCACCTGTCGGAGTCGACGGTCCGCAACTACCTTTCCGCGGCCATCGGCAAGACGGGCACCCGCAACCGCATGGAGGCGGTACGGGAGGCCCGTCAGCAGGGCTGGCTGTGACCAGCGGCGTCACAGGCCCAGGTCGCTCAGGCCCGGGTGGTCGTCGGGCCGGCGGCCGAGGGGCCAGTGGTACTTGCGTTCCGTTTCCCTGATGGGGAGGTCGTTGATGCTCGCCAGGCGGACCCGCATCAGGCCCTCCTCGTCGAACTCCCAGTTCTCGTTCCCGTACGAGCGGAACCAGTTGCCCGTGTCGTCGTGGCACTCGTAGGCGAAGCGCACGGCGATGCGGTTCCCCTCGAACGCCCACAGCTCCTTGATGAGCCGGTAGTCCTGCTCCCTGGTCCACTTCCGGGTGAGGAAGGCGACGATCTCCTCGCGGCCGTCGAGGAACTCGCCGCGGTTGCGCCAGCGGCTGTCGACCGTGTACGCGAGGGACACTCGCTCGGGGTCCCGGGTGTTCCAGGCGTCCTCGGCCAGGCGGACCTTCTCGACCGCGGTCTCCCGGGTGAACGGGGGCACAGGGGGCCTCGCGGCCATGGTCGTCTCCTTGGGCGGCACGGATGCGGCACCCGGCACCGGCCGGGTGTGTTCGGCGGTTCATTCCATACCGGCCGGCCGGTCGTGGCAACGGCCCGCGCCAGAACCCGCGGCCGGGTCCGCCCCTTCAGCCCAGGGACGGCGCCGGCGCGGGCGTCCTCCGCGGCAGCCACAGCAGGATCAGCACCGCCGCGCCCAGCAGCATGACCGCGCTCGTGCGGAAGGCGAGAGCGTAGCCGTCGGTCAGCGCCTGCGGGGTCGAGCCGCCCGCGGAGCGGCCGGCGGCGACGGTCGACAGGACGGCGAGTCCCAGCGAACCGCCCATCGTGCGCGAGGTGTTGATCAGGCCGGAGACCAGACCGGCGTCGCCGGGCGCCGCCCCCGAGGTGGCCAGCGAGGCGAGCGGGGTGGCGGCGAGGCCCGCCCCGAGCATCATGAGCACGCCGGGCAGCATGATCTCCGTCGCGTACGCCCCGTGCGGGCTCATCGCCGACTGCCAGCCGAACCCGGCCATGGCCACCACGGTCCCGAGCACCGCCACGTTCCGCGGTCCGAGCACGGGCATGAGGCGCGGCGCCAGCTTCGAGCCGATCACCACCGCCAGCGAGCTGGGCACCAGCGCGAACCCGGCCTCCAGCGGCGAGTAGCCGAGCACGTTCTGCGCGTACAGGGTCATGAAGTACCACATGGAGAACATGGCCGAACCGGACACGAGCATCGCCGCGTTCGCGGAGGCCACCGGCCGCTGCCGCAGCAGCCGCAGCGGCATCAGCGGCACGCTCGCCCGCGCCTCGGCCAGCAGGAACAGCCCGAGCAGCAGCAGCCCGGCGAGCAGCGGCACCAGGGTGGCCGCGGCCGTCCAGCCCTCGGACTCGGTCTGCACGATGCCGTACGCCAGGGTCGCGAGGCCCGCCGTGACCAGCAGTGCGCCCGGCAGGTCCAGCCGGTGCCGGTCCCCCGCGCGGCTCTCCACCAGCCAGAGCAGGGAGCCGGCCAGCACCAGCGCGCCGACGGGCACGTTGATGAGCAGCACCCACCGCCAGGACAGCACGTCCACCAGCACCCCGCCGACCAGTCCGCCGGCGGCCCCGCCGCCCGCGCCCACCGCGGTCCAGGTGGCCACGGCCCGCGCCCGGGCCGGGCCCTCCGGCACCGCCGCGGTCAGCAGGGTCAGCGTCGCGGGCGCGAGCACGGCGGCGCCCAGTCCTTGCGCGGCGCGCGCGAGCAGCAACTGCCAGCCGTCCTGGGCGATCCCGCCGCCCAGCGAGGCCAGGGTGAACAGGCCGAGCCCCACGAGGAACATCCGCTTGCGTCCGTACAGGTCACCGGCGCGTCCACCGAGCAGCATGAACCCGGCGAAGGCGATGGCGTACGCGTTCACGACCCACTGGAGTCCCGGACCGCTCAGCCCCAGGTCGGTGCGCATCGACGGCAGCGCCACGTTGACCACGGACACGTCCAGCACGACGAGGAACTGTCCGGCGCAGGCGAGTGCCACGACCAGCCAGGTGGCGGGTGCGGTCCGGGTGCGTATTCGGGTGGGGTCAGCGGCTTCGAGCATGGGCGTCATGTTCTCAAGCCGGTTACGGTCCTTTCCATCGGAATTTCGGACCACGTGTGTCCGGGGGTGTGCCTAGGTCGTCCGGCCTGCGTCCGCGGGCCCGCTCGCACCGCTCACACCGCCCGCACCAGGGTCACCACCGCGGCGCCGCCCAGTCCGATGTTGTGCGCCAGGCCGACCCGCGCCCCGGGCACCTGCCGTTCCCCCGCCTCGCCGCGCACCTGCCAGGCCAGTTCGGCGACCTGGGCGAGGCCGGTGGCGCCGAGCGGGTGCCCCTTGGAGATCAGGCCGCCCGACGGGTTCACCACCCATCGGCCGCCGTAGGTGGTGGCGCCGGACTCGACGAGTTCGCCGGACTCCCCGGGCGCGCACATGCCCAGTGCCTCGTACGTCAGCAGTTCGTTGACGGAGAAGCAGTCGTGCAGTTCCACCACGTCCACGTCGTCGATGCCGAGTCCGGCCTTCTCGTACGCCTGCCGGGCCGCCGTGCGGGACATCGGCTGGCCGACCACGTCGATGCAGGAGCCGGACGCGAAGGACTCCTCGGTGTCCGTGGTCATGGCCTGCCCGGCGATCTCGACGAGTCCGGCCGGCCCGTGCCGTTCGGCGAACCGTTCGGACACCACCACGGCCGCCGCCGCGCCGTCCGAGGTCGGCGAGCACTGGAGCTTGGTCAGCGGCCGGTGCACGGTGCGGGCGGCTAGCACGTCGGCGACCTCGTACACGTCCTGGAACTGGGCGTTCGGGTTGTGCGCGGAGTGCCGGTGGTTCTTGGCGGCCACGGCGGCGAGCTGTGCCTCGGTGGTGCCGTACCGCTCCATGTGTTCGCGGGCCGCGTCGCCGAAGATCTGGGCGGTCGGCGGGGTCTGTTCGAAGCCGTGCCGGGCGGCCATCACGCCGTAGTGGCGGGCGACCGGGGAGGTGGCGAAGTCCCCGCCGTCGGCCCCTGAGCCGAGCGCGCCGCGTTTCATCTTCTCGAAGCCGAGCGCGAGGACGCAGTCGCAGACACCACCCTCGACGAGTTGGCGTGCCAGCATCAGCGCGGTGGAGCCGGTGGCGCAGTTGTTGTTCAGGTTGTAGACGGGTACGCCGGTCAGTCCGAGTTCGTAGGCGGCGCGCTGACCGGCCGTCGAGGGCTGGAAGCAGTAGCCGACAGCAACCTGTTCTACTTCGGAGTAGGTGATTCCGGCGTCGGCGAGCGCGACGCCGCCCGCTTCCCGCGCCATGTCCCAGTACTGCCAGTCACGGGTCTCGGGTTTCTCGAACCTGGTCATCCCGACCCCGGCCACATAGACCTTCATGACGCGTCAGATTAGAACGTGTTCCACTCAGAGGCCATCCCCCTGACGGAGAATCAGTTCCCCATGGGAAGGTCAAGGATCCGTCAGGGCTCGAAGCGACGGAATAGTTGCCCGCGCATACGAGGTTCACCAAGCACCCATCCCGCGCGGTTCATCGACCGACTTCTCCCTTCCGGCCCGGAGGCCATACTTCATGACGCACACGAACGACCAGCACCCCCGGAGAGCGAGCGGGGCCGTGGTCCCCGTCCTCGCCTTCGCAGGCATCGTGGTCGCGGTGATGCAGACCCTGCTCGTCCCGGTCGTCAAGGACCTGCCGCAGCTGCTGAGCACCTCGCCGAGCAACGCCACCTGGGTTCTGACCTCGACCCTGCTGTCCGGCGCCGTGGCCACGCCGATCATGGGCCGCCTCGGCGACCTGTACGGCAAGCGGCGGATGCTGATATCCAGCCTCGCGGTGATGGTGATCGGCGCGCTGATCAGCGCGGTCACCAGCCAGCTGATCACGGTGATCGTGGGCCGTACGCTCCAGGGCTTCGCGATGGGTGCGATCCCGCTCGGCATCGGCCTGATGCGCGACATGCTGCCGCGCGAACGGCTCGGCTCGGCGATGGCCCTGATGAGTTCGTCCATCGGCGTCGGCGGCGGCCTCGCGCTGCCCGCCGCGGCCCTGGTCGCCCAGCACACCGACTGGCACGCCCTGTTCTACGGTGCCGCCGGCCTCGGCGTCCTCGCCATCCTGCTCATCCTCCTCACCGTGCCCGAGTCCCCGATGCGGGCCTCCGGCACCTTCGACCTGCCGGGCGCGCTCGGCCTGTCCGCGGGCATGGTCCTGCTGCTCCTGCCGGTCACCAAGGGCAGCGACTGGGGCTGGTCGTCCGGCAGGACGCTCGGCCTGTTCGGCGCGGCCGTCGTGGTGCTGCTGCTGTGGGGCCTGATGGAACTGCGCGTCAAGGCACCCCTCGTCGACCTGCGCACCACCGCCCGCCGCGAGGTCCTGCTCACCAACCTCGCCTCGATCATGGTCGGGGTCTCCTTCTTCGTCATCTCACTGGTCCTGCCCCAGCTGCTCCAGCTGCCGAAGTCCACCGGGTACGGCCTCGGCCAGTCGATGGTCGTCGCGGGTCTGCTGGTGGCGCCGCTCGGCCTGACGATGATGTTCACGGCACCCGTCTACGCCCGGCTGTCCGCGAAGTACGGCCCCAAGACCACCCTGATTCTCGGCATGCTGATCATCGGGGTCGGCTACGGCGCCGGCCTCGGCCTGATGAGCGCCGCCTGGCAGAGCGCCGTCATCTCGGTGATCATCGGCGCGGGCATCGGCCTCGCCTACTCCTCGCTGCCCGCGCTGATCGTCGGCGCGGTCCCGGCCTCGGAGACCGGCGCGGCCAACGGGCTCAACACCCTGATGCGGTCCGTCGGTACGTCCGTGTCGAGCGCCGTCATCGGCATGGTGCTGGCCAACACGGCGAACAACGTGGGCGGCGTCGCGATCCCGACCATGCACGGCTTCCGTGTCTCCTTCCTGATCGCGACGGCCGCGGTGGCGGTGGGGCTCGTCCTGGCAGTGTTCCTGCCGAAGCCCCACCGCACGTCGCAACTGCGCGCGAGCAGCCAGGAGGAGGCCAACCTCAAGCACGCCGAGCAGGTGCTGCGCGGCTTCCGCGGCCGGGTCGTGGGCGCCGACGGCGCCCCGGTGGCCCGCGCCAAGGTCACCCTGATAGACCGCCGGGGCCGGCAGGCGGGCGCCACCGTCTCCGCGGAGGACGGCAGCTACGCGCTCGCCGTGCCCGCCGAGGGCCCCTACGTCCTGGCGGCGCGGGCCGCGGGCCACGGCCCGCACGCCTCCTCCGCGACCCACACGGGCGACGACCGCCCGGTCGACCTGGACCTCGCCCTCCCCGGCGAGACCGTCCCCGCCTGAGTCCGCCGCCGGGCGGCACCGCCCAGAACCGGCACCGCCGCACCCCCCGTCGCCCCGCGCCGGGGGGTGCGGCAGCATGAGCGCCCGTACGGAACCGCACACCGGCCCGCACCTCCGCACCCGGACCCGGGTGGCCGACCGACCGAGAGGACCGCCATGCCCGCCGCGCCGAAGCCCGAGATCCTGGCCGCGTTCGAGGCGGCGAAGGGGTTCATGCCCCGGGACGAGGGGCTCGCGCTGTACGCGGCGGCCATGGAGGCGGGACGGCTGGGGCTGCCACTGCTGGAGGTCGGCACCTACTGCGGGCGTTCGACGGTCCTGCTCGCGGACGCCGCACGGCAGCACGGTGTGCAGGCGCTCACCGTGGACCACCACCGCGGCAGCGAGGAGCAGCAGCCGGGCTGGGAGTACCACGACCCGGAGACGGTCGACCCCGAGGTCGGTCTGATGGACACGCTGCCCGCGTTCCGCCGGACCCTGCACCGGGCGGGTCTCGAGGAGCACGTGATCGCCCTGGTCGGCCGCTCGCCGCGGATCGCCGCCCTGTGGACCTCCCCGCTCGGTCTCGTCTTCATCGACGGCGGGCACACCGACGAGCACGCCGGCGCCGACTACGAGGGCTGGGCCCCCCGGCTGACCCAGGGCGGACTGCTCGTCATCCACGATGTCTTCCCCGACCCGGCGGACGAGTTCACCGGCCAGGCCCCGTACCGGGTCTACCTCCGGGCGCTGGAATCCGGCGCGTTCAGCGAGAGCGCGGGCCACGGCTCGCTGCGTGTGCTGCGGCGAACGGGGGCGGGGATCTGAGCCCCACGTTAGAGTCGCACCCGTGTCCTACCTAGGCCCCGACTTCGAACCCCAGCAACCGCGCCGCTCACGGCGCGCACCGCTCACGGTCGCGCTGGCCGCCCTGGTACCGGGCGCGCTGGCCGGCTGGCTCGTGTACGAGGCGGTGGGCGGCTCGGACGGCTCCGCCGCCGCGGGCGGCGCGGCCACGCCACCGGCGTCCTCGGCCTCCTCCGCGGCGTCCGCCGCCTCCGGGCGCTCGTCGGCGTCGTCCGGCGCGCCGGACTCCTCCGGCTCCCCGCGCGACGACGCCAAACCGACGCCCGCGGCACCGGCCGCCACCGGCTCCGAGCCGCTCGCGGGGAAGGTGGTCGTCATCGACCCGGGGCACAATCCGGGCAACTTCCAGCACACGGCCGAAATCAACCGCAAGGTGAACATCGGCACGAACGCCAAGGAATGCGACACCACGGGCACGTCCACCAACGACGGCTACCCGGAGGCGCAGTTCACCCTGGACGTCTCGCACCGGCTGCGCACCCTGCTGGAGCAGCAGGGCGCCACGGTGAAGCTGACCCATGACCACGACGACCCGCCATGGGGGCCGTGCGTGGACGAGCGCGCCCGGATCGGCAACACCGCGCACGCGGACGCGGCGATCTCGATCCACGCGGACGGCTCGGCCACGGGCAACCGCGGATTCCACGTCATCCTGCCCGGCGCCGTGCACGCGGGCGGTGCCGACACCCGCCCGATCGTCGGCCCCTCCCGCGACCTCGGCGAGCGGATCGCGGGCAACTTCGTCCGCGCGACGGGCAGCGCCCCCGCCAACTACGTCGGCGGCGGCACGGGCCTCGTCACCCGCGAGGATCTGGGCGGTCTCAATCTGTCAACGGTTCCGAAGGTCTTCATCGAGTGCGGCAACATGCGCGACAGCAAGGACGCGGCGGAGTTGACGAGCGGCGCCTGGCGGCAGAAGGCGGCGGAGGGCATCTCTGAGGGAATCATGAGTTTCCTGCGCAGGTAGGGTTCCGCGCGCCACACCGGGCGGACAGCGTGATCGCATGGACGATATGGTCCCTACGACGAGGGGCCGCCCCCCGCTGCTGCACACCGGGCCCCGAGGGCGACACGGCGACAGCGACGCCTCCACCGACGACGAGAAGACCTACGAAGGACCTGAAGTGAATATCCGCTCCCTCACTAGGGGCGACGGCGTGGTGATCGGAGCAGCGGTGTTGCTGTTGATCGCGTCGTTCCTCGACAACTACTCGTACAACGGGGTTCCGAGCAACATCGACCTGCCGAGCCTGTGGTCCAGCGCTCCGGTCCTGCTCAGCGTCATCCTCGCCGGGATCATCGGCGCCGCGCTCGTCGTCGTCTCCCGGCTCCAGCCGCAGCCCCGCAAGGTGGCCGGTCTCGACCTCGGCCCGTTCGGCGTGGCCCTCACCGTCTTCGCCGCGTGGAGCGCGCTCGGCAACGTCATCGACCCGGCCGGCTCCGCGAACAACCTGGGCGGCTCCGCCGAGGGCCCCGGCGCCGGCACCGGTCTGGTCCTCGCCCTCGTCGCCACCCTGGTCATGGCGGCGGCGGCCATCGCCACCCCGCTGGTGCCCGCCCTCCAGGCCAAGCTGGTCCCGGCGCCCAGGCCCGCCGCCCCGCAGCCGTACGGCGCCCAGCCCCAGGGCGGCTACGGCTACCCCGGTGCCGCGCAGCAGCCGTACGGCGGCCAGCCCCAGCCGGGTCAGCCGCAGCCGGGCCAGCAGCAGGCCCAGCCGTTCGGCCAGCCGCAGCCGGCTCCGCAGCAGCCCCAGCCGCCGGCCCCGGCCGCGGCGGAGTTCTCGCCGTTCTGGTTCGCCGTGCCGGTGCCGCGCCCGCTGTTCGCCGAGGACGGCTCGCCCGCCCCGATCGCCGAGCTGGCACCGGGCACCTGGTACCTGGCGGTCGAGCAGCGCGGGGCACAGCTCGTCGCGCAGACCCAGGACGGCCGCCGCGGCGTGCTCCAGGACACCTCCGGCATCCAGCGCGGCTGAGCCGCCACCGGTCCGCGACCGACGCCCGACGGCCACCGGCCCCCCGCCCTTCCGGGCGGGGGGCCGGTGCCGTACAGTCGCCGCATTGTCTGACGGACCGTCAGGAGGCAGTGATGCGGCTCGGTCTCGCACTCGGCTACTGGGGGCGCGGCCCGGCCGCGGACCACGTGCCGCTGGCCCAGGAGGCCGAGCGGCTCGGCTACCACTCGGTGTGGACGGCGGAGTCCTGGGGTTCGGACGCGTTCACCCCGCTGACCTGGATCGCGGCGCACACCTCAAGGATCCTGCTGGGGACCGCGGTCGCCCAGATGGCGGCCCGCTCCCCCACCACCACCGCGATGCACGCCCTCACCCTGGACCACCTCTCCGGCGGGCGGATGCTGCTGGGCCTCGGGCTGTCCGGGCCGCAGGTGGTGGAGGGCTGGTACGGCCGCCCGTTCCCGAAGTCGCCGCTGACCGCGACCCGGGAGTACGTCGACGTCGTACGGCAGGTGCTGCGCCGGGCCGCGCCGGTGACCGTGGACGGTGCCTTCCACCCGCTGCCGTACCGCGGCCCGGACGCCACCGGCCTGGGCAAGCCGCTCAAGCCGATCACCCACCCGCTCCGGCCCGGCCTCCCGGTCCTGCTCGGCGCGGAGGGCCCGAGGAACGTCGCCCAGACCACCCGGATCGCGGACGGCTGGCTGCCGCTGTACTGGGCCCCGAACCGGCCCGAGGTGTACGGCCCCGCCCTCCGCGACCTGCCCGAGGGCTTCCTCGTCGCCCCCATGGCCCAGGTCAGGGTCTGCGCCGACGTCGCCGAGGGGCTGCTGCCGGTCAAGGCCATGCTCGGCTTCTACATCGGCGGCATGGGGCACGCGGCCCGCAACTTCCACGCCGATCTGATGGCCCGCATGGGATACGCCGACGAGGCGCAGAAGATCCAGGAGTTGTTCCTGTCCGGGCGGCGGGAGGAGGCCGTACGGGCCGTGCCGGACGCGTTCGCCGACGAGATCTCGCTGGTCGGCCCGCGGGAGCGGATCGCCGAACGGCTCACGGCGTGGCGCGCGGGCCCGGTGACGGACCTGCTGGCCCTCGCGCCGGACCCGCACACGCTCCGGGTGCTGGCGGAACTCAACTCCTAGCGCCGCTGGTCAGTTGCGCGGTCGTCGGCACCTGGTTGTGCACGACGGCGCCCTGACTCCGTCCGGCGTCCTTCACCTGGTTGATGACGCTGTTGAAGGAGTCGGCCGCCTGGTTGCCGGAGTTGCCGCCCCTGCGCAGACTGGCCGGCAGGTTCTTGAGCCCCTCGATGCCCCGCTCCAACGGGGCGAGTGCCCTGGCCAGCGCCGGATCGCCCTGGGCGTTGCGCACCGCCGCCTTCAGCCGGTTGTACGAGAAGGCGCCCGCGAGCGCGGCCTTGACCAGAGCGGTCCTGCGGTGCTTCGCGCCCTTCTTGAACTTGCCCTCCCTGGCGGGCTTGACGATCCACTTGTACGTCGCCCCGGCCGCGAGGCCGGCGTTCAGCACGAACCGGGTCTTGGCGAACTTCTGCCGCTGTGCGGACGTGCTGGGACTGGGCGTGGCAGCGAGGTGCACCGCTGCCGCCGGCGTCTCCCGGCTGGTGGTACTGCTGCTCCCGCAGGCGGTGGCGCCGGCCAGCAGGGCGCAGCACACGACGAGCGCGACGACGAGGCGCCGCATCGGTACAGTCACGGGATTCCCTCCGGGATCTTCTCCCCGAGCAGACAGAGTCCTCCCCGTCCCCCTTCTCCCTCCCCGGCCTTCCCCCCGGCTCCCGCCCCGGCCGGAAAAGACCTCTTCCGGCAGCGTCTCGCCACGGCGCCGACTACGCCACTCGGGGGATGACCGTTCAATTTTCACCTTCCACGGGCCGCAACCCGAGCCCCGCCGGGCCCGGGGAACCGGGCGACGAGCCACGCCATATCCGCGGCCGGACACCGCCGCAACCGGCGGACCGGTGCCGCGCGGCCGGAAGCGGCGGCGCCGGCCGAGGGCGCCGCGCGGCCCCGGGCCGCGCGGCGCTACGCGCAGCAGTCGGGGTCGAGGCCGTGCGGCAGGCGGGCGCCGCCGAACACCGCGCAGGTGGCCTCGTGGCCGCCGAGCGCGGCCACGGCGAGCAGCAGGGAGCCCGCCGTCCAGGTGGTGAGTTCGCGGGGCCAGACGGTGTCGTCGTCGAAGACGTAGCCGGTCCAGTACAGGCCGGAGGCCGTGTCGCGCAGGTGCTGGATGGACCGGAGGATCTCCAGGGCGCGGTCGGACTCGCCCATCGCCCACAGGGTCAGCGCGAGTTCGGCGGACTCGCCGCCGGTGACCCAGGGGTTGGGCACCACACAGCGGACACCGAGGCCGGGCACGACGAAACGGTCCCAGCCCTCCGCCATGCGGGACTGGGCCTCCGCCGTCGGCAGCGCGCCGCCGAGGACCGGGTAGTACCAGTCCATCGAGTAGCGGCTCTTGTCGAGGAACCGCTCCGGGTGGCGGCGTATCGCGTGGCGCAGCGCGCCGAGGGCCAACTCCCAGTCGGGTTGGGACTCCTCGCGCTGCTCGGCGATGGCGAGCGCGCAGCGCAGCGCGTGGTGGACGGAGGAACTGCCGGTGAGCAGCGCGTCGGTGGTGGCGGTGCCGTCGTCCGCGCGCCGCCAGCCGATCTGCCCGCCGGGCCGTTGCAGCCGCAGCACCCACTCCACCGCCGCGTACACGGACGGCCACATGCGGTCGAGGAAGGTGTCGTCGCCGGTGGCGAGGTAGTGGTGCCAGACGCCGACGGCTATGTACGCCACGAAGTTGGACTCGCGCCCGCGGTCCGTGACGTCGTCGTGCGCTCCGTCCGCGTAGGCCGCGTACCAGGAGCCGTCGTCGTTCTGGTGGCGTGCCAGCCAGGCGTACGCGCGCTCCGCCGCCGCGTGCTCGCCCGCCGCGTCGAGCGCCATGGCGGTCTCGGTGTGGTCCCACGGGTCGAGGTGGTGGCCGCGGAACCAGGGGATCGCGCCGTCCTCCCGTTGCACGGCGAGCAGCCCGCGCACGGTCGCGGCGGCCTGCTCGGCGGTGAGGACCCCGGGCAGGACGAGGTGTTCTGTCCGGGGCGTGGTCACCGGGTGGCCGCCTCGGTGACCTCGGTGTCCTCGGGCACCCCGGGCACGCCGGGGAGGTGGGGCTTGGTCGCGTAGGCCACGAAGCTCTTGCCGAGCACCGGGTTCAGCGCCCGTTCCGCGACCCGGGTGGCGAGCGGTTTCTTCATGATGTCCCAGACCAGCAGCTTGTGGTACGCCTGCACCGGCAGCGCCTTGTCGTTGTCGACGCCGAAGGCGCACTTCAGCCACCAGTACGGGGAGTGCAGGGCGTGGGCGTGGTGGGTGCCGTACGGGGTGAGGCCCGCGCCGCGGATCTTCGCGAGCAGTTCGTCGGCGCGGTAGATGCGGATGTGGCCGCCCTCGACCTCGTGGTAGGCGTCGGACAGCGCCCAGCAGACCTTCTCGGGCCCGTAGCGCGGCACGGTGACCGCGATGCGGCCGCCGGGCTTGAGCACCCGCGTCATCTCGGCGAGTACGCCCTTGTCGTCAGGGATGTGCTCCATCACCTCGGAGATGATGACGACGTCGAAGGACTCGTCGGGGAAGGGCAGCGCGAGGGCGTCGCCCTCCATCGCCGTGGCGGTGGCGCCCGCGGGCGCCTCGCCCGCCTCCCGCATGGCCGCGAACCACTGGGCGACCTCGCGGATCTCCTCGCCGTTGCGGTCCAGCGCCACGACCCGCGCGCCCCGCCGGTAGCACTCGAAGGCGTGCCGGCCGGCTCCGCAGCCGAGGTCCAGGACGCGGTCGCCCGGGGCGAGCGGGAACCGGGTGAAGTCGACGGTCAGCACGTGGCCCTGCTTTCACGGTTGGGGTCGGCGTCGGTGCCTGCGGTGGTAGCGGATACGACGGCGGCGCCGGACACGACGGCACGGCCGGCCGCCCCCGGCTCGGCCCCGGCCCGACCGGCCGACGGGCCGGCGCCCCCGTCCGTGACACCCGCGGCGGCCCCGTCCGCCGGCTCGGCGCGGGGCGGGGCCTCGGCGGCCGGGTGGGCCGCGGCCACGGCAGCCGGGAGGGATCCGGCCGCGCTCCCGGGTGGGGTCGCGGCGCGGGCGGGCGACGGGTCCGTCCCCCGGCCGGACGACGGGCTCCCGGCGCGCTCGGCGGGCCGGGCCGGGCCGCCGTCGGACGGTGCAAGCTCCGGGCGACCGCGCCGCGAACCCGCCCGGGTGGCCGGTGTGCCGCCGGCGCGGGCGATGGACTCGCGGTAGTGGGCAACCGTTCCTTCAGCGGCCCGGGCCCAGGTGAAGTGGCGCAGGACCCGTTCGCGGCCCGCGCGGCCGAGCCGGGTGCGCAGCTCCGGGTCGCCGAGGAGCCGGTTCAGCCCGGCGGCCAGCGCCCCCGCGTCGCCGGGCGGTACGGCCAGGCAGGTCTCCCCGTCCCGGCCGGCCACCTCGGGGATCGCACCGCCGGTGGTGGCGAGCAGCGGGGTGCCGGTGGCCATGGCCTCGGCGGCGGGCAGCGAGAAGCCCTCGTACAGCGAGGGCACGCAGGCCACCTCGGCGGAGCGGATCAGGTCGACGAGTTCGGCGTCCGTGACACCCTTCACGAACTCGACGGCGCCCTCAAGGCCGTACCGCTCGACGGCCTGGGCGACCGGTCCGGCCTCGGCCCGTCTGCCGACGACGACGAGGTGCACGCCGGGGTGCTCGGTCCGCACCTTCGCCAGCGCCTCGACGAGGAAGACGAGGCCCTTGAGCGGCACGTCGGCGCTGGACGTGGTCACGATCCGGCCCGGTACCACGGGCACGGCCGGATCCGGCGCGAACAGGTCGGTGTCGGCGCCGATGTGGACGACGTGGATGCGGTCGTCGCGCACCCCGAGGTGGTCGACGATCTCCTGACGGGAGGTGCCGGAGACGGTGAGGATCGACGGCAGGCGGCGGGCGACCCGCTTCTGCATGCGGGTGAAGCCGTACCAGCGGCGCACCGAGGCGCGGCGGCGCCATCCGTCGGCGGCGTCCAGCTCCACCTGCCGGTCCACGGTGATGGGGTGGTGGACGGTGGTGACCAGGGGGGCGCCGAGGTCGCCCAGCAGCCCGTAGCCGAGCGTCTGGTTGTCGTGCACGACGTCGAACTCGCCCCGGCGGGCGCGCAGTCGGCGGCGGGCGCGGAGCGAGAAGGTGAGCGGTTCGGGGAAGCCGCCGGTCCACATCGTGCCGACTTCGAGGGCGTCGATCCAGTCCCGGTACTCGTCCCGCCGGGGGGTGCGGAAGGGGTCCGGCTGGCGGTAGAGGTCGAGGCTGGGCAGCTCGGTCAGGGTGAGTCCGGGGTGGCCCTCGTCGAGGACGGGGTAGGGCTGGGAGCCGATGACCTCGACCCGGTGGCCGAGGCGGGCCAGTTCGCGGGAGAGGTGGCGGACGTAGACGCCCTGTCCGCCGCAGAACGGGTTCCCTTTGTAGGTGAGCAGCGCGATGCGCAACGGCCCCTCCGCCCCGCCCCCGGCTCCTCGGCCCCGCTCGGTCGGGGCGGGCTCCGCACCGGCTGCGGGACCGTCTTCCGCCCCCGCGCCCCTGGCCTCAGCGGTCACTCCCGGCCCCCCTCTCCCTGCGCTGTCCCGCGAGATTACGCCGGGACGCTAATCTAGAACAAGTTCCAGACTTGATCGTTCAAGAGGCTCTGAATCTACCGGCAAGTAGGGGTGCCGTGAGCACTGGATCGGGTGATTCACGCCACGGCCCGCCCCTACCATGCTGTGCGATCACCAGCCTTCACCGACCGTCACGGAGCGGGACCCATGCCAGCGCAAGCCAAGGCGGCCGCCAGCGCCGCCCCATCGAGGCAGCCGGCCTCGTCGCCCCTCACGGAGCGGCAGGAGGCCCGCCGCCGCCGGATCCTGCACGCGAGCGCGCAGCTGGCCAGCCGGGGCGGCTTCGACGCGGTGCAGATGCGGGAGGTGGCCGAGTCCTCCCAGGTGGCGCTCGGCACGCTGTACCGGTACTTCCCGTCCAAGGTGCATCTGCTGGTCGCCACCATGCAGGACCAGCTGGAGCACCTGCACGGCACGCTGGGCCGCAAGCCCCCGCTGGGCGAGACGGCGGCCGAGCGGGTCGCCGAGACGCTGATGCGGGCCTTCCGCGCCCTCCAGCGCGAGCCGCACCTGGCCGACGCCATGGTGCGCGCCCTGACCTTCGCGGACCGCAGCGTGAGCCCCGAGGTCGACCAGGTGTCCCGGCAGACCACGGCGCTCGTGCTGGACGCGATGGGCCTGGAGAACCCGACCCTGGAGCAGTTGTCCGCGGTCCGCGTCATCGAGCACACCTGGCACTCGGCCCTGATCACCTGGCTGTCGGGCCGCGCCTCCATCGCCCAGGTCAAGATCGACATCGAGACGGTGTGCCGGCTGATCGACCTGACGGCCCCGGAGGCGCAGCAGGCTCCCCAGGGGCGGAAGTGACACCGGGCCGGAGACGGCCGGAGCAGACGGAAACCTACGAGACGGGTTCCCTTCGCCGGTATTGCCCGGATCAGGTATTGGAGGTCGCCTTCCGGCCCAACCACTGCCTTCCGGCCTCTCAGCCCTACCGTCGACGTCGGCCCCGGCGGATGCTTGCGCGTCTCGCCCGAGTCGGCTACTCCGGTCGAACTCCCTCACTCGCCTCGTAGGCCATCACCAGGATAAGACTCCCGAAGCGTGACATAAAACCCCTAAACGGGAGATTTTACTCTTCGGGTGGGAATACCGGCTCCCCGCCCGCCGCCAGCGTGATCACGATGGCCTCCACGGGGCAGCTCTCCGCCGCCGCCAGCACCTGCTCATTCGCGTCGGTGTCCGCCTCGACGGGCCGGGACTGGCGCCCTGGGTCGAGGCGGAAGCCGTCGGGGGCGTGGTGGACGCACTGGGCCGAGCCGATGCAGACGGAGCGGTCGACCTCGATGTGCCAGCGGTCGCCCATCGCCTACGCCTCCCAGCTCGCCGGCAGGTGGATCATCTTGTGCTCCAGGTACGCGTCGTACCCCTCGGGCCCGAACTCCCGGCCCAGACCGGAGTTCTTGTAGCCGCCGAACGGGCCGAGCATGTCCAGGCTGAAGGTGTTCACCGAATAGGTGCCGGTGCGTACCTGCCGGGCGATCTCGACCCCGTGCCCGGCGTCGGCCGTCCACACGCTGCCGGACAGCCCGTAGTCGGAGTCGTTGGCGATCTTCAGCGCCTCGGACTCGTCGCCGTACGGCAGCAGGCAGATGACCGGTCCGAAGATCTCCTCCCGGGCGATCCGCATCGAGTTGTCGACGTCGCCGAAGAGGGTGGGCTCGACGTACCAACCGCGCTCCAGGCCCGCAGGACGGCCGCCACCGGTGAGGATCTTGGCGCCCTCCTCCTGGCCGATGCGGATGTAGTCGAGGTTGCGCTGCTGCTGGCGCCGGGCGACCAGCGGGCCGACCTGGGTGGCCGCGTCCAGCGGGTCGCCGACCGTGAGCGCGCTCGCGGCCTGCGCGAAGGCGTCCGCGAACTCGTCGTAGCGGGACCGGGGCAGCAGGATGCGGGTCTGGGCCACGCACGCCTGGCCGTTGTTCATCCAGGCCGCCGGGACAATGCCCGCGACCGCGGTCTCGACGTCCGCGTCCGGCAGCACGACCGCCGCCGACTTGCCGCCGAGTTCCAGGGTGACCCGGGTGAGGTGGCGCGCGGCCACCTCCATGACCCGCTTGCCCGCCGCCACCGAGCCGGTGAAGGAGACCTTGTCGACGCCGGGGTGGCCGACCAGGTACTCGCTGACCTCGCGGTCGGCGGGCAGGATCGACAGCACGCCGTCGGGCAGCCCGGCCTCACGGGCGATCTGGCCGAGGAGGTAGGCGTCCAGCGGTGACTCGGGGGACGGCTTGAGGATCACCGTGCAGCCGGCCAGCAGGGCGGGCGCGAGCTTGGCGGCGGCGACGAACTGCGGGACGTTCCAGGGGACCACGGCGGCGACCACCCCGACCGGCTCGCGCCGCACCATGATCTTCCCGAGCGCCCCGTCGCGGGTCTCCTCGTACGTGTGGCCGCGGGCGACGGTGATCGCCGAGTCCCACACCATCATCGCGCCGAGCGCCTGCGCGAGGACGCTCCACGAGTACGGCGACCCGTTCTCGGAGGAGATCACCCGGGCGATCTCCTCGTGCCGGACGGCGATGCCGTCCTTGATACGGGTGACGACCGCGATCCGCTCGTCGAGGCTCATCCGCGGCCAGGGGCCCTGGTCGAACGCGGTCCGGGCGACGGCGACGGCCCGGTCCACATCGGCCGGCGAGGCGTGCGGGACGCGGCCGATGACCTCTTCGGTGTGCGGGGAGATCACCTCGATGACGTCCCCGCCCAGGGGATCGGTCAACTCCCCGCCGATGAACAGCTGTCCGTGTTCCACGAGCTCGGTCATGGCCGACTGCCTCCTGCGGCACGATTTCTGACGCTGTATCAGAAACGGATACCAGGTCTCCTCGAACTAGTCCACGGCAGGACACCACCGGCCCGGCCGGAACCCCGCCCGCACCACCGGCTCGACCGGCCCCCGTCCGCACCGCGCCCGGCGCGCGGCCACCGGCTTCCGGAATCGGCGGGCGCCCGGGGCAACCGATGAAACCGGTTCTAGTTATAGTGGGCCGGGGAGGCCATGATGGTGGAGACGTTCGATCACGGCGGCGGTGTGCGGTCCGTGGCGGTGCCGATACCGGACAACCCGCTCGGCCACACGCTGGTGTACGTCGTGGACACCGACCGGGGCCCGGTACTGGTCGACACCGGCTGGGACGACCCGGCGTCGTGGGACACACTGACGTCCGGCCTGTCGGCCTGCGGCACCTCGGTGGCGGAGCTCCACGGGGTCGTCATCACCCACCACCACCCCGACCACCACGGACTGTCCGGCCAGGTGCGCGAGGCGTCCGGCGCGTGGGTGGCGATGCACGCGGCCGACACCGCGGTGGTACGGCGCAACCGCGAGGCCCGCCCCGAGCGCTGGCTCGACTACATGCGCGCCAAACTCACCGCGACCGGCGCCCCGGAGGAACACCTGGCCGTCCTGCGCACACCGGGCGCCCTGCAACGGCGTCCGCCCGCCCTCCCGGACCGCGAGATCGTCCCCGGCGACCTCCTGGACCTGCCCGGCCGCCGGCTGCGCGCCGTCTGGACGCCGGGGCACACGCCCGGTCACGTCTGTCTGCACCTGGAGGAGGAGCACCCCGCCGGGCTGCCGGGACACGGCCGGCTGTTCTCCGGCGACCACCTGCTCCCGAAGATCACCCCGCACATCGGCCTGTACGAGGACCCCTCCACCCAGGGGAACACCACCGGCCGGAACGGAGCCGAGAACCTGGCGGAGGCCATCGACCCGCTCGGCGACTACCTCGACTCCCTGGAGCGCATCGGCCGCCTGGCCCCCGCCGAGGTGCTGCCGGCCCACCAGTACGCGTTCACCGGCGGATCCGCCCGCGTGGCGGAGTTGCTCGCGCATCACGAGGAGCGGCTGGCCGGCCTGCTGACCCAGCTCGTCGAACCGCTCACGCCCTGGCAGTTGGCCGAGCGGATGGAGTGGAACCGGCCCTGGCCCCAGATCCCGCACCCCTCCCGGAACATCGCCGTCGCGGAGGCCGAGGCGCATCTGCGCCGCCTGGTGAAGCAGGGCCGGGCCGAACCGGTGCCGGGCACCGACCCGCTGAGGTACGTCCGGACGGCGTGACCGGACGGCCTGACCGGGCCATGTGACGGGGGCACTTCCCCGGATCGCGTGCCGGGATCGCTTCCCCGGACCGCGCGACCGGACCGCATTCCGGGACCGCATTCCGGGACCGCATTCCCGGGCCGCTTCCGGACGACGTGACCGGGCCGTTTTCCCGGACCGCATTCCCGCACCCCGTACCCCTCTTCGCCCCACCGCACGGCCCTCTGTCACGGCCACCCCTCGGGGGCCTGGAGGTGGGCCGGTAGAGTGACTGGGTCGTCATCACACCCGTACGGGGGGAAGCCGGTGCAATTCCGGCGCTGACCCGCAACCGTGAACCGGCCGTCGAGGCCCGGTGAGCCGGACTGCCCCGGACGGAACGTGACCGGCTCAGGTGCGTCGGCAGCCGCCCGCGCACGGCACCGTCGAGGTTTACGGGGCCGAGCCGCCCGGGGTGTCCCGTGCTGCCCGGCTTCCTCGCGAACCGACCCGCGAAGAGAGGCACCCGCCGAGCATGAACGTCCGCCGCAGCGCAGCGGTCCTGGCCGCCGTCGGCGTGCTCGCCGCCGCGTCACCCGCCCTGGCCGCGAGCCCTTCGCCGTCCCCGTCGACGGTGCTCCCGTCCGGCCTGTACGGCGACGCTGATCCGAAGTTCGACGGCGTCTGGCGCCAGTCGCTGGCGCTGCTCGCCCAGCGCACCGTGTCCGTGACGCCCGCTGCCAAGGCCGTGGACTGGCTGGCCGGACAGCAGTGCGCGGACGGGGCGTTCGCCGCGTTCCGCGCCGATCCGGGGCGGGCCTGTGACGCCAAGGTGCCGGTCGACACCAACAGCACGGCCGCCGCCGTCCAGGCCCTGACCGCGACCGGCGGCCACGACAGCGCCGTCGGCAAGGCCGTGACCTGGCTGAAGTCGGTGCAGAACAAGGACGGCGGCTGGGGGTACGCGCCGGGCGGCGCGAGCGACGCGAACTCCACGGGCGTCGTCGTCGGCGCGCTCGCGGCGGCCGGTGAACGGCCCGCGGCAGTGGTCAAGGACGGCCGGTCGCCGTACGACGCGCTGCTGGCACTGGCCCTGCCCTGCTCCGGCGACGACGCAGGCGCCTTCGCCTACCAGCCGGACAAGAAGGGCGCGTTGACGGCCAACGCGGACGCCACCGCGGCGGCCGTGCTGGGCGTGCTGGGCGCGGGCCTCGCCGCGAAGGCGGCCGGAGCGGGCGACGCTTCGAGCGGGGCGCCCGGCACGAGCTGCGCCGCCACCGGGAAGCCCACCCCCGAGCAGGCCGCGGCCGATGGCGCCGCCTACCTCACCCGTGCGGTCACCGAGGACGGCCACCTCACCTCCGCCCTCGCGGGCGCCCCCGAACAGCCCGACTACGGCAACACCGCCGACGCGGTGGTCGCGCTCGCCGCGCAGGGCGGGCCGGACCGGGCCGCGAAGCCGCTGGCCTGGCTGGAGAAGAACGCGGCGGCCTGGGCGAAGCAGAGCGGACCGGCCGCGTACGCGCAGTTGATCTTCGCGGCGCACGCGACCGGCACGGACCCGCGCGACTTCGGCGGTACGGACCTGGTGCGGGCGCTGGGCGCGACCGGCCCGGCACCGCAGGCGGCCGGGCAGGCGACATCGGGCGACGGCTCGGACCCGTCGGACCGGAAGGACGACGGCGGCTCGGGCACCAGCGTCTGGTGGATCATCGGCACCGGTCTGGTCGCGGGCGTCGGCATCGGCTTCCTGCTCAGCGGCCGCAGGAAGCAGCAGCACCTGTGACCGGGCCGCGCCGCGGTGTGCTCCTGCTGCTGGCCGCGCTCCTGTGCTGGGGCGGCGCGGGCCAGGCGCAGGCCGTCGGCTACCGCTACTGGTCCTTCTGGGACCGCGCGGGCGACCGGTGGACGTACGCCACCGAGGGTCCGTCGCTGGCCCGACCCGCCGACGGCGCCGTCCAGGGCTTCCGGTTCGCGGTGAGCGAGGACTCCGCCGACGCGACGTATCCGCGCGGCACGGCCCGCTTCGCCGAGATCTGCGCGCACACGCCCGCGCGGGCGGGCCACAAGCGGGTGGCACTGGTCATCGACTTCGGTACGGCGGCGGACGCGCCCGGCGCCGAGACACCGCCGAAGGCGCGGACCGCCTGCGCGGTACTGGCACCCGACGCGACGACGGCCGAGGCCCTGGCGGCGGTCGCCGGACCGCTGCGCTACGACTCCAACGCCCTGCTGTGCGCCATCGCCGGCTACCCGGAGAAGGGCTGCGGCGAGCAGGTGGCGGCCACGGACGACAAGCCGACGAGCGCCGCGAAGCGGCCGACGGCGGGCGAGGACGGCGGCAACGGGCCGTCGCTCGGCCTGTGGGCGGGTGGGGCGGCGGTCGTCCTGCTGGGCGCGGCGGCACTCTGGCAGGCCCGACGGCGCCGGGATGCGTAGGCACCGCCATGCGTGAGGGCCACGACCACGAGCCGTCGCCGCCCGCTGCCCACGCCGGTCCGGACGGGACGAACGAGACGAACGAGACGAACGAGACGAACACCGACGACGGGACGGGCTCCGGGAACGGGACGGACGGCACCGGCAGCACGGCCGCGCCCGACGGCACCGGTCACGGGCCCGCACCCCGCGCGGGCGGCGTCAGCGGCGCCGGCCACGCTCACGGCACAGGCACCCCGCACGGCGGCGGCAACGGGCGCGCCACAGCCGCCAAGGGGCCGGCCCGCGCGGGCGGCACGGTGCGGCGGCCCCGGACGGTCGTGCACCCCGGGGCCTGGTGGGGCTGGGCGATCGGGCTCGGGGTCGCAGCCAGCCGGACCAGCAATCCACTGCTGCTCGGGCTGCTCGTCGCGGCGGCGGGCTATGTGGTGGCCACCCATCGCAGCACCGCCCCCTGGGCCCGCTCCTACACGGCGTTCGCCAAGCTCGCGCTCGCCGTGCTGGTCGTCCGCCTGGTCTTCGCGGTGGTCCTCGGCTCCCCCATCCCCGGCACGCACGTCCTCCTCACCCTCCCCGAAGTCCCGCTCCCGCACTGGGCGCAGGGCATCCGGCTGGGCGGCCGGGTCACCGCCGAGTCGCTGGTCTACGCGTTCTACGACGGCCTGAAACTGGCCACGCTGCTGATCTGCGTGGGCGCGGCCAACGCCCTCGCCAACCCGGCCCGGCTGCTCAAGTCCCTGCCGGGCGCCCTGTACGAGATCGGCGTGGCCGTGGTCGTCGCGCTGACCTTCGCGCCGAACCTGATCAGCGACGTACAGCGGCTGCGGGCCGCCCGCCGGCTGCGGGGCCGCCCGGACCGCGGTGTGCGGGGGCTGCTCCAGGTGGGCCTGCCGGTCCTGGAGGGCGCCCTGGAACATTCCGTCGCGCTCGCCGCCTCGATGGACGCGCGCGGTTACGGCCGTACCGCCGACGTGCCCGTCGCCGTCCGCCGTACCACCGCCGGGCTGACCCTGGGCGGTCTGCTCGGCGTCTGCGCGGGAACGTACGGGCTGCTCACCGCCGCGGGCGGCGGCTACGGGCTGCCGGTGCTGCTCGCCGGGGCCGTCGCCGCCCTCGCGGGGCTGCGGCTGGGCGGCCGGCGCTCGCCGCGCACCCGGTACCGCCCCGACCCGTGGAACGCCCGCGCCTGGCTGGTCGCCGGGTCCGGTGCCGCCGTCGCCGCGCTGCTCGCCCTCGCCGCGGCCCGCGACCCGGCCGCCCTCGATCCGGGGGTCGTCCCGCTCACCGCGCCCGCGCTGCCCCTGTGGCCGGCGGCGGCCGTACTCCTCGCGCTGCTGCCCGCCCTGGTGGTCCCCAAGGAGCCGTCGTGATCCCCGCAGGAGCCGTCGTGATCCCCGAGGAGCCCTCGTGATCCGCTTCGAGGACGTCAGCGTGACGTACGCCGGTGCCGTCGAACCGGCCGTCCGAGGCGTGGACTTCGAGGTGCCGGAGGGTGAGCTGGTGCTGCTCGTCGGCCGGTCCGGCGTCGGCAAGTCGACGGTGCTGGGCGCGGTGGGCGGCCTCGTCCCGCACTTCACCGGCGGCACCCTGCGCGGCCGGGTCACGGTCGCGGGCCGGGACACCCGTACCCACAAGCCGCGCGAACTCGCCGACGTCGTCGGCACGGTGGGCCAGGACCCGCTCGCGCACTTCGTGACGGACACGGTGGAGGACGAACTCGCCTACGGGATGGAGTCGTTGGGGCTCGCCCCGGCCGTGATGCGACGGCGGGTGGAGGAGACCCTGGACCTGCTCGGGCTGGCCGATCTGCGGGAGAGGCCCATCGCCACCCTCTCCGGCGGCCAGCAGCAGCGGGTCGCGATCGGCTCGGTGCTCACCCCGCACCCCCGGGTGCTGGTCCTCGACGAGCCGACGTCGGCGCTGGACCCGGCCGCCGCGGAGGAGGTCCTCGCGGTGCTCCAGCGGCTGGTCCACGATCTGGGCACGACGGTCCTGCTGGCCGAGCACCGGCTGGAGCGGGTGATCCAGTACGCCGACCAGGTGCTGCTGCTGCCCGCGCCGGGCGCCGCGCCCGTGCTCGGCGCCCCGGCCGAGGTGATGGCCGTCTCGCCGGTGTACCCGCCGGTGGTGGACCTGGGCCGGCTGGCCGACTGGAGCCCGCTCCCCCTGACCGTACGGGACGCCCGCCGCAGGGCGGCCCCCCTGCGCACCCGCCTCGCCGGTCACACCCCTTCCCCTTCCCACCCGTCCCCGGACCCGGGCCCCGGCCCGGACGCGGGCCCGGACTCACCCCCGGGCCCGACACCGACACCGGCCCCTGCCGCCCCCGTCCCTGCCCCTGATGCCGACGACGCCTCGGTGAGCCCGCCCGCTCCCGGGTCCGGCCGGGGTACTGGCGGGCGTACGCGGACGCCGGGTCGGGTGCGGCGCTCGGTCGGCCGGGCCCTGATGCGCCGTCGCCCGGCCGCGGCGCCGTCGTGGCCGGCCGGACGGTCCCCCGCACCCCTTCGGGACGCCGACGGCACCGGTCCGGTACGCGTCGCCGAGGTACCCGTCGCCGAGGTACGGGCGCTGGCGGTGCGGCGCGGGCGGATCGACGCCTTGCGGCAGGTCGACCTCGACGTCCGGCCCGGGGAGATCGTCGCCCTGATGGGCCGCAACGGCGCCGGGAAGTCCACGCTGCTCGGCTCCCTGGTCGGGCTGGTCGCGCCGACCGCGGGCAGCGTCCGGGCCGGCGGTGCCGTCCCGCACCGCACCCCGCCCCGTGAACTGGTCCGCCGGGTCGGCCTGGTCCCGCAGGAGCCGCGCGACCTGCTGTACGCGGACACGGTCGGCGCCGAGTGCGCCGCCGCCGACCAGGACGCGGGCGCCGCACCGGGAACCTGCCGTGCGCTGGTGTCCGCACTGCTGCCGGGCATCACCGACGACACCCATCCACGCGACCTCTCCGAGGGACAGCGGCTGGCGCTCGCGCTGGCCGTGGTCCTGGCCGCCCGCCCGCCGCTGCTCCTGCTGGACGAGCCGACCCGCGGCCTCGACTACGCGGCCAAGGCCCGCCTGGTCGCGCTGGTGCGCGGACTCGCCGAAGAGGGGCACGCCGTCGTCCTGGCCACACACGACGTGGAGCTGGCCGCCGAGCTGGCGCACCGGGTGGTACTGCTCGCCGACGGGGAGGTGATCGCCGACGGCCCGACCGCCGGCATCGTGGTCTCCTCACCGTCCTTCGCCCCGCAGGTCACCAAGATCCTCGCCCCGCAGGAATGGCTCACGGTCGCCCAGATACGGGAGGCCCTGACATGACCGACCACCCCACGGACCGGCCACCACGGCCGAACGCCGCCACGCCCCGGTCGCCGTCACCGTCGCCATCACCATCGCCGTCGGCTCCGGCGACCCCCCAGGCCCGTGCCGTCCGGCTCGGACCCCGGTCCGCCGCCGCGCTCGTCCTGGTCGGCGCGGTCGGCGTGGTCGCCTTCGGCTGGCCCTTCCTCGCACCGCCCGCCTCCCGGATCAGCGCCCACGCACAGGACGCGCCATGGCTGTTCGCGGGGCTGCTGGTGCTGCTGCTCGCGGTGGTCGCCGCGGCGATCTCCGAGTCGGGTCTCGGGCCGAAGGCGGTGGCCATGCTGGGCGTGCTGGCCGCGACCGGGGCGGCGCTGCGGCCGATCGGCGCGGGCACGGCCGGGATCGAGCCCATGTTCTTCCTGATGGTGCTCAGCGGGCGCGTCCTCGGTCCCGGCTTCGGCTTCGTGCTGGGCTCGCTCACGATGTTCGCGTCCGCGCTGCTCACCGGCGGGGTGGGGCCGTGGATGCCGTTCCAGATGCTGGCGATGGGCTGGTTCGCCATGGGCGCGGGCCTGCTGCCGGGCCCGGACCGGCTGCGCGGGCGCGGTGAACTCGTCCTGCTCGCCGGTTACGGCTTCCTCGCCGCGTTCGCCTACGGAACGGTCATGAACCTCGCGGGCTGGCCCTTCATGGGCGCCCTGGCCTCGAACATCGCCTTCGACCCGCGGGCCGCGGTCCCCGCCAACCTGGCCCGGTTCGTCGCCTACTGCCTGGCGACCTCGCTGGGCTGGGACCTGGGCCGGGCCGTCTGCACGGTGGTACTGACCCTCGCCCTCGGCCCGGCGCTGCTGCGCGCGCTGCGCCGGGCCACCCGGCGGGCCGCCTTCGAGACCCCGGTCACCTTCGACGCCCCGGATCGATGACCTCCGGGTGACCGCCCGTACGCGGTCCGTACACGACGGGTGCGCTCCGCACGGGCGGCGCGTGAGGCACCCCACATGACGTGGATCACTTACGAAGCCGGATAGTAGCCTCATCCGTCCGATTTGTTCACCAACGCACCCCCACTGACCTGCACGGTGCGAGCCGGATCACACATCCCGCCATTCCCGCTAATTCGGCCACAACTAGTAAAAGAGGTCATTGCCTACCCAATCCGGGCCTGCTTCTCTGGGTCCGTCGCCAGGCGCCGACGCACCTTCCCGGGTCACGGCACCGACGTACGCCCCACCGCCGGAAACGGCCGGGCCCGCGCCGTACGGAGCGACCCCTGTCCCCGACGCAAGAGGTTCTACGTGTCCGTCTCCCTCATCCGCCGCATCGCCACCCCCAAGAAGGCCATCGTGGTCGCCGCCGTGGCCGCCGCCACCACCAGCATGGCGCTGGCCTCGACGCCCGCACAGGCCGCCACCACGTCGGGCCTTCCCGCTCAGGCGATCGCGAAGAAGATGATCCCGGACTCCGCGCAGTGGGACGCGTTCAACAAGATCGTCTCGCGTGAGAGCGGCTGGAACATCTCCGCCACCAACCGGTCCTCCGGCGCCTACGGCCTGGTCCAGGCGCTGCCGGGCTCCAAGATGTCGTCCGCGGGCTCCGACTGGAAGACCAACCCGGCCACCCAGATCAAGTGGGGCCTGAACTACATGAACTCCCGCTACGGCAGCCCGGTCGGGGCCTGGAAGTTCTGGCAGTCCCACGGCTGGTACTGAGCAGCACCGCCCCCTCCGCGACCGCACCCCCGCCCACCCCGGGCGGGGGTGCCGTGCTGCCCGCCCACCCACACAACCGCACCCGTCCCGGCCGAGGACGGGCGGCCACCCGCACAACCACACCCACCCCGGCCGAGAACCGCCGAGGACGGGCGGCCACCGCACGACCACACCCCCGCCCGTTCCGGCCGCGAACGGGCGGCCACCCACCGGCGTGACCACAACCCGTCACACCACCCACGCAACCGACACCCCTTCACACCACCGGCGCGGGACCCCACTTGGCGACCCTCCCACCACCCCACCACCGGCGGCCCCGACTTCCCCGACTCTTGACACCGCCCGCATACAGGGGGAGCATCCTCGCGTTCCTTGACAACGTTGTCTGTAGCAGAACCGAGAACTGACAACGATGTCAGCACACTTCCGCGTGGGAGAACGAGCACGCCCGTCATCGGCGTGCCCTGAGCTTCCCTCAGACACGAAGGGCAGGAGCGGTGTCAGGCTCACTGGTGCGTCAGACTCAAGTGGAGGGCCGGGCTCGTCCCAGACGGCGAGCCCTCGCCTCCGTCGCTGCGGCCGCCGTCGCGGCCCTGGCGATGGCCGCGACCGCCACACCCGCCTCGGCCGCGGCGGGCCGGGACGCGGTCGAGGATCCGGTCTCCTACGTCAACCCGTTGATCGGCTCGGCCAACGCGGGCAACACCTACCCCGGCGCCGTCCAGCCGTTCGGCATGCTGGCCTGGAGCCCGCAGAACTCCCGCGGCAACCAGGTCTCGACGCCTGCTCCGGGCGGTTACCAGTACAACGCGACGAAGATCCGCGGCTTCAGCCTGACGCACCTCAACGGCGTCGGCTGCTCCGGGGCCAACGGCGACATCCCGATCATGCCGTACGTGGGCGACGTCGACTCCTCCCCCACGGCCGACACCACCGACGCCAAGTACGCCGGCACCTTCTCGCACGCGAACGAGACGGCGTCGGCGGGCTCCTACAAGGTGCGGCTGGACAGCGGCGCCTCCGCCGACCTGACGGCCACCCCGCGTACCGGCACGGGTCAGTTCGGCTTCCCCGCGGACAAGCCCGCCAGCATGCTGTTCCGCACGTCCAACTCGGAGAGCGGCAGCACCGCGGCCGACGTCCAGGTGAACGCCGCCGAGCGGACCGTGACCGGTTCGGTCAGCGCGGGCAACTTCTGCGGTCCGCAGAGCGCGAACAACCGCAAGGACCTCTACACGCTGTACTTCACGGCGCACTTCGACAAGCCGTTCGCCAAGGTGGGCACCTGGACGGACGGGACCCTCCAGCCGGACTCCACCTCCGCGAAGGGCGGTACGGGCTTCAGCTCGTCCGGCAACCCGGTGGCCGGCAAGGGCTCGGGCGCGTACGTCACCTTCCCGGCGGGCACCACCGGCGTGCAGGCGAAGGTGGCCATCTCCTACGTCAGCGCGCAGAACGCGGAGGCCAACCTCCGCGCGGAGAACCCGCCGGCCAAGTCCTTCGACTCCGTCAAGTCCCAGGCGGCGGCGGCCTGGCAGCGGGAGCTGGGCAAGATCGAGGTGAGCGGCGGCAGCGACGACCAGCGCTCCACCTTCTACACCGCGCTCTACCACTCGATGCTGGAGCCGACCCTCACCAGCGACGTCGACGGCCGCTACCTGGGCGCCGACCGCAAGCCGCACAAGCTGGCCAAGGGGCAGCAGGCGCAGTACGGCACCTTCTCCGGCTGGGACCAGTACCGCGCCCAGGTGCAGTTGATGACGCTGCTGAACCCGAGGGCGGGCAGCGACTACGCGCAGTCCCTGTTCAACTACGCGAACCAGCGGGACGGCGAGTGGGACCGCTGGCTGCTGGAGAACGGCAAGACGAGCGTGATGTCCGGCGACCCGTCGGCCCCGGCGGTCGCCTCCGTCTATGCCTTCGGCGGCCATGACTTCGACGTCAAGGGCGCCCTGAAGTCGCTGGTCACCGCGGCGACCGTGCCGACGGCGAACGACTCCGACAGCGCGGGCTGCAACGTCGAGTGCGTGGGCCAGCGCCCGGCCCTGGACAAGTACCTGAAGCTCGGCTACGTACCGGCCGACGGCTGCCACTGCTGGGGCGGTGCCGCCGAGACGCTGGAGGACGCGGCGGCCGACTACGCACTGTCCGCGCTCTCCGGCCAGGTCGGCGACCGCGCGAACGAGAAGACGTTCCTCGACCGGTCCGGCAACTGGACCAACGTCTTCGACCCCAATGCCACCCCGCAGGGCGGCTACATCCGCGACCGGAAGTCCGACGGCACCTGGGCGGGTACGTTCACGCCGGGCACCGGCGCCGGGTTCGTCGAGGGCACCAGCGCCCGCTACACCTGGATGGTCTACTCCGACGTGGCGGGCCTCGCGAGCGCGATGGGCGGCAACGACGCGGCCGTGTCCCGGCTCGACTCGTTCTTCCGCACCCCGGACGGCGCCTTCGACTTCTCGGCCAAGGACGACACGCGCTACGACCCGACCAACGAGCCCGACATCAACGCGCCGTACCTGTACAACTACCTGGGCACGCCGTACAAGACCCAGGAGACGGTCCGCGCGGAGATGGACCAGCTGTGGACCAACACCCCGGGCGGTATCCCCGGCAACGACGACGCCGGGACCATGTCGTCCTGGTACGTCTTCTCGGCGCTCGGCATGTACCCGCAGGTTCCGGGCCGCGCCGACATGGTGCTCTCGGCGCCGCTGTTCCCGCACGCCGTGATCCACACCGGGAACCACAAGACGATCACGGTCAACGCCCCCGCGGCGTCTGCGGACAACATCTACGTCCAGGGTCTGAGGACCGACGGAAAGAAGTCCGACAAGCCGTGGGTCCCCGCCTCGTTCGTCACCCGTGGCGGCACCCTGGACTACACCCTCGGCGCCAAGCCCGACACCTCGTGGGGCAGCGCCAAGGCCGACGCCCCGCCGTCGTTCCCGGGCGGCGGAGTGAAGTTCTTCACCGGGGTGACCCCGGCGCAGCTCAAGGCGGAGCCCGGTGGTGACGCCGTCGGCACCAGTGTCAAGGTGCAGACGCTCCAGGACCAGGACACCAAGGTCCACTGGACGGCGAACCCGCCGGCCGGTCTCACGGTGACGCCGTCCGAGGGTGACTTCACGGTGCCCGCGGGTGGTTCGGTCAGCGCGAAGGTTTCCGTCTCGGCGTCCGCCGGGACCAAGGAGGGCTTCTACACCATCCCGGTGACGCTCGCGTCGTCGTCCGGTGCGGTGCTGCCGAAGACGTCCGCGTCGGTGACCGTCGCCGCGAAGAACAGCATGCTGTGGAACGTCAACAGCAACGGCATCTCCGAGGACGACACCAACCCGCAGGCCAACTTCGACGGTGAGGGCTGGAGCTACTCGGCCGCCGCGCTCGCCGCGGCCGGTGCGACCCCCGGCGGCACCGTCTCCTCCGGCGGGTTCGACTTCACCTGGCCGGGCGCCGCCGCCGGTGACCCCGACAACATCGAGGTCGTCGGGGGTGACCAGGTGCTCGCGGTGCCGTCGGCCGCCGGTGCCACGAAGCTGAGCTTCCTGGGCAGCGCGGCGGAGGGCGCGGCGAGCGGCACGGTGACGCTCACGTACACCGACGGCACGACGCAGCAGGCCCAACTCGGCTTCAGTGACTGGACGCTCGGCGGCGGTTCGCAGTCGCCGTCGTACGGCAACACGATCGCGGTGCACACCGCTTACCGTGATGTGCAGGGCGGCGGCAAGGACCCGGTGGGTACGGAGGTCTTCGCCACCGCGCCGATCGCGCTCCAGGCGGGCAAGACGCTCGCGAGCGTGACCCTGCCGGCCACGACGAACGGCGGCATCCTGCACGTGTTCGCGGTGGCCACCGCCTGACGGACCGGCGCGACCGGTCAACGCCCGTCCCGGTCACGCCGAGGCCCGCTCAGCCCCGTACGGGGTTGGGCGGGCCTTCGTCGTAGGGGCCCGAAGCCGACGTTCGAGCCGTCCCCCGGCGAGGCATCCTTCAAGTAGAACCGGAAGTTCGCTCGGCAGGGCATCCGTCCCCGGTCTTCACCGCACTGGTCAAGCGGCTCGTCGCCGTATGCGGCCCCCGGTCCCACCACCCAGGGCAAAGCTCCCGGCCCCCGCGCACACACCTGCCTCCCCGGAGGAAAACCATGAAGCTCCTCACGGATCTCGCCGAACGCACCATCGCCACCTACCTGGAGGCGTTCCTCGGTCTGCTCCTGGCGTCCGGCGTCATCGATCTGTCCGCCGCCAAGGCCGCCGCGGTCGCCGCGATCCCGGCCGGCCTCGCCGTCGTGAAGGGCGCCCTGTCCTCGCGCATCGGATCGTCGTCCAGCGCCGCGGCGCTGCCGAAGGGCGGCGCGTGACCGTGACCGGCGTCTGCGGCGGTCGGGCCAAAGCGAGCCACCCGACCGCGCGTTCGAGCAAGCACCATCGCTCAAGACCGAACAGACAGCGGCTTCTTACCGTCCCTGGCTGCGCCCTGGGGGGTCGCCGACACCCGTCGGGCCACCGGCTCGTCGTTCCCTTGTGTCCCAGCGCTCCAGTCGGCGGGCGGCGCAGACCGCAGGTGCTCCGTGGCCTGCGGAACCAACGTGTGGCCCGCGGCGGTGTTCCCCTCCAGGTACGCCGCACTCCGGTCGGCGCCCTCGCCGTAGGCGTCGCCCCAGGGCGAGTACGCCACCTCGTATAGCTGAGCAGACACTGGAGCCGCGATCGTCATCTCCTGCATCCCCCGCGACAGTCCCTCCACCCCGGAAGGCTGGGCCAGCCACGACCCCCCGGCATGCGCGTACCGGCCGTACCCGCCGTTCCCACCAACATTGTGCGCGAACGCATTCACCGCAGGGCGCGGTGCATGGCGGAATGGCCGAGGTCGGGCTGCGTCCACAGTCGTGGACGTTCACCGGCATGGGATCAGGCGCAGGCCGCCATTGGCAACCGTTGTTCTTGAAGTCGCCAACGAGCCCATCTTCTTGGCGTCGACGCTGATCACCGGCTGGCCGGCGTCCCGGTGATCGCCGGCCTGTTCGTCGAGGTAGCGGAAAAGCTGGGCATCCCGGTCCGGATGTTGGCTTCCCTCGGTGGTCTTGGCGTTGGCCTGCAGACTGAAGCCTTCCCCCCCGTTACCTTTCTCGTGGCCCCGCAATGGGGCGCCTGGCCTCCGGGCCCGGTATGGCTGTCTGCCCCCTGTCGAAGGGATGACCTGGGGGGTGTTGCCGCCGGGTCTCGGGGCACCGCTTGACCGCTGATGAGGGGCCTGACGACCGCCCGGTCCGGCGCAACGCCGGACCTCTTCAGGGACGGAATGTCTGCGTAACGTGGTTGCCGGCGTGTGGTGCCGCAGGGACGGCCAGGATCGGGCACGAGTGCACGTCGAAGGGGCACGCGAGCATGGTCGACACCGTCGACATAGATCTGTTCCTCGGCCTTGACCTGGGCAAGGAGTTTCACCACGCTCACGGTCTGACCGGGCAGGGCAAGACCGTCCACGACAGGCGGCTGCCCAACACCGAGCCGAAGCTGCGGGAGCTGTTCGAGAAGCTGGCCGCGAAATTCGGCACAGTACTGGTCGTCGTCGACCAGGTCGCCAACATCGGCGCCCTGCCGATCGCCGCCGCCCTGGCATCCGGCTGCCGGATCGCCTACCTGCCCGGACTGTCGATGCGCCGCGCCGCCGACCTCTACCCCGGCGAGGCCAAGACCGACGCCCGCGACGCGTTCGTGATCGCCGACACCGCCCGCACCGTGCCGCACACCCTGCGCGCGATCGACCGCGACGACGAGGCTCTCGCCGAGCTGACCATGCTCACCGGCTACGACAACGACCTGGCCGGCGAGATCAACCGCACCACCAACCGGCTGCGCGGCCTCCTCTCCCAGATCCACCCCTCCCTCGAACGCGTCCTCGGCCCGCGGCTGGCCTACCCCTACATCCAGGCCCTCCTCCAGCGCCACGGTTCCCCGGCCAGGCTGAAGAAACTCGGCCGTGCCCGCTGCGAGGCCCTGCTCAGGGCCCACGGCTCGCGCAAGGCCCACCACCTCACCGCCGAGATCTTCGACGCCCTCGCCGAACAGACTCTTGTGGTTCCAGGCACCGAAGCCAGCGCGCTGATCGTGCCCGGGCTCGCCGCCCAGCTCGCCGCCGCCCACACCCAACGACGCCAGGCCGAGCAGGAGATCGCCGCCCTGCTGGAGGCCCTCCCTCTTTTCCACCTCCTGACGTCCCTGCCCGGCCTGGGTGTCAGGACCACAGCAGCCGTGATCGTCGCGATCGGCGACGGCACCACCTTCCCCACCGCCGGACACCTCGCCTCCTACGCCGGACTCGCCCCGGCTACAAAGTCCTCGGGAACCTCCATCCGAGGCGAGCACGCACCCCACCGCGGCAACCGGCTCCTCAAACGCGCCCTGTTCCAGGCCGCATTCGCCGCGATCGGCTGCAAGTCCGACCCCTCCTCCCGGACCTACTACGACCGTCAGCGCGCACGTGGCAAGACCCACACCCAGGCCATCCTCCGCCTGGCCCGCCAGCGTGTGAACGTCATCCACGCGATGATCCGCACCGGAGCCCTCTACGAACCACGCACCCCCGACGACGTCGACCTCGCCGCCTGACGACTGCTCCACCGCTCCTACCCCCCAGGCCCCATCACGCCCGCACACCGGCACGGCCAGACAGCCCCGCCGGCCACCGGCATGCCCATCAGGCACCCGATCCACCGGGAACAACCCGCTTCGCGGGACGCTCCCGAAAAACATGACCAACCCCCATGAACCAACCCTGCCGGGATTGACGAAACAGATAGGGGCACCCCCCCCAGCAGGCCGGCCCGGCCGGCGACGGTGTCCGCACCGACTTTGTGACCGGTCCGGACAAGCTCCCGCGCCGGCGCGCGGGGCGACTTCACGGTCCACCGCAGCGGCGACATCGGATCACCGCGCTCGTCCGGCTCGACCAGCGCCGCAGCAGTGCCGGCCACAGCCCCGGATCGAGATCTGCGACCCTCCTGCGTCCCCCGCCCGGCCGCCGCACCCGCCCCAGAGGTTCCTCACCGGCCTCCAACTCGACACGCCCTTGCGGACCGTGGTCTCACTCGTCGAGGCTGCCCACGCCACGGCCCGAACACCACCGTGTCCCAGGACACGGGCCTCTGCGGCCTTTAGCAGCCGTCACGGCAGCTCATGACAGAGCTTGCCCAGAGTCTTGGTGTCCGGGGCGCGCTTGCGGGAGATCACCGGCAGGATGCCGGTGCCGGCGCAGCGGGGGTCGGGGTTGGG
>NZ_JBIAXM010000037.1:0-72272 GCF_042896695.1 Streptomyces sp. NPDC001270 | reverse complement strand
GCCCGGTTACATTCCGAACCCGGAAGCTAAGCCTTACAGCGCCGATGGTACTGCAGGGGGGACCCTGTGGGAGAGTAGGACGCCGCCGAACTAATATTGAAAAGGGTTGGTCCTTGAATTCGATTCAAGGACCAACCCTTTTTTGTTTGCCGTAACGTGACGTTCACGTTGCCCACCCAGCATCCAGCACATGGGTACTGCTGCCATGCTCAGCGCCGCCGGTGTCGGAGTCGGCGACGAGGTCATCGTGCCGGCCTTCGGGAACGTCGAGGTCACCGAGGCCGTGGCCCTCGTCGGTGCACTTCCGGTGTTCGCCGACATAGACCCGGTGTCGTACTGCCTCGATGTCTGTGCGGTGGAGGCCGCGGTGACGTCCCGTACCGCGGCGGTGGTCGTCGTCCACCGCTTCGGACGGCGGGCGGACCTGGCGCGGTTGCACGGCATCGGACAGCGACACGGGCTGTTGGTGCTGGAGCGGGCCGAGACCGAAGTGCCGTACGACGAGATCGCCCAGCGGCGGCAGCGGGCCGGCTATCTCGATGCCAAGCTGCGCGGCGTACGCACCCCCGACGGCGGAGACGGGCACACCTTCCAGCAGTACGTCGTGCGCGTGCCCGGCAACGGCCGGCCGGACCGGGATGCCTTCGCACGCGCCGTGCGGGCCAGGGGAGTCGAGTGCCGCGTGCCGGTGAAGACGCCCGTGCACCGGCTGCCCGAGTTCCGCCGGTGCGTGTCGCTGCCGGAGACCGAGCGGGCCGCGGACGAGACGCTGGCGCTGCCCGTGGACGCCTCGTTGACCAAGCGGGACATGCAACGGATCGTGTCCGCGTGCAATGTGCTCGGCGGGCTGCTTCAGCCCGCCTTCTGAACGAGCACCGAACGAATTTGGGAGCGCGGCTCCGTTCGGGGTATGCTCTCTTCCGTTGCCGGGGGAAACCTCGAAAAGGCAACAGGCCCCTATAGCTCAGTCGGTAGAGCGTCTCCATGGTAAGGAGAAGGTCAACGGTTCGATTCCGTTTGGGGGCTCCGCTGAGAAAGGGTCCCACCCAGTCGGGTGGGACCCTTTCTCGTTTCCCGGGTTTTCCAGTGCCGTGTTCTCCGGAGTCTGCGCGTTCTCCGGGCTTTCCGGCCGTTTCAGTCCTTTTGCAGGCCCGGGACGCGCATCGCCAGGATCGCCATGTCGTCGGACGGGGCGTCGGACGCGAAGCGTTCCACCGCGCGCATGATGCGTGCCGCGACCGCGCCGGCCGTGAGGCCCGTGCACGTCGTGAGGACGTCCGCGAGGCCGTCGTCGCCCAGCATGCGGGCGCCCTCGCGGCGTTCGGTGACGCCGTCCGTGACGCAGAGCAGGACGTCGCCCGGGTCGAGGGTGACCGTCTCCTCGTACAGTTCCAGGTCCTCGATGACGCCGAGCAGCGGCTGGGGTTCGGCCGCGGCCTCCACCGTGCCGTCCTGGCGGAGCCGGAGGGGGAGCGGATGGCCCGCGCACACCACCTTCAACTCCGCGCTGCCGTCCGGCTGCGGGCGCATCTCGCCGTACAGGAGCGTCAGGAACCGGCTGCGGGCGCCCTCGTCGAGGATGGCCGAGTTCAGGCGCTCCAGGACCGTGGGGCCGCTCAGGCCCTCGCGCGCCAGCAGACGCAGCGCGTGCCGGGCCAGGCCGGTCACCGCCGCCGCGTTGGGGCCCGTGCCGCAGACGTCGCCGATAGCGAAGCCGTAGGCGCCGTCGCTGATCGGGAAGAGGTCGTAGAAGTCGCCGCCGACCTCGTTGCCCTCGCCGGCCGCGCGGTAGATGACCTCCACCTCCACGCCGTCGATCTGCGGCAGGCCCGGCGGCAGGAGGCTGCGCTGGAGGGACTGGCTGATGGCCGTGCGCTCCGAGTACAGGCGGGCGTTGTCCAGGGCCAGGGCGGCCCGGCGGGACAAGTCCTCGGCCAGCTCCAGGATTTCCTGCCGGAAGTGCTCGTCGGTCGGCTTGCCCAGGGTGAGCATGCCGATGACGCGGTTGCGGGCCACGAGCGGAAGGACGACGGTCTCGCCGCCCACCGCGGAGGCGGTGGCGAGCGTCGGGCCGATACCGGCCGAGAGCTGCTGCGGCGGTCGGCCGCCGCTCAGGCCGAGGCTGCGCATGGACGTGCGCAGGGCCGCCTGGTGGGCCACCTCGGCGGGGGCCGTCCAGACCCGGGCGCCGGGGGTCGGTACCGGGTCCGGCGGCGGGACCTTCGACAGCAACGACTTGATGCCGTCGATGAGTTCCTCGTCCTCGTGCAGGACGTACGACAGGTACGGTTCCGACGCCTGGTCGGCGATGGTGTAGACGGCGCACCACGTGGCCAGGGTCGGCACCGTCATCTGGGCCATCAGGGCGAGCGTCTGGTCCCGGTCGAGCGTGCCGGCGAGCAGGTCGGAAGCCTCCACCAGGAAGCTCAGCGAGCCGCGCCGCAGCCGCTCCAGCTCGCCCAGGCGGGCGGATTCGACGGCCAGGGCGATGCGGTCGGCGGCGAACTGCAGGCGCAGGGCCTCCTCGTTGGAATACCTGCGGGGCGCCTCCGCGGCGACGCCGAGGGAGCCCGTGAGGCGGCCCTCCACCTTGAGCGGGACGGTGACCACCGAGCGCATGCCGGTGCCGTCCAGCAGCGGTGCGGCGCCCGGGACGGCCGCGAGGTCGTCGTGGACGGCCGGCATCCGGGCCGAGCCGTAGCGGCCGGGTCCTGCTTCCACGGGCACGCGTGCGAAGCGCTGACGCGCCGAGGGCAGTCCGGTGGAGGCCCGGACCTCCAACTCCGTCTCGTCGTCGGTCGCCAGGAGCAGGAAGGCGGAGTCGCCGTCGAGCATGTCGCGGGCGCGCTCCACCGTGCGCTGGAGGAGTCCGTCGAGGTCGTCCGGGGCGGGCGAGCCGATGAAGACTTCGAAGGGGTCGGCGCCCTGGCCGTCGGCGGCCGGGGGAGTGTCGGCGGCCGGGCCGCGCAACGGGGTCTGCAGGACGGCGCGTTCGTGGTCCCGTACCAGGAGGCAGACCGTGGACGGCTCGCCGCCCGTGTCGCGCACCCGCAGGTGGGAGGCGTACACCGGGGTGACCCGGCCGTCGGCGCCGCGGATGCCGTAACTGCCCTCCCAGCGGGAGAGGCGCAGCGCCTCCGCGATGCCGGTGCTGGTGCCGGGGGTGTGCGGCCAGGCCGCGAGGTCGGTCAGGGGCTTGCCGGTGACCTGGTCGGCGGTGTAACCGAAGAGTTCCCCGGCGTCCTCGTTCCAGGACGTGACGGCGCCCTCACGGTCGATCTGGACGACCGCCACGCGGACCCGGCCGTCGGCGAGCGGCAGCAGGTCGGCGGGCAGGGACGGGCCGGCCGTACGGGTGCCGACCGGGCGCTCGGGCGGGTCGAGCTGGAACCAGACGTTCTTGTGCGTCGGCGTGTAGTCGACGCCCCAGCGGTCGGCCAGGGCCGCGCACAGTTGGAGTCCGCGCCCGCCCTCGCGGTCCGGGCTGCCCATGGTGACCGCCGCGCTCTGCAGGGGCACCTCGCGCTCCGGGTAGCGGTCGGCGACCTCGATCCGTACGCCTTCCTCGGTGCGCAGGCACAGCACGTCCGCTTGCGTGCCCGCGTGCACCACGGCGTTCGTCACCAGTTCGCTGGTGAGGACCACGGCGTCGTCGACGATGTCGGCGAAGCCCCAGCCCTGGAGGGTGTCGCGGACGAAGGACCGGGCGGTCGCGACGGATCGCCCCACGGGCTCGAAACTGGCGGCCGCGCGCGCGGTGATCACTGAACTCCTCGGCCGGTTGTCGACGGAAAGGGCTGCGTGGCCGGTCTGCTCGCGCCGCTGCTGCGGCATCCGCGTGTCCTTCGGCCGGTCCGGGGGCTGTCCCCCGGGGATCAGTCCGGTGGTCATGGTTCTGCGGCCGCCCCTCCGATGCCCGCTCGTGCTCGTCCCACCGCCCAGGCCGGTCGGACCGGTGCGGCTGGACAGCCGCATGCAAGGTTACTTACCTTCGCGGTCCGGACGGATGCCGGTTGCCGGTGTTTACGCCCCCCGGGTGTGCGGACGATGTGCGAAGCTGCCGAACTGTTATGGCCTGGTTCGGTGGGGGTGAAACACTGGGCAAGCTTCTTGTGAAGGTCCGGGCAGGCTGGGTGTGTTCTGTGCACGGGGGGCAGCAGCCCTTGGTGCGGGCGGATCACATCTGGCAGAAAGACCCTGCAGCAGTAGGCGGTACGCCGGAACACCGGTACGCCGCAGTAATTGGTACGCCGAGCGGTGGTACCCGAACACAGCAGTGAAGGTCGACCCCTGCGGGAGGGACACAGTGGAGTCTGGCGCAGCGACGCGGAGCACTGAGACGCGCGCGAAAGGCGGACGCTCCCAGGGAAAGCAGGGCGGCACCGCCACGGTGGACGGCGCCGCCCTGAACCGGCTGCTCGTGGCTCTCGTCGCCATGCGCGACGGGAACTTCCGCAAGCGGCTCACGGTGTCCGGCGACGGGGTGATGTCGGAGATCGCCGCCGTGTTCAACGAGGTCGCCGAGCGCAACATGCACCTGACAGGCGAGCTGTCCCGGGTGCGGCGCATGGTCGGACGTGAGGGAAAGCTCACGGAGCGGCTGGAGACGGGGGCCTGCGAGGGCTCCTGGGCGGCGGCCATCGACGCTTCGAACGCGCTCGTCGACGATCTCGTACGGCCCGTCTCGGAGGTCGGCCGGGTCCTGACCGCGGTGGCCGAGGGCGACCTGTCGCCGCGCATGGAACTGCGGACGCACGGGCCGAACGGCACGGGGCATCCGCTGCGGGGCGAGTTCCTGCGGGTGGGACGGACCGTCAACAATCTGGTCGACCAGCTCTCCACGTTCACCGACGAGGTCACGCGCGTGGCCAGCGAGGTCGGCACCCAGGGCAAGCTGGGCGGCCAGGCCAGGGTGCGCGGCATGTCCGGTTCGTGGAAGGACCTCACGGACTCGGTCAACACCATGGCCCGCCAGCTGACCGCGCAGGTCAGGGACATCGCGCTGGTCACCACGGCGGTCGCGCGCGGTGATCTGTCACGGAAGGTCACCGTCCATGTGGCCGGTGAGATGCTGGAGCTGAAGAACACCGTCAACACGATGGTGGAGCAGCTCTCCGCGTTCTCGTCCGAGGTGACGCGGGTCGCGCGCGAGGTGGGCACCGAAGGCATCCTGGGCGGTCAGGCGCAGGTGTCCGGGGTGGCCGGCGTGTGGAAGGAACTGACCGACTCGGTCAACACCATGGCGGGCAACCTGACGGCCCAGGTGCGGGGGATCTCGCAGGTCACGACCGCGGTCGCCAACGGTGACCTGTCGCGGAAGGTGACCGTCCCGGCGCGCGGCGAGGTCGCGCAGCTCGCCGAGACGATCAACCAGATGACCGAGACGCTGCGGATCTTCGCCGACGAGGTCACCCGGGTGGCCAACGAGGTCGGCGCGGAGGGCCGGCTCGGCGGCCAGGCGAACGTGCCGGGTGCCGCGGGGATCTGGAAGGACCTCACGGACTCCGTGAACACGGTGTTCCGGAACCTGACCACCCAGGTGCGGGACATCGCCGCCGTGACGACGGCGGTGGCGAGCGGTGACCTGTCGCAGAAGGTCACCGTGGACGTGGCCGGTGAGATGCTGGAGCTGAAGAACACCGTCAACGGGATGGTGGACCAGCTCTCCGCCTTCGGCGCCGAGGTCACGCGGGTGGCGCGGGAGGTCGGGGTCGAGGGCGAGCTGGGCGGCCAGGCGCAGGTGCCGGGCGCGGCGGGCACCTGGAAGGACCTCACCGACTCGGTCAACACCGCCTTCCGCAACCTCACCGGGCAGGTCCGCAACATCGCCCAGGTGACGACGGCGGTGGCGAACGGCGACCTGTCCCAGAAGGTCACGGTCGACGTCTCCGGCGAGATGCTCCAGCTGAAGAACACCGTGAACACGATGGTGGACCAGTTGTCGAGCTTCGCCGACCAGGTGACCCGGATGGCCCGGGACGTGGGCACCGAGGGCCGCCTCGGGGGTCAGGCCCGGGTGGACGGCGTCTCGGGCACCTGGAAGGAGCTGACGGACTCCGTCAACTTCATGGCGGGCAACCTGACGTCCCAGGTACGGCAGATCGCCCAGGTGACGACGGCGGTGGCGCGGGGCGACCTGTCCCAGAAGATCGACGTCGACGCGCGCGGGGAGATCCTGGAGCTGAAGAACACCATCAACACGATGGTCGACCAGCTCTCCGCCTTCGCCGACCAGGTCACCAAGGTGGCCCGCGAGGTGGGCACCGAGGGGCGCCTCGGCGGGCAGGCCCAGGTACCCGGCGTGGCGGGCGTGTGGCGCGACCTGACCGACTCGGTGAACGGCATGGCCGGCAACCTCACCGCCCAGGTCCGCAACATCGCGCAGGTGGCCACCGCGGTGGCGCGCGGCGACCTGTCCCAGAAGATCACCGTGGACGCGCGCGGGGAGATCCAGGAGCTGAAGAACACCCTGAACACGATGGTCGACCAGCTGTCGTCGTTCGCCGAGGAGGTCACGCGCGTCGCGCGCGAGGTGGGCACCGAGGGCATGCTGGGCGGCCAGGCCGAGGTGCAGGGGGTGGCGGGCACCTGGAAGGACCTCACGCAGTCCGTGAACTTCATGGCGAACAACCTGACGATCCAGGTGCGCAACATCGCCGAGGTCACCACCGCGGTCGCCAAGGGCGACCTGTCGAAGAAGATCACCGTGGACGCGAAGGGCGAGATCCTCGAACTCGTCACCACGGTCAACACCATGGTCGACCAGCTGTCGTCCTTCGCCGAACAGGTGACCCGGGTGGCCCGCGAGGTGGGCACCGAGGGGATCCTCGGCGGCCAGGCGCACGTGCCGGGTGTCACCGGCATCTGGAAGGACCTCAGCAACAACGTGAACCTGATGGCCAACAACCTGACCATGCAGGTGCGCAACATCTCCCAGGTGTCGGCGGCCGTCGCCAACGGCGACCTGACGCGCCAGGTGACGATCGAGGCGCGCGGCGAGGTGGCGCAGCTCGCCGACACCATCAACACGATGGTCAAGACGCTGAGTTCGTTCGCCGACCAGGTCACCAAGGTGGCCCGTGAGGTGGGCACGGACGGCATCCTCGGCGGCCAGGCGCACGTCCCGGGCGTGGCCGGCACCTGGAAGGACCTCACCGAGTCGGTGAACCAGATGGCGTCGAACCTGACGGGCCAGGTCCGCAACATCGCCATGGTCACCACGGCCATCGCCAAGGGTGACCTGACGAAGAAGATCGACATCGACGCCCGGGGCGAGATCCTCGAACTCAAGACGACGATCAACACCATGGTCGACCAGTTGTCGAGCTTCGCCGAGGAGGTCACCCGGGTCGCCCGCGAGGTGGGCACGGAGGGCCAGCTGGGCGGGCAGGCACGCGTGCGTGACGTGGACGGGACCTGGCGGGACCTGACCGAGTCCGTGAACGAGATGGCCGGGAACCTGACCCGGCAGGTGCGGGCCATCATGCGGGTGGCGACCGCGGTGACCCGGGGCGACCTGAACCTGAAGATCGACGTGGACGCGTCCGGCGAGATCGAGGAGTTGCAGGACTACATCAACAAGATGATCGCCAACCTGCGTGACACGACCATCGCCAACGAGGAGCAGGACTGGCTCAAGGGCAACCTGGCCCGTATCTCGGCGCTGATGCAGGGCCGTCGCGACCTGGAGGACGTCGCCTCGCTGATCATGAGCGAGCTGACGCCGGTGGTCTCCGCGCAGCACGGCGCGTTCTTCCTGGCGATGCCGACGGTCGACGGCAAGGACCGGAACGCCGCGAACGAGGACGCGTACGAGCTGCGCATGCTCGGTTCGTACGGCTATTCGATGGGCTCCATGCCGACGTCGTTCCGCCCCGGCGAGGCACTGATCGGGACGGCCGCCGAGGAGAAGCGCACGATCCTGGTGGAGAACGCGCCCAGCGGCTATCTGAAGATCTCCTCGGGGCTCGGTGAGGCGCCGCCCGCGCAGGTGATCGTGCTGCCGGTGCTGTTCGAGGGCAAGGTGCTCGGGGTGATCGAGCTGGCGTCCTTCACGCCGTTCACGCACATCCAGAAGGACTTCCTCAACCAGATCGCCGAGATGATCGCGACCAGCGTCAACACCATCTCGGTGAACACCAAGACCGAGGTGCTGCTGAAGCAGTCGCAGGAGCTGACCGAGCAACTTCGGGAGCGTTCGGCCGAGTTGGAGAACCGGCAGAAGGCGCTCCAGGCGTCCAACGCCGAGCTGGAGGAGAAAGCCGAACTGCTGGCCCAGCAGAACCGCGACATCGAGGTCAAGAACACCGAGATCGAGGAGGCACGGCAGGTCCTGGAGGAGCGCGCCGAGCAACTCGCGGTCTCCATGCGCTACAAGAGCGAGTTCCTGGCCAACATGTCCCACGAGCTGCGCACCCCGCTCAACTCGCTGCTGATCCTCGCCAAGCTGCTCGCCGACAACGCGGACTCCAACCTCACGCCGAAACAGGTCGAGTTCGCCGAGACGATCCACGGGGCCGGCTCCGACCTGCTTCAGCTGATCAACGACATCCTGGACCTGTCGAAGGTCGAGGCCGGCAAGATGGACGTCTCCCCGACGCGCATCGCGCTCGTCCAGCTGGTGGACTACGTGGAGGCCACGTTCCGGCCGCTGACCGCGGAGAAGGGCCTGGACCTGTCCGTACGGGTCTCCCCGGAGCTGCCGGCCACGCTGCACACGGACGAGCAGCGCCTTCTGCAAGTGCTGCGGAACCTGCTGTCGAACGCGGTGAAGTTCACCGACTCCGGGTCGGTCGAGCTGGTGATCCGGACGGCCGGTGCGGACGTCCCGGTGGGGGTCCGGGAGCAGCTGCTGGAGGCCGGTTCGCTCACCGACGCGGACGCGGAGCTGATCGCCTTCTCGGTGACCGACACCGGGATCGGCATCGCGGCCGGCAAGATGCGGGTCATCTTCGAGGCGTTCAAGCAGGCGGACGGCACGACCAGCCGCAAGTACGGCGGTACGGGCCTCGGGCTGTCCATCTCGCGGGAGATCGCGCAGCTGCTCGGCGGCGAGATCCACGCGCAGAGCGAGCCGGGCCGCGGTTCGACGTTCACGCTGTACCTGCCGCTGCACCCGAGCGAACTGCCGCCGCAGGGCTACCAGCAGTCGGTGGCCGTGCTGCAGGTGAGCGATCTGATCTCCTCCGAGGACCAGCTGTCCGAGCTGTCCGCGGCGGAGATCGAGACACCGGCCGAGGTGAAGTCGTACCAGGAGACGCAGAACGGCGCCGCGGCTCTCTTCCGGCGCCGCCGCAGGGGCACACCGGAGATCGACCAGCGGCCCGAGCCGCGGCCGGCCACGGAGCAGCAGGCCGCCCCGCAGCCGCGCCGTGGCGTGCGGTTCGGCGGCGAGAAGGTGCTGATCGTCGATGACGACATCCGCAACGTCTTCGCCCTCACCAGCGTCCTGGAGCAGCACGGCCTGTCCGTGCTGTACGCCGAGAACGGCCGTGAGGGCATCGAGGTGCTGGAGCAGCACGACGACGTGGCGGTCGTCCTGATGGACATCATGATGCCTGAGATGGACGGCTATGCGACGACGACCGCGATCCGTCGGATGCCGCAGTTCGCCGGGTTGCCGATCATCGCGCTGACCGCGAAGGCGATGAAGGGCGACCGGGAGAAGGCGATCGAGTCCGGGGCGTCCGATTACGTCACCAAGCCGGTCGATCCGGACCATCTGCTGTCGGTGATGCATCAGTGGATGCAGGAGGAGAGCGTGTGATGGTGTGGGTTTCGGGGAACCTTCCGGCCTCCCGCGGCGTTTCTGCTATGTGCACAGTGACATCGCGGTGACAGGGTGTGGCGACGGGCGGGGTGCGGCTACCATGACCGGCACAAGGACGGGCGGCGCAAGGGAGTCGTCCCCTGGGGCGGCGCCCGGTGTACCGCCGGGGCGAGGAGGGCGGGCCATGGTGCAGAAGGCCAAGATCCTCCTGGTCGATGACCGGCCGGAGAATCTGCTGGCGCTGGAGGCCATCCTCTCTGCGCTCGATCAGACACTGGTGCGGGCATCGTCCGGGGAGGAAGCGCTCAAGGCACTGCTCACGGACGATTTCGCGGTCATTCTGCTGGACGTCCAGATGCCGGGCATGGACGGTTTCGAGACCGCGGCGCACATCAAGCGGCGGGAGCGGACCCGGGACATCCCGATCATCTTTCTGACCGCGATCAACCATGGCCCGCACCACACCTTCCGGGGCTATGCCGCGGGTGCGGTCGACTACATCTCCAAGCCCTTCGACCCGTGGGTGCTACGCGCGAAGGTCTCGGTGTTCGTCGAGCTGTACATGAAGAACTGTCAGCTGCGCGAGCAGGCGGCGCTGCTGCGGCTCCAGTTGGAGGGCGGCGGCAAGGGCGCGGTCGGCGGGCCCGGCAAGGAGTCCGCGGGGCTGCTCGCCGAACTGTCGGCGCGGCTCGCGGCCGTGGAGGAGCAGGCCGAGGCGCTGTCCAAGCAGTTGGACGACGAATCCGCGGACGCGGCGGCGGTGGCCACGGCCGCCCATCTGGAACGCAAACTGACGGGGCTGCGCCGGGCGCTCGACGCCCTGGAGCCCGGAACCGGCGGCGGTGCCCCGACGCTGCCGACGCAGAACTGACGCCCGCCCGGTCCACGGTCGCGTGAGCGTGCGTCAGTTCTGCGCCTCGGCAGAGGCGACACGAACGGGTGAAGCGCTGGGCACGCGTGTCCACCGTCGTCTCCCCCGGTAATCTCACCTCCATGGCCTCACGTCCCTCCGCAGCGAAGAAGCAGCCCGCCAAGAAGGCGGCGGCTCAGGCGAAGGCCCCGGCGAAGAAGGCCGCCGCGAAGAAGGCACCGGCCAAGAAGGCGCCCGCCAGGAAGGCCGCGGCGAAGAAGCCCGCGCCCAAGCCGGCACCGAGCCCCACCGGGGGCCTCTACCGGATCGTGCGCGCGCTCTGGCTGGGTCTCGCGCATGCCGTCGGCGCTGTCTTCCGCGGGATAGGGCAGGGTGCGAAGAACCTCGACCCGGCGCACCGCAAGGACGGTGTCGCGCTGCTGCTGTTCGGTATCGCGCTGATCGTCGCCGCCGGCACCTGGGCGGATCTGCGCGGCCCGGTCGGTGACCTCGTCGAGATCCTGGTGACCGGTGCCTTCGGCCGACTCGACCTGCTCGTGCCGATACTGCTCGCGGTGATCGCCGTGCGCTTCATCCGGCATCCCGAGAAGCCGGAGGCCAACGGCCGTATCGTGATCGGCCTGTCCGCGCTGCTCATCGGCGTGCTCGGGCAGGTCCACATCGCCTGCGGCTCGCCCGCCCGCAGCGACGGGATGCAGGCGATAAGGGACGCCGGCGGACTCATCGGCTGGGCGGCGGCGACCCCGCTGTCGTACACCATGACCGATGTCCTCGCCGTGCCGCTGCTCGTGCTGCTCACCGTCTTCGGGCTGCTCGTCGTCACGGCCACCCCGGTCAACGCCATCCCGCAGCGACTGCGGACGCTCGGCGTCCGGCTCGGCGTGCTGCACGAACCGCAGGACGCACAGGACGAGGGCGCCACCGAGGACGACGAGCGCTACGAGCAGCAATGGCGCGACGCCCTGCCCGCGCGCCCTCGCGGCCGCCAGGGCGGCTCCCCGGCGTACGACCCCGAGGGAGCCGAGCAGGAAGCCCTCTCCAAGCGGCGGGGCCGTCCCAGGCGTTCCGCGGTGCCGCAGCCCGCGATGGACCGGCGGCTGGACGCCGTCGACATCGCCGCGGCGGCCGCGGCCGACCTCGACGGCGCCGTCATGCACGGCATGCCGCCCTCGCCACTGGTCGCCGGCCTCACCCAGGGCGTGAGCGTGGGAGACCGCGAGGAGACCACCCCGACGCCGGTCCCGACCCCCGTCCCGGCCGCGCGGCCCAAGCAGGAGCGGCTGGAGACCGACGCGGTCGTGCCCGACCTGACCAAGTCGGCCCCCGAGGAGATCCGCGACCTGCCGCCGCGCGCCGAGCAGCTCCAGCTGTCCGGTGACATCACCTACTCGCTGCCCTCGCTCGACCTCCTCACCCGCGGCGGCCCCGGCAAGGCGCGCAGCGCGGCCAACGACGCCATAGTCGCCTCGCTCACCAACGTCTTCACGGAGTTCAAGGTCGACGCGGCCGTCACCGGGTTCACCCGCGGGCCGACGGTCACCCGCTACGAGGTCGAGCTGGGCCCCGCCGTCAAGGTCGAGCGGATCACCGCGCTCACCAAGAACATCGCGTACGCCGTCGCCAGCCCGGACGTGCGGATCATCAGCCCCATCCCCGGCAAGTCCGCGGTCGGCATCGAGATCCCGAACACCGACCGGGAGATGGTCAACCTCGGCGACGTGCTGCGCCTCGCGGAGGCCGCCGAGGACGACCATCCGATGCTGGTCGCGCTCGGCAAGGACGTCGAGGGCGGCTATGTGATGGCGAACATCGCGAAGATGCCGCACGTGCTCGTCGCCGGCGCCACCGGTTCCGGCAAGTCGTCCTGCATCAACTGCCTGATCACCTCGATCATGATGCGGGCGACCCCGGAGGACGTCCGGATGGTCCTGGTCGACCCCAAGCGCGTCGAGCTGACCGCCTACGAGGGCGTCCCGCACCTGATCACGCCGATCATCACCAACCCGAAGCGGGCGGCCGAGGCGCTCCAGTGGGTGGTGCGCGAGATGGACCTGCGCTACGACGACCTGGCGGCCTTCGGCTACCGGCACATCGACGACTTCAACGCGGCCGTCCGCAGCGGTAAGGCGAAGGCGCCGGAGGGCAGCGAGCGGGAGCTCCAGCCGTACCCGTACCTGCTGGTCATCGTCGATGAGCTGGCCGACCTGATGATGGTCGCGCCGCGCGACGTGGAGGACGCGATCGTGCGCATCACCCAGCTCGCGCGCGCCGCCGGCATCCACCTCGTGCTCGCCACCCAGCGCCCCTCGGTCGACGTGGTCACCGGACTCATCAAGGCGAACGTGCCCTCGCGGCTCGCGTTCGCCACCTCCTCGCTCGCCGACTCGCGGGTCATCCTCGACCAGCCCGGCGCCGAGAAGCTGATCGGCAAGGGTGACGGGCTGTTCCTGCCGATGGGCGCGAACAAGCCCACCCGTCTGCAGGGCGCGTTCGTGACCGAGGAAGAGGTCGCGGCCGTCGTCCAGCACTGCAAGGACCAGATGGCGCCCGTCTTCCGGGACGACGTCACTGTCGGCACCAAGCAGAAGAAGGAGATCGACGAGGACATCGGCGACGACCTCGACCTGCTCTGCCAGGCGGCCGAACTGGTCGTCTCCACGCAGTTCGGATCGACGTCGATGCTCCAGCGCAAACTGCGCGTCGGATTCGCCAAGGCGGGCCGGCTCATGGACCTCATGGAGTCCCGCGGTGTCGTCGGGCCCAGCGAGGGATCCAAGGCCCGGGACGTTCTGGTGAAACCCGACGAGCTGGACGGCGTGCTCGCCGTGATCCGCGGGGAGTCCGAAGGATAGGGAAGGGCCCGTTCGGCGGTCTGGATTCAGCCGGGTGGGGCATGACCGTGATCCACCCGTTAGAGATCGGCGAGCAACCGTTTCCCTTTGTGGTACGTCAAGTTGAGCGAGTGGCCAGGCGCGGGTCCCGTCCGGGGTCCGGGCCCGGCCCGTCATCGGGATGACCGGCCATACCGATGGCGTACAAAGTCCTACCGCCCGGTTGCCCCACCCTTTCGTACCCCCCCTAGACTGAATTTCCAGCACAGGTGGCTACACGCTCGAAAGGCGCCCCCGTGTCCATCGGCAACTCCCCTGAAGACGAGCGTCCGTTCCCAGACGTGTCCGAGGAATCCCGAGTCTCCGTCGGCCGTACCCTCCGGCAGGCGCGCATCGCGGCCCGGCTGACGGTCGATGACGTCAGCAGCGCCACCCGGGTGCGTAACGCCATCGTGCACGCCATCGAGGCCGACGACTTCGCTCCGTGCGGCGGCGACGTGTACGCCCGCGGGCACATCCGGACCCTGGCCAAGGCCGTGCACCTCGATCCGGCCCCGCTGATCGCGCGGTACGACGCCGAGCACGGCGGGCGGCCCGCGCCCACCTCGACCGCCCCGCTCTTCGAGGCGGAACGTATCCGCCCGGAGCGGCGCGGGCCCAACTGGACCGCGGCCATGGTCGCCGCGATCGTCGCCGTGGTCGGCTTCGTCGGCTTCACCGCCTTCAAGGGCGGCGACGGCGGAAACGGCGACAAGGCGCAGGTCGCCGAGGGCGCCACGGCCGCGACCAGCAACCCCGCCTCCCCGACGCCGACGAAGACCACGTCCGAGGAACAGACGCCCGCGCCGTCCGACAGCGCCATCGCGGCCGCCCCGCAGGACAAGGTGACCGTCCAGGTGAGCGCCGTCGACGGCCGGAGCTGGATCTCGGCCAAGGACCACAGCGGCCGGATGCTGTTCGACGGCCTGCTGGAGAAGGGCGATTCCAAGACCTTCCAGGACGGCTCGAAGGTCAACCTGATCCTCGGCGACGCCGGGGCCGTCCAGCTCTACGTCAACGGCAAGAAGATCCAGGACGACTTCAAGCCGGGTGCCGTCGAGCGCCTCACCTACACCAAGGGCGACCCCGCGGTCGGCTAGCCGGATTCCGGAGGGGCGTGCGGAGACGGGGTTGGCCATGATCGGCCAACCCCGTCGGCGTGGGCTGTCAGTGAGACAAAGTAGTCTTGAGCGCATGCCTGAACGCCGTACCGTCGCACTCGTCACACTCGGCTGCGCCCGTAACGAGGTGGACTCCGAGGAGCTCGCAGGCCGTTTGGAAGCGGACGGCTGGCAGCTCGTCGAGGACGCCACGGATGCCGATGTGGCCGTGGTCAACACCTGTGGCTTCGTCGAGGCCGCCAAGAAGGACTCCGTCGATGCCCTCCTTGAGGCCAACGACCTCAAGGGGCACGGCAGAACGCAGGCCGTCGTGGCGGTGGGCTGCATGGCCGAGCGGTACGGCAAGGACCTGGCCGAGGCCCTTCCCGAGGCGGACGGCGTGCTCGGTTTCGACGACTACGCGGACATCTCCGACCGGCTGCAGACCATCCTGAGCGGCGGCATCCACGCCGCGCACACCCCGCGCGACCGGCGCAAGCTGCTGCCGATCAGCCCCGCCGAGCGCCAGGAGTCGGCCGCCTCGGTCGCCCTGCCCGGGCACGGACCCGCCGACCTGCCGGAGGGCGTCGCCCCGGCCTCGGGCCCGCGGGCGCCCCTGCGCCGCCGCCTGGACGGTTCGCCGGTCGCCTCGGTCAAGCTGGCCTCCGGCTGCGACCGGCGCTGCTCCTTCTGCGCGATCCCGTCCTTCCGCGGCTCCTTCGTCTCACGCCGTCCGAGCGATGTGCTGAACGAGACGCGATGGCTGGCCGAGCAGGGCGTCAGGGAGATCATGCTGGTCTCCGAGAACAACACCTCGTACGGCAAGGACCTGGGCGATATCCGCCTGCTGGAGTCGCTGCTGCCCGAGCTGGCCGAGGTCGACGGCATCGAGCGGGTGCGGGTCAGCTACCTCCAGCCGGCCGAGATGCGCCCCGGGCTGATCGACGTGCTGACCTCCACCCCGAAGGTCGCCCCCTACTTCGACCTGTCCTTCCAGCACTCCGCACCCGGTGTGCTGCGTGCCATGCGCCGATTCGGTGACACCGACCGCTTCCTGGAACTGCTCGGCACCATCCGCTCCAAGGCCCCGCAGGCCGGCGTGCGCTCCAACTTCATCGTCGGCTTCCCCGGCGAGAGCGAGGCCGACCTCGCCGAGCTGGAGCGCTTCCTGAACCACGCCAGGCTGGACGCCATCGGCGTGTTCGGCTACTCCGACGAGGAGGGCACGGAGGCGGCGACGTACGACGACAAGCTCGACCAGGACGTCGTCGCCGAACGGCTCGCGCACATCTCCCGGCTGGCCGAGGAACTGGTCTCGCAGCGGGCCGAGGAACGCGTGGGCGAGACGGTGCGGGTGCTGGTCGAGTCCGTCGCCGAGGACGCCGAGGACGGGCCGTACGGCCGCGGCGCGCACCAGGCGCCGGAGACGGACGGCCAAGTGCTGCTCACGAGCGGCGCGGGCCTGAGCGTCGGTCGTATGGTCGAGGCGAAAGTGGTCGGTACGGAAGGTGTCGACCTGGTGGCCGAGCCGCTGGAGGGCTCGCTCGCGTGTAGTGAGGAGGCGGGCAGATGACGGGAGCCCCGGCATCCGCCGCAGGCGGGCCCTCCGGCCCGCAGGGGGCCCCGGCCTCCGCGGACGAGGGACTCCCGGGCACGGCGGCCTCCGGAGCACAGGGCGGCACACTGCCCGCGCGCGCCGGAAAGCTGGCGGCCGCGGCCGTCGACCAGGCCAGCGTCTGGAACGTCGCCAACCTGCTGACCATGCTCCGGCTGCTCCTCGTCCCCGCCTTCGTGGCGCTGATGCTGGCCGACGGCGGTTACGACCCGGCGTGGCGCTCGCTGGCCTGGGCCGCGTTCGCCATCGCCATGATCACGGACCTGTTCGACGGCCACCTGGCGCGCACCTACGACCTGGTGACCGACTTCGGGAAGATCGCCGACCCCATCGCCGACAAGGCGATAATGGGGGCCGCGCTGATCTGTCTCTCCTCGCTCGGTGACCTGCCCTGGTGGGTGACGATCGTCATCCTCGGCCGGGAACTGGGCATCACGCTGCTGCGTTTCCTGGTCATCCGCTACGGCGTGATCCCGGCAAGCCGCGGTGGCAAGCTCAAGACGCTCACGCAGGGCGTGGCCGTGGGGATGTACGTGCTGGCGCTGACGGGCTGGCTGGCCAGCCTGAGGTTCTGGGTGATGGCGGCGGCGGTGGTGCTGACCGTCGCGACCGGACTCGACTATGTGAGACAGGCCATTGTGCTGCGCAGGCGCGGAGTGGCCGAGCGCACGGCGGTGCTGGAGGATTCGGAAGCGTGAACTCCGAGGCAGCCGACGTGGTGCGACTACTCACGGTGAGGGGCGAGACGCTCGCCGTCGCGGAGTCGCTCACCGGCGGGCTGGTGGCGGCCGAGATCACCGCGGTCGCCGGGGCCTCGAAGGCGTTCCGGGGATCGGTCACCGCCTACGCCACTGATTTGAAGCACCGGCTGCTGGCCGTCGATGACGGTCTGCTGGCCCGCAGCGGGGCAGTGGATCCGCAGGTCGCGGCCCAGATGGCGGCCGGAGTGCGCAGGGCGCTGGGTGCCGACTGGGGGATCGCCACGACCGGCGTGGCCGGGCCCGAACCGCAGGACGGGCAGCCCGTGGGAACGGTGTTCGTGGCCGTCGACGGGCCCTTCGGACCGGGGTCCGGTTCTGCCGGTGGCGGAAAAGTGGAGGCCCTGCGGTTGAACGGCCGACGTGCGGAAATTCGTATGGAGAGTGTACGGAGCGTACTCGCACTGCTTCTGAAGGAGCTTGCGGGCGAACAGACCGGGAATGAGCGGGCACAGGATACGGAACAGAACGGGGGGTTTTGATGTTTGCAGCCCTGAGTGAACACGACATCGCTCCCCGCACGGCCGCGGCGCGAGGCGGTACGGTGGGGCGAGAAGGATGCGGCTACGCGGTCCGAGGAGGGAGCCACCGATGATTCTGCTCCGTCGCCTGCTTGGTGACGTGCTGCGTCGGCAGCGCCAACGCCAGGGCCGTACTCTGCGCGAAGTCTCCTCGTCCGCCCGAGTCTCACTCGGCTATCTCTCCGAGGTGGAGCGGGGGCAGAAGGAGGCTTCCTCCGAACTGCTCTCCGCCATCTGCGACGCGCTGGACGTACGGATGTCCGAGCTCATGCGAGAAGTGAGCGACGAACTCGCCCTCGCCGAGCTTGCCAGGTCTGCCGCGGCCACCGAGTCCGTGCCCGCGCCGGTTCGCCCGATGCTGGGTTCCGTTTCGGTGACCGGCGTGCCACCGGAACGGGTGACCATCAAGGCGCCCGCCGAGGCGGTGGACGTGGTCGCCGCGTGACGTTCACACGCATGGCCCTGTAACGCGATACGTGGGAGGCCCTGGCCGGGCCTTTCCGGGAAGACCCGGAGGGCATGGCCAGGGCCTCCGCTCTGTGCACCCGCCGTGCGTCCTAGGCCGTCGGAATTCCTTTTGCGTCCATTTGCCGGTATCGGGTGGGGCGGTCATGGTGGAGGGGCGGATCGGGATCGGGTTCGGGTCGGGTGAGCCGACGGAGGCTACGGAGACTGTGCATGTACGTCGTCGAGGGCCTGCTGTCGGACAGGAGCCCGCTTCAGGACGCGACCCCCGGGATCGTGGCCGAGGAGCCGCACAGCGTCCTCGTCGGCCTGCTGACGGCCGGCCCGCCGTCGGCGGAGGACGGATGGCGGACCCCGCGGCGACGGCCGTCGGCCCGGTGGCCGACCGCGTGTGGTCCGGTGCTGCATCGGTGAGCCGTCCATGCGCCTGCACGGCGGGTGAGGCGGCGTTCTAGCGTCCGGCTGGAGGTGGGCCCATGGTGCGGCGGACAGTGTGCTGGGGGATGGTTGCGGGGCTCGGCGCGGTGTGGGCGTGGGCCGTCGTGCGCATCGTGCTCGGAGCGGACGTGGGCGCCCTGGAAGGTGCCGTCGCGGCCGGCGGGTGGGGGCTGAGCCTGCTGCCGGTGCACTGCATGCCGAAGGCGTCCGCCACGGGCGCCGTCGGGCCGGAGCGGTGGGTGGCCGCCTGGCGGGCCGGTGATGTCACCAGGGCATCGCGACGCCACCGTTCGGACGCAGGATCTGGCCGGTCGTGAACGACGACGCGTCGGACGCCAGGTACAGCACGGCGTGCGCGATCTCCTCCGCCGTGCCGACCCGGCCCAGCGGCGCCATGCGGGACATCAGCGCCTCGGTGTGGGTCTGTGTCGCGTGGTCGTGGCGCTCGGTCATGGGCGTGCGGATCCAGCCCGGTGCGACCGCGTTGACCCGGATGCCGTGCCGTCCGACCTCGGTCGCCAGTGTTTTTGTGAGCTGCACCACGGCCGCTTTCGCCGCGCCGTAGCAGAGCAGCCCGGGGCCGCCGGTGTCGACGGCGCCGGAGGCCATGGTGACGATGCTGCCCGGCGAGCCGAGGTCGAGCATCAGGCGTGCCGCCTCCTGGCAGGCGTGGAGGACGCCCTTGAAGTTGACGGCCAGCACCCGGTCGAGATCCTCGTCACGGGTCTCCAGCACCGGGCTGCTGTGCATGATCCCGGCGATCGCCGCCAGAACGTCCAACCGCTCGCAGGACCGCACGGCCTCCCGCAGCCGCGCCCGGTCCGTGACGTCCAGCCGATGGATGCGGGCGGCGCCACCTCGGGCCTTGACCAGGTCGGCCGTCTCGTCCAGGCCGGCCGGGTCCCGGTCGGCGCAGTGCACGGTGGCGCCCGCCCCGGCGAGCAGTACGGCGGAGGCCCGGCCGATGCCGCTCGCGGCGCCGGTGACGAATGCGGTGCGTCCGGTGAGGTCGTACGCCTTGACGGGCATGCAGCGACCGTACGGGCGTTTCTGACGGTTCGTCAATTGTTGGTACGGGGACGGATACCGCGGGCCTGGGCAGAACCCGGCGCGGGGGCCGGGCCCCGTTGGCAGTTCGGGCACCAGTACGTGGGGCGCTCCCGGGAGCCGTCCCCCTGGTCGGCCACCCGGACCGGGGTGTGGCAGCGCAGGCACGGGCGGGGCGCGCGGCCGTAGACGAACAGGTCCTGGCCGCGCCGGCCCGTGGTGGCGCGGACCGGCCGGTCGCGGTTGGCCTCAAGGAGCCGCTTCGCGAGGGCGGGCAACTGCGCGGCACGGTCCTCGGGCAGGGCGCCCACCGCGAGCCACGGGGTGGCACCGAGCAGGAAGCAGAGTTCGCTCTTGTAGACATTGCCGATGCCGGCCAGGTTGCGCTGGTCGAGCAGTGCCTCGCCGAGGGGCCGGGCCGGGTCGGCGAGGAGGTTGGCGAGGGCCGTTCCCGGGTCCCAGTCGGGGCCGAGCAGGTCGGGGCCCAGATGGCCGACGACGCGTGATTCGTCGGGGGTGCGCAACAGCTCCAGGACCGGGAGGCGGTAGCCCACCGCGGTGTCCTCCCCGGTGCCCAGGATCACACGGATCTGGTGGGCCGGGCCGCCATTCCAGCGCCGGCCCTCGCCGTACACCTGCCAGGCGCCGTCCATCCGCAGATGCGTGTGCAGCGTGAGGCCGCCCTCGATACGGGTGAGCAGGTGCTTGCCGCGTGGGATGACGTCCAGGACGGTGCGTCCGGTGAGATCGACCGTGGCGTACCTGGGCACCCGCAGGTCGCTGCGGGTCAGCACCCGCCCCGCGAGCGCGCCGTGCAACTGCCTCGCGGCCTGCCAGACCGTGTCACCTTCGGGCATGGGTCAAGGGTGGCACGGGGGCGGCGGGGGCGGCGGGGGTGGCGGAGGTGGAGGGGGCGGATGGTGTGACATGGCATGGCATGGCATGGATGGCGGGGCGGCTTGGCGGGACGGTTAGCGGTGGCGGGGCGGAGTGCATCGCCGGGGTGGGGTGGATGGCCAGGGTGGCGGGGGCGGACCGCATGGCCGGGGCGGCGGGGGTGGATGGCAGTGGTGGTGCGGTGGATGGTCAGGGGTTGGGACGGTCAGTGGTGGTGTGGTGCACGGCGAGAGCGGCGGGGGTGATGGTCGGGGGCGGGGTGGCGGACGACAGGGGCTGGCGGGACGCATGGCGGCGGTGGTGTGGCGGACGACAGGGGGTGGCGGGGCGCACGGCGGTGGTGGGTGGCGGTCGATTCGTCGTCCGTCCGCTCGGTGCCCTGCGGATCACGCCCTGAGGCGCAGGCCGCGCGGGGTCGCCACGAAACCGGCTCCTTCCAGCAGAGTGCCGATGGGGGAGGTCAGGGCCGAGGCGCCGTTGACCCGCTCCACCGTGACCGTGCCGAGGGCACCCGCACGGGCCGCGGCCGCCAGGGCGTCCGCGGCGGCGTGCAGCCGCGTGTCGTCGGCGGGGTCGGTGTCCGGAGCGGCGGGCCAGGCCAGCAGGGTCTTGCCGCCGCGCTCCATGTAGAGCGTCAGCTCGCCGTCCACCAGGACCACCAGCGAACCCGCCTTGCGGCCCGGTTTGTGCCCGGCCCCGGTCGGTGGCTCGGGCCAGGGGAGGGCCGACCCGTAGGCGTTCGCCGGGTCGGCGGCGGCGAGGACGACCGCCCGGCCGTCGGCGGTGGACGTAAGGCGGCGCCGGTCGGAGGTGAAGGTGGGGGTACGGGGACGGCGGTCGCCGTACCCGGCGCCGTACGGCAGGGCTTGGCCGCCTCGCGGACCGCCGTACCCCGGCGAGGCAGGCTCTCCGGGGTCTCGGTGATCTCTGAGGTCTTCGGGGGAGACGTAGTCCCCCGGAGCGGTGCGGTGGCCCGTCGGCCAGGGGAATCCGTCGTCCGGGTCGGGCTCGCCCGCCCTGCCGGTTCCGCTCTCGGCGTCCCATCCGGTGGTGGTCGGATCGAGATCGGCGGGAGCCGGACCGGAGGCGGCGGGGGCCTGGTCGAAGGTGGTGGGCGAGGGGTCGGTCTCGGGTCCGCCGGAGTTCGGGAGGCCGCTGTTCCCGGTCGGGCGGGGGGCTTGGGAGGTGTCCGTGGAGGGGTCGTTCGCGGGTGTGCCGGGGCCCGGGAAACTGTCGTTCCACGTTGCGTCGGCGCCTGGGAAGTCGTCGGGGCCGAAGTCAGGGGCGTCGCCCCATTCGAGTCCCCGGCCGCCGTTCCCGGAGCCGGGTGCGGCGGGCAGGCCGTCGCCACGCTCCCGGGCGTTGGCCACCGCTCGCAGCCGGTCCACGGCGCCGTCCATCGCGAACTGCGCGGCGCCCAGCCCCTCGACGACATAGCCGCGGCGGGCCTGGCCGCTCTCCTCGAACGCGGACAGGATCCGGTAGACGGCCGAGAAGCCGCCCTCCACGCCCTCGGCGGCAACCGCTCCACGGGTCACCACGCCGTGCCGGTCGAGCAGCGTGCGGGCCAGGGCGTGGGCGCGCACGGTGGTGTCGGGCTCGCGCTGCGGCAGCAGGGACCAACGGCCCGCGACGGTCGGCGGGCCGGCTCGGGAGACGGGTCGGGCGGCGGCCGTCAGGGAGCCGTAGCGGCCACGCGGGACGGTGCGCTTGGCGCGGTGGGCCGTGGAGCCCGCCGTGCGGCCCGAGCCCAGCAGGGACCGCATCGGGGTCAGCGTGTCGTTCGTCAGCCGCCCGGACCAGGCCAGGTCCCACAGGGCGTCGGCCAGTTGGGGATCGGTGACGTCGGGGTGCGTGGTGGCGCGGACCTGGTCGGCGATCTGCCGGAAGAACAGGCCGTACCCGCCGGAGAGGGCGTCCAGTACCGACTGGTGCAGCGCGGTCGGCTCCAGGGGGTGGGGCGGCGGCAGGAGCAGGGGGGCCGCGTCCGCCAGATACAGCGACACCCAGCCGTCCTTGCCGGGCAGCGCCCCCGCTCCCGCCCAGACGACCTCGCCGGTCGAGGTGAGTTCGTCGAGCATCGACGCGGTGTAGTTCGCCACCCGCGACGGCAGGACCAGCTTCTCCAGGGCGGACGCCGGGACGGGTGCGCCCTGCAACTGCTCGACGGCGCGCACCAGTCCGTCGGCGCCGCGCAGACCGTGCCCCCTCCCGATGTGCTGCCACTGCGGCAGGAACTGTGCGAGCGCCGGCGGTGGCACCGGCTCCAGCTCGTGCCGCAGCGCGGCCAGGGAACGCCGGCGCAGCCTGCGCAGCACGGCCGCGTCGCACCACTCCTGGCCGATCCCCGCGGGGTGGAACTCGCCCTGGACGACCCGGCCGCCCGCGGCGAGCCGCTGGAGGGCCCCTTCCGTGACCGCAACGCCCAGCCCGAAGCGGGCCGCCGCGGCTGCCGACGTGAACGGGCCGTGGGTGCGGGCGTACCGGGCCAGGAGGTCGCCGAGCGGGTCCTTGACCGGTTCGGTGAATGCCTCGGGCACCCCCACCGGCAGCGCCGTGCCGAGGGCGTCGCGCAGGCGGCCCGCGTCCTCCACCGCCGCCCAGTGGTCGGCTCCGGCGATCCGGACCCGGATGGCCCGGCGGGCGGCGGCCAGTTCCCCTGCCCACCGCGGGTCGGCGCCGCGCTCGGCCAGTTCGGCCTCGGTGAGCGGTCCGAGCAGCCGCAGCAGGTCGGCCACGCCCTCGGCGTCCTTGACCCGGCGGTCCTCGGTGAGCCACAGCAGCTCCCGCTCCAGCTCGGTCAGCACCTCCGCGTCGAGCAGTTCGCGCAACTCCGCCTGGCCCAGCAGCTCGGCCAGCAGCCGTGAGTCCAGGGACAGGGCGGCGGCCCGGCGTTCGGCCAGCGGGGAGTCGCCCTCGTACAGGAACTGGGCGACGTAGCCGAACAGGAGGGAACGCGCGAACGGTGACGGTTCGGGGGTGGTGACCTCGACCAGGCGGACCCGGCGGGACTCGATGTCGCCCATCAGCTCGACCAGCCCGGGGACGTCGAAGACGTCCTGGAGGCACTCGCGGACCGCCTCCAGGACGATCGGGAACGAGCCGAACTCGCTCGCCACCTGGAGCAGTTGGGCGGCACGCTGGCGCTGCTGCCACAGCGGGGTACGACGGCCGGGGTTGCGGCGCGGCAGCAGCAGCGCGCGGGCGGCGCACTCGCGGAATCGGGAGGCGAACAGCGCCGAGCCGCCCACCTGGTCGGTGACGGTCCGGTCGACCTCGCCCTTGTCGAAAGCGACGTCCGCCGCGCCGACGGGCGCCTGGTCGGCGTCGTACGCCGTGGACCCCTTCGCGGGTTCCTGGTCGAGCAGGTCCAGGCCCATCAGATCGGCGTCGGGCAGCCGCAGCACGATGCCGTCGTCGGCGTGCATGACCTGCGCGTCCATGCCGTAGCGCTCGGACAGGCGGGCGCCGAGCGCGAGCGCCCACGGGGCGTGCACCTGGGCGCCGAAGGGGGAATGGACGACGACACGCCAGTCGCCCAGTTCGTCGCGGAAGCGCTCCACGACGATCGTGCGGTCGTCGGGGACATGACCGCATGCCTCGCGCTGCTCGGCCAGGTAGGACAGGACGTTGTCCGCGGCCCAGGCATCGAGTCCGGCGGCGAGCAGCCGCAGCCGGGCGTCGTCCTCGGGGAGCGAGCCGACCTCGCGCAGGAACGCGCCCACGGCCCGGCCCAGTTCGAGCGGGCGGCCGAGCTGGTCGCCCTTCCAGAAGGGCAGCCTGCCCGGCACACCAGGCGCCGGGGAGACCAGGACCCGGTCGCGCGTGATGTCCTCGATGCGCCAGGAACTCGTGCCCAGTGTGAAGACGTCTCCGACGCGCGATTCGTAGACCATCTCCTCGTCGAGTTCGCCGACCCGGCCGCCGCCCTTCTTGGGGTCCGCGCCGGCGAGGAAGACTCCGAAGAGACCCCGGTCGGGAATGGTGCCGCCGGAGGTGACGGCGAGCCGTTGCGCGCCGGGGCGCCCGGTGACCGTTCCCGCGACCCGGTCCCAGACCACGCGCGGGCGCAGCTCGGCGAAGGCGTCGGACGGATAGCGGCCCGCGAGCATGTCCAGGACGGCCGTGAATGCCGACTCCGGGAGCGACGCGAAGGGCGCGGCGCGGCGCACGGCGGCCAGCAGATCGTCGAACTGCCAGGTGTCCAGCGCCGTCATGGCGACCAGCTGCTGGGCGAGGACGTCCAGCGGGTTCGCCGGGACCTTCAGCGATTCGATGGCGCCGGTGCGCATCCGCTCGGTGACCACGGCGGCCTGCACCAGGTCGCCGCGGTACTTGGGGAAGACCACACCGGTGGAGACGGCCCCCACCTGGTGGCCCGCGCGGCCGACGCGCTGGAGACCGGAGGCTACGGAGGGCGGCGACTCCACCTGGACGACGAGGTCGACCGCGCCCATGTCGATGCCCAGTTCCAGGCTGGAGGTGGCCACCACGGCGGGCAGCCGGCCGGCCTTCAGGTCCTCCTCGACCAGGGCACGCTGTTCCTTGGAGACCGACCCGTGGTGGGCGCGTGCGATGACCGGAGGCGCGCCCTGGGCCGCACCCGAGCCGCCCATCAGCTGGGCGGGGGAGTGATGCTCCTCCAAGGGCTCGCCGGTCGCCCGTTCGTAGGCGATCTCGTTGAGCCGGTTGCACAGTCGCTCGGCGAGGCGCCGGGAGTTCGCGAACACGATCGTCGACCGGTGGGCCTGCACCAGGTCGGTGATCCGCTCCTCCACATGCGGCCAGATCGACGGCCGCTCCGCGCCCTCGGAGCCGTCGGCGACCGGGGAGCCGGCCAGCTCGCCCAGGTCCTCCACCGGGACGACGACGGAGAGATCGAACTCCTTGCCGGACTCCGGCTGCACGATCTCCACCTTGCGGCGCGGCGAGAGATACCGGGCCACCTCGTCCACCGGCCGGACGGTCGCCGACAGCCCGATGCGGCGGGCCGGCCTGGGCAGCAGTTCGTCCAGCCGCTCCAGGGAGAGCGCGAGATGCGCGCCGCGCTTCGTACCCGCGACCGCGTGCACCTCGTCCAGGATCACCGTCTCGACGCCGGTCAGCGCGTCCCGGGTGGCCGAGGTCAGCATCAGGAACAGGGACTCGGGAGTGGTGATCAGGATGTCCGGCGGGCGGGTGGACAGGGCACGCCGCTCGGCCGCCGGGGTGTCACCGGAGCGGATGCCGACCTTCACCTCCGGCTCGGGCAGGCCCAGGCGCACGGACTCGTGCCGGATACCGGTCAGCGGGCTGCGCAGGTTGCGCTCGACGTCGACAGCGAGGGCCTTGAGCGGCGAGACGTACAGCACCCGGCAGCGCTTCTTGGGGTCGGCCGGTGGAGGGGAGGAGGCCAGCTGGTCCAGAGCGGCGAGGAACGCGGCCAGTGTCTTGCCGGAACCGGTCGGGGCCACCACCAGCACGTCCGAACCCTCCCGGATGGCCTGCCACGCGCCCGCCTGGGCCGCGGTGGGCGCGGAGAAGGCCCCCGTGAACCAGCCGCGGGTCGCGGGGGAGAAGCCGTCGAGGGCTCGATGTGCGGAGCTGACCATGCGTCCATCCTGCACCCGAGCACTGACAATCGCTCTGACCTGCGTAGACGTTGTCCTCGGCTGGAATGTCCGGCGGTCGGCGGCGGGTGCTGGGGCCGGTGTGACGGAGAATGCTCCCATGGCGGGACCGGCGGAACTGGCACGGCACTGGCAGTACGAGGAACTGCCCGGTGTCGACCTGCTGCGCGCCCGCTACATCCACAAGACCTTCGTCCGGCACACCCACGAGCACTACGTGATCGCGGCCGTCGCGGACGGTGTCGAGGTGTTCCACCACCGCGGGTCCGACGTGTACGTCGGCGCCGGATCACTGGCGCTGGTCAACCCGGACACCTCGCACACCGGCCGGGCGGGCGTCCCCGAGGGCTGGCGGTACGGCGCGGTCTACCCGTTGCCCGACCTGGTGGCCGGGATAGCGGCCGAGACCACCGGGATCCGCGGCACCCCCGGCTTCGTCAGCGCCGTCCTCGACGATCCCTATGCGGCCGGCCTCGTCCACCAGGTGCTCCGCGCCGCCGACGAGGGCAACGCGCTGGCCGCGGACACCCTGCTCCGGGTGGCCGTGACCCGGCTGCTGCGGCTGAACGGCGGGCCGATGCCACGGCGTGAGGTGCGTTCGGCCGGCGCCCGGATCGCCGCACGCGCGCGTGCCGTGCTGGACGACCGGATGGCCGAGCCGCCCACGCTGGAACAGCTCGCCGCCGACCTCGGGACCAGCCCCTTCGCCCTGCTGCGGGCGTTCCGCGACACCTACGGCATGCCTCCGCACACCTGGCTGACCGACGCCCGGGTGCGCCGGGCGCGGCGCCTGCTGGACGCGGGCACGACACCGGCCCAGGCCGCCGTCACCGTCGGATTCACCGACCAGCCGCACCTCAACCGTCATTTCGCCCGGATCATCGGTGTGCCGCCCGGGGCGTACCAGCGGGAGCGCAAGAACGTACAAGACCCGCGGCGGCGACTGACCGTACCGTCCGAGGCGTGACAGAACAGACAGCTCTCGCAGACATACGCCCCGGAGACGGGGACAAGACCGATTCCGCCGTCGTCCGGGACGCCCTCGGCGTCGGAATCGCCGTAGGGCTGTCCGGGTTCGCCTTCGGGGTGACCTCGGCCGGCGCCGGGCTGAGCGTGCCGCAGACCTGTGCGCTCAGTCTCCTGGTGTTCACCGGCGCCTCCCAGTTCGCGCTCGTGGGAGCGCTGGCGGCGGGCGGCGGACCGCTCACGGCCGCCGCGGGCGCCTTCTTCCTGGGCGTACGCAACGCGTTCTACGGGCTGCGGCTGTCACAACTGCTGGCCCTCGCGCGCGTGGTGCGGCCGTTCGCAGCCCAGTGGGTGATCGACGAGACGACCGCGGTGTCCCTGGCACAGCCGACCCGGCGCACCGCTCGTCTCGGGTTTCTCGTCACCGGGCTCAGTCTGTACGTGCTGTGGAACCTCACCACGCTGCTGGGCGCGCTGGGCGCGGAGGCCATCGGGGACACCGACGCGTGGGGCCTCGACGCGGCCGGGCCCGCCGTCTTCCTGGCACTGCTCGCGCCGATGCTGACGTCGGTGACCGAGCGTGTCGTGGCGGGCCTCGCGGTGGTCCTGGGGCTCGGCCTGCTGCCCGTCCTGCCCGCCGGCGTACCGGTCCTGCTGGCCGCGCTCGCGGCGCCGCTCGTCCTGCTCGTGGAGGGCCGCCGCGGGGGACGGGCTGCCCGCGACGACGCCTCCGGGCGCTGACGACGCCTTCGAAGGTGACGACGCGCAGTCCGTCATGGCCTGCCGGATCAGATGACAGAAGGAGCATGAGCACGTTGAACATCTGGATAGCCATCGGCGCGACCGCCCTCGGCTGCTACGCCGTCAAGCTCGCCGGGCTGCTGGTGCCCGCGGGCGCCCTGGAGCGGCCGGTCGTCAAGCGGCTCTCCGCCCTGCTGCCCGTCGCCCTGCTCGCCGCCCTCACGGCCCAGCAGACGTTCGCCGACGGGCACGTGCTCGTGCTGGACGCCCGGGCCGCGGGGCTTGCGGCGGCGGCCGTGACGCTGCTGCTGCGCGCTCCGTTCCTGCTCGTCGTCGCGGCGGCCGTGCTGGTGACGGCGGGCGTGCGCGCCCTGGGCGGCTGACGGCACAGGCACGCGGACGCGCTCCGGGACTGCGCGCCCGGCTGCCCCCGGGCCGCTCAGCCCACGTGGCGGCCGTGTGCCTGAAGGGTCCGCAGGGCCTCGATCGTGGCCATGCCGCGGGTCTCCAGGGCGGCGCCCGGGGCCCACTCGGGGCGGCGGTTCGGCCAGCCGCCGTCCTCCTGCTGCTGTGCGGCCAGGAGGTCCAGCGAGCGTGCCATCTCGTCGTCGGTGAACCACGCGCGCGCGAGGGAGCGCGGGGTTCTGGCGAAGTCGTGCGGGAAACGCCCAAAGCTCCGCTCACCGGAGGCGTGGCCCGCCCCGACGGGACGGTCCGGCGAGCGGTCGGCGGTCGGCGTGGCGAGCCGCTGCGTGCGCACCAGGCGGCCCAGCCGGTCGGCGGCCGCCTCCGCGCGCGGGCGGTCGGGCACCGCGTCCAGGAAGGCCACCGCCGCCTCGATCTCACCGGGACGGGCCTGCTCCAGCGACTCCACGGCCCGCCAGCAGAAGTCCGTCGCCCGGAACAACCAGGCGTGCCACACCTCGTTGCGGTGCAGCAGGCCGACCACCGGACCGGTGGCGAGAAGATCACTCGGCGGGTGGTCCGCGACCCGGACGTACGGGGCGGTCGGGTAGCCATGCCGGCCGGGACCGACCGCCGGCAGGGCGCCGTCCGCGGTGGACACCGACGTCAGATAGCGGCACACACGCTCCACCCGCTGTCCGCCGCACCGCCCGATGACGTCCAGCACGCCCAGCGCGTGACCGGTGTGCAGCGGCTGGCTGACCGGGCCGCGCAGATCGGGCTCCAGCGCGTGGCCGTACCCGCCGTCCTCGTTGCGGTAGGCGTCCAACGCCCGCTCCACCGGGTCGGCGCCGCCGTTCTGGAAACGGTGGGCGAACAGGCGCTGCTCCAGCACGCGCGCGTGGAGCCAGACGAAGCGCTCGGCATGGACGAGCGGGGAACGCACCGAGGGCGCGGGGGAGAGCGCGGAAGCTCCGGATTCGGCCATGCGTCAGACCGTAGGGCGGAAAGTGTCACCGGCATGCCGTACCCGGCTGGGCCCACTCCTAGGGGCGGGATACTGGATTCATGCGGTTGACGGTCTTCTGGCAGCGGATGGCGGACCATTTCGGTCCGGGGTACTCCGACACGTTCGCGCGCGATCACGTGATGGCGGAGCTGGGCGGACGTACGGTGCACCAGGCGCTGGACGCCGGCTGGGACGCCAAGGACGTGTGGCGCGTGGTCTGCACCGTCATGGACGTACCCGGGGAAAAGCGCTGACCGGTCACGAAGACCGGAGTGGGGCAGCGGGCTGTCGGTGGCGTGGGCGAGACTTGCCCCGTGGCATCCACTGACGACACGGCCCAGATCACCCGGAACGCATCCCCGCCCGGCACGACGCCGCCCGCCCGCCCCCCGGCGGGCAGCACCGCGCGGGGCGCCCGCATGCCGCGCTGGCTGCCACGCGCCATGGTGCTCGCGCTCGCCCTGATCGCCTCGTTCCAACTGGGCAGCTGGGCCTTTCACCAGCTGACCGGCCTGCTGATCAACATCCTCATCGCGTTCTTCCTGGCGCTCGCCATCGAGCCCGCGGTGAGCTGGATGGCCTCGCGCGGCATGCGCCGCGGGCTCGCCACCTTCCTTGTCTTCCTCGGCCTGGCGATCTTCACGGCGGGTTTCGTCACCCTGCTCGGCTCGATGCTCGCGGGCCAGATCGTCAAGATAGTCGAGGACTTCCCCGACTACCTCGACTCGGTCATCAACTGGGTCAACAACACCTTCCACACCGACGTCAGACGCGTCGACGTCCAGGAGGGGCTGCTCCACTCCGACTGGCTGCGCAAGTACGCGCAGACCAGCGCCGCCGGGGTGCTCGACGTGTCCGCCCAGGTGCTCGGCGGCCTGTTCCAGCTGCTGACCGTCGCACTGTTCTCGTTCTACTTCGCCGCGGACGGGCCACGGCTGCGCCGCGCCCTGTGCTCCGTGCTGCCCCCCGCCCGCCAGACGGAGGTGCTGCGCGCCTGGGAGATCGCCGTGGACAAGACGGGCGGCTACCTGTACTCCCGCGGCCTCATGGCGCTCGTGTCCGGGGTCGCGCACTACATCCTGCTGCAGTCCCTGGGCGTGCCCTACGCGCCCGTCCTGGGCGTATGGGTGGGCCTGGTCTCCCAGTTCATCCCCACCATCGGCACCTATCTCGCGGGTGCGCTGCCCATGCTGATCGCGTTCACGGTCGACCCCTGGTACGCGCTGTGGGTGCTGATCTTCGTCGTGATCTACCAGCAGTTCGAGAACTACGGACTGCAGCCCAAGCTCACCGCGAAGACCGTCGACATCCACCCCGCGGTCGCCTTCGGATCGGTCATCGCGGGCACCGCGCTGCTGGGCGCCGTCGGCGCGCTGATCGCCATCCCCGCGGTCGCCACGCTGCAGGCGTTCCTGGGCGCATACGTGAAGCGGTACGACGTCACCGACGACCCCCGGGTACAGGGTCACCCGGTGCGCGGACCGAGCGGTCCGGGCCTTGTCTCGCGCGTGCGGACGCAGTGGACGCGGCGTCTGGAGCGGGGGGAGCCGGAGGCGCAGGAGGAGGGCTCCGCCTGAGGGCCGCGTCCGAGGACCCGGGCGCGGTGCCGCGCGCCGGGCTGCACACCGCGCGGCCCGGCGTCCGCCGCGTCCGCCGCCCGGAACCCGCCGCGTTCAACGAGTGAGGGCCGCCCATACCCCGGCCGCGGCGACCGCGGCCGCGTAACAGCCGATCGCCGCGGCCACGATCCGCCGCCGCGCCCGGTCGCTCCAGGACGTGCGGGACAGCAGCCAGGCCAGCGCCGGCAGGACCAGCACGGCGTGCAGGCTCACCGCGTGCAGTGGCTTCAGCGGGGCCGTCGAACGGTAGGCGGCCTCCTGGTGGCCGGTCCGGGTCAGCACCACCCCGCGCGCGATCATCGCGGCGCCCGAGGCCAGCGCCACGAGCAGGACGGCGAATCCGGCACGCACCGCCGCCGGCATGCCCACGGGACCCGTCGGCCGGTACCGGAAGGACACGGCCGCGAACACGGTGAGCAGCACCACGAGGACACCGCCGCCGACCGCGAGCGTCATGGACACCGCCGTGTCGAAGGGCGTCTCCATGTCGAGGTGCGAGGGTACCCGGCGCCATGCCTGCAGGGTGATACCGCCGACCTCCACCACGCAGTCGGCGGCGAACACGGCGAGCAACACGGTGCGCGCCCGCTCCCCGATACGCAGATACGAGGTGACCCAGGTGACCGCCATCAGCGTCATGCCGAAGGAGAGCCCGAAGGTGACGGGCTTGCGCCAGGAGACGGGGCCGTACCAGGGGCCGCCGTCGACGGCGAACACCGCCAGGTGCGCGAGGCCGGAGACGACGAGGAGCAGGCCGATCGCGTGGCAGAGACGCTCGACGGGGCGCGGATGATCCATGCGCCAAGGCTCCCGGGCACGTGGCCCGAGGTCGTCGTCCGGTCGAAGACACCCGCCGTACGCCGTGGGAAGCAGCGCGGCGACTGGCGCAACAGCCGTGGGAAGCAGGTGCGTCCGGGCGGTGTCACCGTGCGGCACCGCGCGACGGAAGTGCCGGGTGGTGCGCTTGACACAAAAATCGAACATCCATTCTTATGGAGGTCCGGGCGAGGTTCTCGACGGGGGGTTCGGCCCGGTTCGGGTGGAGAAGTGCGGGAGTTATCCACAGGCCGGATCGGCGTCGGGACGCATTGTCAGTGGCAGGCGTTAGCGTCTTTGACGTGAAGCGATCGACTCAAGCAAACCGGGTGGAGCCCATGGCAGCAACCGACCGCGAGAAGGCACTCGATGCCGCGCTCGCGCAGATTGAACGGCAATTCGGCAAGGGCGCGGTCATGCGCATGGGCGAGCGGTCGAGGGAGCCCATCGAGGTCATCCCGACCGGATCGACCGCGCTCGACGTGGCGCTCGGCGTCGGTGGCCTGCCGCGCGGCCGTGTCGTCGAGATCTACGGACCGGAGTCCTCCGGTAAGACGACCCTGACCCTGCACGCCGTGGCGAACGCGCAGAAGGCCGGCGGCCAGGTCGCGTTCGTGGACGCGGAACACGCCCTCGACCCGGAGTACGCGCGCAAACTGGGCGTCGACATCGACAACCTGATCCTCTCCCAGCCGGACAACGGCGAGCAGGCGCTGGAGATCGTGGACATGCTGGTCCGCTCCGGTGCGCTCGACCTGATCGTCATCGACTCCGTGGCCGCGCTCGTCCCGCGCGCGGAGATCGAGGGCGAGATGGGCGACAGTCACGTGGGTCTGCAGGCCCGGCTGATGAGCCAGGCGCTGCGGAAGATCACCAGCGCGCTCAACCAGTCCAAGACCACCGCCATCTTCATCAACCAGCTCCGCGAGAAGATCGGCGTGATGTTCGGGTCACCGGAGACCACGACCGGTGGCCGGGCGCTAAAGTTCTACGCCTCGGTGCGTATCGACATCCGCCGTATCGAGACGCTGAAGGACGGCACGGAGGCGGTCGGCAACCGCACGCGTTGCAAGGTCGTCAAGAACAAGGTCGCCCCGCCCTTCAAGCAGGCCGAGTTCGACATCCTCTACGGCCAGGGCATCAGCCGTGAGGGCGGCCTGATCGACATGGGCGTGGAGCACGGCTTCGTCCGCAAGGCCGGCGCCTGGTACACGTACGAGGGCGACCAGCTCGGCCAGGGCAAGGAGAACGCGCGCAACTTCCTCAAGGACAACCCCGACCTGGCCAACGAGATCGAGAAGAAGATCAAGGAGAAGCTGGGCGTCGGCGTACGGCCGGAGGAGCCCGCCGCCGAGCCGGGCGCGGACGCGGCAACTGCCACCGCTCCGGGCGACGAGACGAAGACGGTGCCCGCCCCGGCAGCCGCCAAGGCCACCAAGCCCAAGGCCGCGGCAGCCAAGAGCTGACCCGTGACACGACGAACCGACTGGGCCGAGTACGCGGACCTCGACGTTCCCCGGGAGCGGACGGGGAGAGGTGGCGTCGGGCCCGCCGCCCGGGCGGGAGACGGTACGGACGGCGAGGGCGCGTTCGACGACGGCCAACTGTTCGGGCGCGGATCCCGCGGCGGAGCCGACGCCTACGGTCCCGACGAGCCATCGGCCCTGTACAGCGGCGAGTTCCACGAAGGCGGCCCCCACGGGGGCGGTGACCACGATGACGGGGGCCATGGCTACGGGCCACGCGGCGGGGGGCGCCGTGGCGGTGGTGCACGCGGGCGTCGTCGGCGCGGCTTCGGGGAGCCGTCCGGCGAAGACCGAGATTCCTTCGCCTCGTCGAGGGCCGAGCAGGGGGAATCTCCGCGGGACCCGGCTGAGCAGGCGCGGGCGATCTGTCTGCGCCTGCTCACCGGGACTCCGCGCACCCGCAGGCAACTCGCGGACGCCCTGCGCAAGCGGGAGATCCCGGAGGACGTCGCGGAGGAGGTGCTGTCGCGGTTCGAGGAGGTCGGTCTGATCGACGACAGCGCATTCGCCGACGCCTGGGTGGAGTCCCGGCACCACGGCAGAGGGCTGGCCCGCCGTGCGCTCGCCCGGGAACTGCGGACCAAGGGGGTCGACTCGGCACTGATCGACGAGGCCGTGGCCCAAGTCGACGCCGAACGGGAGGAGACGACCGCTCGCGACCTCGTTGCCCGGAAGCTGCGCGCCACCCGCGGCCTCGACCGGGACAAGCGGATACGGCGCCTGGCCGGGATGCTGGCCCGCAAGGGTTACCCCGAGGGCATGGCCCTCCGGGTGGTCAGACAGGCGCTGGAAGAAGAGGGCGAGGACACGGAGTTCCTCGGCGGAGAGGGGTACTGACCCACCGGACCGGTCGGCAGGAGACGAAACGGCCATGCCGCCGGTCGTCTCACCACCGGGCATCAGCGCCGGGCGCGGGCCGTCACCGGGCTGGCAGTGTCGTGGTGGGCCGGGGTGTCTGGCGGGTGTCTCGGCGGTGGATCGTGTCGCTGTTGCTGTCGGGTTCGGTGTCACCGGACGGGGTGTTGACGTGGCCTGGAGCCGTATAGCGATGGGCCGGGTCGGCTCCGAGGCGTGCCGGCGGGCACTCGTGTGTTTGCCGCTGTCGGGCTCGGGCGTCGCTGAGGGGGATGCGGCCTGGCGGGGCTGTGCCCCGATAGTCGGCTGGTCCCCGGCGGGTGGTGTGCGGTGGGCGGTGCCCGGCGGGTGGTGTTTGGTAGACGGTGCCCGGCGGGTGGTGTTTGGTAGACGGTGCCCGGCGGGTGGTATGTGGTGGCTGTGCCGGTGGGGAGCGGGAGGCGTCGCCAGGTCAGGACGTCACCGGAAGGAGTGCCGACGCTGCTCCGTCCGGCTGCCCCGAGGGCCAGGGCCCCAGGACGTCAGCGGTCGGAGCGCTGACGCGGGCCCGGTGGAACTGTCCCTCGGGGGTCAGGGCGTCACCGGCAGTCCCGCTGCCCGCCACGCCTGGAAGCCGCCGATCAGGTCAGTGGCCCGGTGCAGGCCGAGCCGGTGCAAGGAGGCGGCCGCCAGACTGGACGCGTAACCCTCGTTGCAGATCACCACGACGCGCAGGTCGTGGCCGGTGGCTTCGGGTACACGGTGGCTGCCCTGGGGGTCGAGACGCCACTCCAACTCGTTGCGTTCCACGACGAGCGCGCCGGGGATCAGCCCGTCGTGCTCGCGCAGTGCTGCGTACCGGATGTCGACCAACAGGGCCTGCCCGCCCCGTGCGGCTTCGTACGCTGCACGGGGCTCGATCCGCCGGTATCCCGCACGGACCCGAGCCAGCAACTCGTCGATGCCGAGCGGCCGTTCGTCTTGGTTCGGGCCTGCTGACCCCTGGTCTGCTGACCTGTCGCCCGCCGGCTCGTGGCCGGCCGACTCGCTCACTGCCAGTCCTCGGGGCGTTCGACCTGCTCCAGACGGAGTACCGGGCCGCTGCGGCTGTACCGGCGGATCTGTGGCAGAGGCGGGTAGTAGGCGTGGACGGAGATGGCATGCCGGTCGGTGGACTCGTTGAGCACCTCGTGAACATGGTGCCGACCGAAGGAACGGCCCCGTCCGGCCGGCAGCCGCCGCTCGCGGTCCACGTCGTCGGACAGTTCCAGCGTCTTCCAGCCGTCGGTGGGAAGCCGGGCGGCGAGGGAGTTCTCCTTCAGCTCGCCGACCGCGGTGAGGAAGGCACCGATCGACTCGGCGTGATCGTGCCAGCCGGTGCCGGTGCCGGGCGGCCAGCCGATCAGCCACGCCTCGCTGCCGCCGGGACCTTCCAGGCGCACCCAGGTGCGCCCCTCCGGGTCGAGCGGAAGCGAGGCGATCAGTTCGGCGTCGGCGGCGGTCCGCCGTACGAAGTCGAGCAGGTCCGCCTGGGTGGGCGTGGCCGCGGCAGGAGCGGCGGCCGGCGTGGCGGACGGAACAGAAGCGGAAGGAGAGACAGACACGTACACCGTCCTGTTGAGAGTTCGCGAAAAGCGCGCGGCAGCGGGGGCTCGGCGCGCTCATGAGGGAGAGAAATGCGACTTCAGCAGGTGCGGCGACACACACAGCCCGCATAGCGGACCAGGTCCATATGGACCCTCCGCCACAGGTGCACGCGAGTGTCGATCACGAAGCGGAGTACACCACTGCGTGGGCTCGGTGGTCAACTCGTCGTCGGTATGTGGACGAGCGCGCGGGAGTGCGTGGGGAGTGCATGGGGGCGCGCGAGAGTGGTCAGTGCGTGCCGGTGCCCGCCCCCGCGGTGGCCTCGGTCTCGTCCTTGGCCGCGCCGCCCAGTGTCGCCTCCGCGGCCGAGTACAGGTCGGCCGGACGGACCCCGCCCAGCGCGGTGACCAGGTGCCCGTCCGGGCGCACGAGCAGCACGGTGTGCGCGGGGGCGCCGGGGTAGGTCTCGGCGACCAGCAGTTCGGCGGGGTGCGGCAGCGCGGTCACCGCGGCCGCCAACCGGGGCATGACCCCGGCGGTCACCCAGTGCTTGCGGTCCCACACGCCCGTGCCCGGAGCGATCAGCACGACCAGCAGCGCCCCACGGCCGAGGCGGTCCCGCAGCCGGACGAAGGTGCCGTCCTCCGCCGTGACGCGCACATCGGTGATCTGCGCGCCGGGCGGCGTGTCGACCGGGATCTCCGCGTCGAGGTGCCCGGGCGCGAGCGGCGAGTCGGTGTACAGCCCCGGAGCGCCGAGCGGCCCCCGGCCCAGATGGCCGTCGGTGAGCAGCGCGTCGTGGCCGCGGGCGACGCCGGGGACGTACGAGCGCAGCCCGCCACCGCCGCGCAGTATCGGCAGCACCTGGTCGGCGGCGCGCAGCCGCGCGGCGACCACGGCGCGCCGCTCCGCCTGATAGCTGTCGAGCAGTGCCGCGTGCGGCCGGTGGTGCCAGGCCGAGGCCAGCTTCCAGGCGAGGTTGTCGACGTCCCGGAGCCCTTCGTCGAGGCCCTGGGTGCCGAGCGCGCCGAGCAGGTGGGCGGCGTCCCCGGCGAGGAAGACCCGGCCCACGCGCCACCGCCGGGCGAGCCGGTGGTGGACCGTGTGGACACCGGTGTCGAGGAGGTCGTACGGCGGTGTGGTGCCGCCCGTCCAGCCGGCCAGGGTCTCGCGGACGCGCCCCACCAGGAGTTCGGGCGTGACGAGGTCCTTGCCCGGCGGCAGCAGCCAGTCCAGGCGCCACACGCCGTCCGGCAGGGGACGGGCGGTCACCTCCCCGGCGGACGGCCCGGACGCCCGCCACGGCGGCAGCCGGTGCAGCAACGCCCAGTCCGGCCGGGGCAGTTCGGCACGCAACGCGGCGACGGCGTGCCGCTCCACCGCCGTACGGCCGGGGAAGCGGATGTCCTGGAGTTTGCGCACGGTGGAGCGGGGGCCGTCGCATCCGACGAGATAGCTGCCGCGCCACCAGGTGCCGCCCGGGTCCCGGGTGTGCGCGGTGACGCCCGACGGTTCCTGCTCGATGGTGTCGAGGCGGCTGTTCAGCACCAGCCTGGCCAGTGGTTCGTCCGTGAGCGCGGCGCGCAGGGCGCCGGTCAGCAGGTGCTGTGCGAGATGCAGCGGGCCGGGCTCGGTGTCGCCGAACTCGATCTCGCCCATCACCTGCTTGCGCCGCAGCGACCGCCATCCGGCCCAGCGCAGCCCGTGCTCGGCGAGCGGCACGCCGGTGAGCCGTGTCACCAGCGCGGCGGTGTCCTCGCGCAGCACGACGGTGCGCGCGGTGCGTGGTTCGTCCGTGCCGGAACCCTCGTCCAGAACGACGGACGGCACGTCCTGACGGGCCAGCGCCAGGGCGAGCGTGAGCCCGACGGGCCCCGCTCCGACGATGATCACCGGGTCCACGGCGCGGCGCCCCCTGCCCACAGCTGTGCCTGGACGGACGTGGGTGAACAGGAAGGTGGAGCAGGGTGCACGATCACAGAACGTATGCAACCCATTGCCGGTGTTTGCGTCAAGTGACCAGGGGCAGTGGCGATCATGCCACTGCCCCGCACTGTTGTCGCTTCGTCAGTTCATCGGCTCATGGGACTGCGACCCGCCCGCGGGCCCAGCCATCACGACGGGCCATCCGGTCCAAGCTGCCGCCAGTCCACGGCGCCAGTCGGCCCAAGGACCCGGCAGGCTGCTCACGGGACTGACCGACGCTCAGCTCCTTGCCAGACTCACCCGGTCCTCGTCCGGCTCACCCGGTCCTCGTCACGTCGCCGTGCTCGCCCGGGGCGGCCAGTTCGTCGACCGCGCCGGCGCCGACCACGACGCCCGTGGACTTCCTGCCCCGCCGCAGCCGCCGCTCCAGCCAGCCCGCGAAGGAGGTGAGCGAGAAGTTGATCACAATGAAGATCAGGGCCACGACCGTGAAGGACGCGATCGTGTTGGCCCCGTAGTAGCTGCTCATCGTGTTGGCCGAGGACAGCAGCTCGGGGAAGGTCAGGACCGCGCCGCCGATCGCCGTGTCCTTCACGATCACCACGAGTTGGCTGACGATCGCCGGGAGCATCGCGGTGACCGCCTGCGGCAGCAGGACCACCCGCATCGTCTGGCCCTTGCGCAGACCGATCGCCATCGCGGCCTCGGACTGGCCCCGGGGCAGCGACAGGATGCCGGCCCGCACGATCTCGGCCAGGACCGAGGCGTTGTACAGCACGAGACCGGTGACTACGGCGTACAACGGCCGGTTGTCCGAGCTGACGTCGGTGTACTCGGAGTACAGGGCGAGCCCGAAGACCATCAGCACCAGCACCGGGATCGCCCGGAAGAACTCGACCACGATCGAGGCCGGTACCCGCACCCAGACGTGGTCCGAGAGCCGGGCTATGCCGAAGAACGCGCCCAGCGGCAGCGCGATGACCATCGACAGCGCCGCGGCCTTCAGCGTGTTCTCCAGGCCGGGCCAGACGTACGTCGAGTACGCCTCGGTGCCGCTCAGGAACGGCTTCCACTTCTCCCAGGCCAACTGGTCCTTGTCCGCGAGGGTGCTGAACACCCACCACAGGACGGCGGCCAGGGCGACGACGAAGACCGCCGTGTAGAGGACGTTGCGCCGTTTGGCGCGCGGGCCCTGGGAGTCGTACAGGACCGAGCTCATCGCTTCACCGCCACCTTCTTGCCCACCCAGCCGAGGATCAGCCCGGTCGGCAGCGTGAGACAGCAGAAGCCGACGGCGATGATGGCTGAGATCAGCACCAACTGTGCCTCGTTCTCGACCATTTCTTTCATCAGGTACGCGGCCTCCACCACACCGATCGCGGCGGCCACGGTGGTGTTCTTGGTCAGCGCGATCAGGACGTTGGCCAGCGGGCCGACGGCTGCCCTGAACGCCTGCGGCAGCACCACAAGGCCCAGTACCTGGGTGAAGTTGAGGCCGATCGCCCGAGCCGCCTCGGCCTGCCCGACCGGCACCGTGTTGATGCCGGACCTCAGCGCCTCGCACACGAAGGCGGACGTGTAGACGATCAACCCGAGCACGGCGAGGCGGAAGTTGATGACCTTGAAGTCGTCCGAGCCGAGGTTGATGCCCAGCGTCTGGTTGAGGCCGAGCGAGCTGAACAGGATGATCACCGTGAGCGGGATGTTCCGCACGATGTTCACGTACGCGGTGCCGAAACCGCGCATCAGCGGCACCGGGCCCACCCGCATGGCGGCCAGCAAGGTGCCCCAGATCAGGGAGCCGACGGCGGCCAGCAGCGTCAGCTGCACCGTCGTCCAGAAGGCCCCCAGCAGGTCGTAACCTTCAAGAAAGTCGAACACGATCTCCCGCGCTTCCGCGTGTAGGGATGCCCGGGTGCGCCGCCCCGAGAGCGGCGCACCGGCCGGGCGCTGCCTCAACTCTTGATGTCGCCGATCTTCGGCGCGGGCTCGTTCTTGTAGTTGGCCGGACCGAAGTTGGCGTCCACGGCCTTCTGCCAGGAACCGTCGGAGGACATCTCCTCAAGGGCCTTGTTGATCTTGTCCTTGAGGTCGCTGCCCTTCTTGACGCCGATGCCGTAGTTCTCGTTGGTCATCTTGAAGCCGCCGAGCTTGAACTTGCCCTTGAACTGCGACTGCGCGGCGTAGCCGGCGAGGATGTCGTCGTCCGTGGTGAGCGCGTCGATGGCGCCGTTCTGCAGACCGTTCAGGCACGCCGAGTACGTCGGGTACTGCTGCAGGTTGGCCTTGGGGGCCAGCTTGTCGTGCACGTTCTGCGCCGAGGTCGAACCGGCCACCGAGCACAGGTTCTTGTTGTTGAGGTCCGCGGGCGACTTGATGCTCTTGTCGTCCGCGCGGAGCAGCACGTCCTGGTGGGCCAGGAGGTACGGGCCGGCGAAGTCCACCAGCTGCTGGCGCTCCGGGGTGATCGAGTAGGAAGCGACGATGAAGTCCACGTCACCGCGCTTGAGCATCGTCTCGCGGTCGGCGCTCTTGGACTCCTTCCACTCGATCTGGTTCGCGTCGTAGCCGAGCTTCTTGGCGACGTAGGTGGCCACGTCGACGTCGAAGCCCGAGTAGCCCTGGGGCGTCTTCTGGCCGACGCCGGGCTGGTCGAACTTGATGCCGATGGTGATCTTGTCCCCGTTGCCCGAGGAACCACCGTCGTCCTTCTTGCCGGAACTGCACGCGGTGGCGGCCACGGAGAGGGCGAGCACGGCGGCCGAGGCTGCGGTGATCTTGCGGAGCTTCATGCTGAACATCCTTCGTGTGGTGAGGAAGCGGGCCGCCGGTGCGGGCGAACCCCGGCCGTGCGGGATGCGTGCGGGCGTCGTCGGGCCGTGCGGAGTACGTGGGGGACTAATCGGTCGTGCGGGTTCGGCGGACTCGTCGGGACGTGCGGGATCCGGGGGGACTCGCGTGTCCCCGAACTGCGTGCCGGTGGCCTCAGGTCCCTCAGGTCCCTCGGATCCTTCAGGTCCTCGGGGCTGCGGGCCGGCGTCGTCGGAGCGGCGTCCGGTCCGCCTGACGGTGCCGCCCGCCGTCCGGACCGCGCGCCGGCGGCGCCGGATCGTCGTCGGGAAGGCGAGCGGGCGCCGTCAAGCGGGCGCCGTCAGTGGTGCAGGATCTTCGACAGGAAGTCCTTGGCCCGGTCGCTGCGCGGGTTGCTGAAGAACTGGTCCGGCGCGGACTGTTCCACGATGCGGCCGTCCGCCATGAAGACCACGCGGTTCGCGGCCGAGCGCGCGAAGCCCATCTCATGGGTGACGACGATCATGGTCATACCGTCCCGGGCGAGCTGCTGCATGACCTCCAGGACCTCGTTGATCATCTCGGGGTCCAGGGCGGAGGTCGGCTCGTCGAACAGCATCACCTTCGGATCCATCGCCAGAGCCCGAGCGATGGCGACGCGCTGCTGCTGACCACCGGAGAGCTGCGCCGGGTACTTGTCCGCCTGGGTGCCCACGCCGACCCGGTCGAGCAGGGTCCGGGCCGTCTCCTCGGCCTGCTTCTTCTCCGTCCTGCGTACCTTGACCTGACCCAGCATCACGTTTTCGAGCACGGTCTTGTGCGCGAAGAGATTGAACGACTGGAACACCATCCCGACGTCCGCCCGCAGCCGGGCCAGTTCCTTGCCCTCCTGGGGCAGCGGCTTGCCGTCGATCGTGATGGTGCCCGAATCGATGCTCTCCAGGCGGTTGATGGTGCGGCACAGGGTCGACTTACCGGACCCGGAGGGTCCGATGACCACCACCACCTCACCGCGAGTGATCGTCAGATCGATGTCCTGGAGCACGTGCAACGCGCCGAAGTGCTTGTTGACGCTATTCAGGACGACCAGATCGCCGGTCGCGGCCACGTCTTCCTTGGCCACCGATACTTCGGTCATCGCTCTCAGGCTCCGTCCTCCTCGGTTTTGGAGGACAGTAATGACCCAGTGCCACGGCCGTCAGCACATCTGAGGGGAATCTGAGCATCACAATCCGATAGCAATCGGACACGTGTCGTAGCAGTTGCGCCCTGGTCACGTATCGGCCGAGTAACGGATGCTCTGGGTAACCAGAACACCCTTGACGCCGTCATCCTCCATCGGCGTGACTGCACTTGGCACGCGCGATGTCGTCCACGCGCGCGTGGACGACATCTTGTTCCTGGAAACTTATTCTTGCGGGCCGGTTGTGAACCGGGTCCGTACGACCGCTGAACCGGAGGGGGCCGGAATGAGACTGTTGCTCGTCGAGGACGACAACCACGTCGCAGCCGCACTGTCCGCGATCCTGGCCCGGCACGGGTTCGACGTCACGCACGCCCGCAGCGGCGAGGAAGCGCTCCAGGCGCTCGTTCCCGAAGGCCCCGGCTTCGGCGTGGTCCTGCTCGACCTGGGCCTGCCCGACCAGGACGGCTACGAGGTGTGCGGCAAGATCCGCAAACGCACCAACACCCCGGTGATCATGGTCACCGCACGTTCCGACGTCCGCTCCCGCATCCACGGCCTCAACCTCGGCGCGGACGACTACGTGGTGAAGCCGTACGACACCGGGGAACTGCTCGCCCGGATCCACGCCGTCAGCCGGCGCACCGTCCACGAGGACTCCGCGACCAGCGGCGAGAGCGCGCTGCGCCTCGGCCCGGTGCAGATAGAGCTGCCCAACCGCCAGGTCAAGGTGGACGGCACCGTCGTCCAGCTGACCCGCAAGGAGTTCGACCTGCTCGCGCTGCTCGCGCAGCGGCCGGGCGTGGTGTTCCGGCGCGAGCAGATCATCAGCGAGGTCTGGCGCACCAGTTGGGAGGGCACCGGGCGCACCCTGGAGGTGCACGTCGCCTCGCTGCGCGCCAAACTGCGCATGCCCGCGCTGATCGAGACCGTACGCGGCGTGGGCTACCGGCTCGTCGCCCCGGCCGCGTAGCGGGGACGGGTGCGCACACGGCTCCTCCCGCTGCTCATCGTCCTGATGGCCGCGGTGCTGCTCGCGCTCGGCCTCCCGCTCGCCATGAGCGGCGCCGCCGCCCAGCAGCAGACGGTGGTCGTCGACCGGATCGACGACACCGCCCGGTTCGCCGCACTGGCCCAGTTCGTCACCGACGCGCCCACCGGGTCGCGCCGTTCGACCGAGGACGAGCGCAAGGAGACCCTGCGCCGCGAACTCACCAGCTACTACGAGGTCTACGGCATCCGGGCGGGCGTCTTCTACCGCAACGCCTCACCGATGGCGAACGCACCCGGCGACTGGCTGCTGCCCGCGGAGGGCGAGGTGCGCGACGCCTTCGAGGAGGCGCTCCTCAGCCGGCGCAGCCACGACCCGCAGCAGGTGTGGCCCTGGCAGCGCAGTCGGCTCGTCGTCGCCTCACCGGTGATCCGCGACGGTGACGTCATGGCCGTGGTGGTCACCGACTCGCCGACCGGCGCCATGCGGTCCAGGACACTGCGCGGCTGGCTGCTCATCGCCACGGGTGAGTTCGCCGCGATGCTGCTGGCCGTCGGCGCCGCCCTGCGGCTGACCGGCTGGGTGCTGCGGCCCGTGCGCGTCCTGGACGCCACCACCCACGACATCGCCACCGGGCGCCTGAAATCACGGGTGGCGGTGGCCGGCGGCCCGCCGGAACTGCGCAGACTGGCCCGTTCGTTCAACGAGATGGTGGACAACGTCGAGAGCGTGCTGGAGCAGCAGCGCGCCTTCGTCGCCGACGCCTCGCACCAGTTGCGCAATCCGCTCTCGGCGCTGCTGCTGCGCATCGAACTGCTCGCCCTCGAACTGCCCGCGGGCAACGAGGAGATCGCCTCTGTGCAGACCGAGGGCAGACGGCTCGCCCAGGTCCTGGACGACCTGCTCGACCTCGCCCTGGCCGAGCACGCCGAGGCGGACCTGCGGCTCACGGACATCGGGCAGCTCGCCGCCGAGCGGGTGGCCGCCTGGGCGCCGGCTGCCGGGGCCAGGGGTGTCCGGCTGGCCGGCGACTGCCCGCCGACCACCGGCTGGGCGGACCCGATCACGCTCTCCAGCGCCCTGGACGCGGTGATCGACAACGCGGTGAAGTTCACGCCCGAGGACGGCGTGGTCGAGGTCGCCGTCGCTGCCAACGGTGAGAGCGCGACGGTCGTCGTCACGGACACCGGACCCGGCCTGACCGATGAGGAACTGGCCCGCGTCGGCGACCGTTTCTGGCGCAGCGGACGCCATCAGAACATCAAGGGGTCCGGCCTCGGACTGTCCATCACCCGGGCTCTGCTCGCGGCGGGCGGCGGCTCGATCGGGTACGGGCATCACGTGCCGCGGGGCCTGACGGTGACGGTGACGGTGCCCAGGCACGGCCCGTCGGCCCGCGGCACGGCCATGGGGTGACCTTGCCGGACCGACCCCGCGGGTCACGCCGGTCCTGACGACGCCAGGGGCTCGACCGCCCGGTGGATCCGGGAGGGGCACGACGGTGCGGGCACGCAGGCCGGACCGGCTCCGCGGGCACGCGCGCGTCGGCATGGACCCACCGTCCGCCCCCGCCCGTCCGCCCGTCCGCCCGGGTCCGGGGCGGCGGGCGCCGGGCCGCTCCCGGTGGTGTGCCTACGGTTTGACCGACCGGTAGTACCGCCGTGCGCCCTCGTGCAGGGCCAGCGGATCGGTGTAGATCGCGGTACGCAGATCGACCAGTTGGGCGGAGTGGACATGGCTGCCGATGTCGTCACGGCTCTTGATCACCGTACGGGTCAGCCACTCGGTCAGCTTCGGGTCCACGTCCTTGCGGGTGATCAGCAGGTTGGAGACGGCGATCGTCGGCACGGGCACGCTCTGCTGGGCGGCCGGATAGGCCGACTCGGGCATGCTGGTGGTGCGGTAGTAGCGGGTGACGTCGCCCTGGCCGCGCAGCTTGGCCACGAGATCGGCCCCTATCGGGATGAACCGGATGGCGAAGTTCCGGGCCACCTCGGACAGCCCCTTGGTCGGCAGGCCGCCCGACCAGAAGAACGCGTCGATGTCGCCCTCCCTCAGCCGGTCGGGCCCGGTGTCGATCCCGTCGGCCACGGGCGTGATGTCCTTGCCGGGGTCGATGCCGGCCGCTCTGAGGATCCGGTCGGCGATGAGCCGCACCCCGGAGTCGACCGGTCCGATGGCCACCCGCTTGTGCCTCAGGTCCGCGACCGAGTGCACATCGGAGTCGCGCGCCACGATGAGCTGCATGTAGTCGTCGTACAACCGGGCCACGCCGCGCAGGTCCCGCGCGCCGGGCTCGTTCCCGAGCAGGTACGTCTCCACCGCGTCGGCCGCCGCGATGGTGAAGTCGGCCTTGCCGGTCGCCACCCGCTGCACGTTCTCCTGCGAACCCGCGCTGCTCAGCAGCTTCACCGTCAGCCCCGGCATGTCCTTGTCGAGTTCGCTGCGCAGCCGCTGACCGTATTCCTGGTACACCCCGCGCTTTGTCCCGGTGCTGAAGACGATCGTCCCGGTCGGCGGGGTCTCGCCCAGGGGCAGCAGCCACCACGCCAGCAGCGCGAGGGCGACGGCGCCGACCGCCGCGCCCTGGAACGTCCGGCGCCTGCCGAGCCGGGGGAACACCTTGGACATGCGCGCGATCCTGCCAGCCCGTGCGCGTTCCTGACCAGGCCGAGCAGCCACAGTGATGTCACAGCCGGCCGCTACAGTCGCCGTATGACCTCTTCGCCCGCCGACCTCGTCCGTGAGTTCCACCTGGCCTTCGGCCTCGACGCCCGCAGCAGACCGGCCGAGGTGTCGCCCGAACTGGCCGCGCACCGCGGGGAACTGCTCGCCGAGGAGGCCGCGGAGGTCGCCGAGGTCTCGGTCACGGGCCCCCTGGACCGGCTCGCGCACGAACTGGCCGACGTGGTCTACGTCGCGTACGGCACGGCGCTGGTCCACGGGATCGACCTCGACGCGGTGCTGGCCGAGGTGCACCGCTCCAACATGAGCAAGCGCGGGCCCGACGGACAGATCTCCCGCCGGGCCGACGGCAAGGTGCTCAAGGGCGATCACTACGCGGCGCCGGACGTCTCCGCGGTCCTGCGCCGCCAGGGCTGGGCCTCCGGCGGCAGGGTCCCCGAAGGCGCCTGACCTCGGGTCCCGGGCGGGAGAGGCGCCCGGCCCGGGTGCCGCGGCGGGGCCCGGTGGTGGCCCCACGGGCCGCACCGGCGGGGGCCCGCCAGGAAGCGCCTACCCTTGAGGAATGACCAGCAGCAGCGACCGGAGCCCCGCAGTGGACGTTCGAGGACCTAAGAGCTACGAAATCCGCACCTACGGGTGCCAGATGAACGTCCACGATTCCGAGCGATTGTCCGGGCTGCTCGAAGAAGCCGGTTATGTGCGCGCACCCGAGGGTTCGGACGGCGACGCGGACGTCGTCGTCTTCAACACGTGCGCCGTGCGCGAGAACGCCGACAACCGCCTGTACGGCAACCTGGGCCGGCTCGCGCCGAAGAAGACCCAGCGCCCCGGGATGCAGATCGCGGTCGGCGGCTGCCTGGCCCAGAAGGACCGGGACACGATCGTGAACAAGGCGCCCTGGGTGGACGTCGTCTTCGGCACGCACAACATCGGCAGGCTCCCGGTCCTGCTGGAGCGCGCCCGCGTGCAGCAGGAGGCCCAGGTCGAGATCGCCGAGTCGCTGGAGGCGTTCCCCTCGACGCTGCCGACCCGGCGGGAGAGCGCGTACGCGGCCTGGGTGTCGATCTCCGTCGGCTGCAACAACACCTGCACCTTCTGCATCGTCCCGGCGCTGCGCGGCAAGGAGAAGGACCGCCGCCCCGGCGACATCCTCGCCGAGGTCGAGGCCCTGGTCGCCGAGGGCGTCTCCGAAATCACGCTGCTCGGCCAGAACGTCAACGCGTACGGCTCCGACATCGGCGACCGCGAGGCGTTCAGCAAGCTGCTGCGCGCCTGCGGCGCCGTCGAGGGCCTGCAGCGGGTGCGCTTCACCTCGCCGCACCCCCGCGACTTCACCGACGACGTGATCGCCGCCATGGCCGAGACGCCGAACGTCATGCCGCAGCTGCACATGCCGCTCCAGTCCGGTTCCGACACCGTACTGAAGGCGATGCGCCGCTCCTACCGGCAGGAGCGCTACCTCGGGATCATCGAGAAGGTGCGCGCCGCGATCCCGTACGCGGCGATCACCACCGACATCATCGTGGGCTTCCCCGGGGAGACGGAGGAGGACTTCGAGCAGACCCTGCACGTCGTCCGCGAGGCACGCTTCACGCAGGCGTTCACCTTCCAGTACTCCAAGCGGCCCGGCACCCCGGCCGCCACCATGGACGGCCAGATCCCCAAGGAGGTCGTCCAGGCACGCTACGAGCGGCTCGTCGCCCTTCAGGAGGAGATCTCCTGGGAGGAGAACAAGAAGCAGGTCGGCCGCACCCTGGAGCTGATGGTCGCGGAGGGCGAGGGCCGCAAGGACGGCGCCACCCACCGCCTCTCGGGCCGTGCCCCCGACAACCGCCTGGTCCACTTCACCAGGCCCGAGCAGCCGGTGCGCCCCGGCGACATGGTCACCGTGGAGGTGACCTACGCCGCCCCGCACCACCTGCTCGCCGAGGGACCCGTCCTCGACGTGCGCCGTACGCGCGCGGGTGACGCGTGGGAGAAGCGCACCGCCGAGGAGTCGGTCAAGCCGGCCGGCGTCATGCTGGGCCTGCCGAAGATCGGCGCTCCGGAGCCCCTGCCGGTCGCCGCGGGCGCCTGCGGCTGCGACTGACGTACGCTGCCGGTCATGCTCGTCGCCGCCGCCGTCTGCCCCTGTCCGCCCCTCCTCGTACCCGAGGTCGCCGCGGGCGCCGCGGCGGAACTGGACGCCGCGCGTGCCGCGTGCGCGGACGCGCTCGGTGTACTGGCGGCGGCCCGCCCCGACCGGCTGGTGGTCGTCGGGCCCGCCGAGCAGGAAGGGCGCGGTGCCCACCCGCAGGGCGCCCGGGGATCGTTCCGCGGGTTCGGTGTGGATCTCGACGTGCGGCTGGGTCCCGCCGGGGACCCGTCGGCCGACGGGCGCGAGCTGCCGCCGTCGCTCGCCGTGGCCGCGTGGCTGCTGCAACGGACCGACTGGGCCGATGCCCCGATCGAGGGACTCGGCGTGGGGGAACCGCTGGCGCCCGAGCGGTGTATTGAAGTGGGAAGGGAAATCGGCGCGCGGGCCGCGCGGACGGCACTGCTGGTGATGGGCGACGCCAGCGCGTGCCGCACGCTCAAGGCACCGGGCTACCTGGACGAGCGGGCGCTGCCGTTCGACGCGGAGGTCGCGCGTGCGCTGGGGGCGGCGGACTGGGCGGCACTCGTGGCACTGGACACCGAGTTGGCGTACGAACTGAAGGTCTCGGGCCGTGCCCCGTGGCAGGTCCTGGCGGGTGCCGCCGAGGGCGCGGACCTGACCGGCACCCTCCTCTACGAGGACGCGCCCTACGGCGTGGGGTACCTGGTGGCGGCCTGGTCATGAGGCATGTGGTCCGCGTCCCGGACGCGGACCACATGATCAGGAGGACGGCGGGGGTGTCTCCGACGTGCCGCCCGCCGTACCGGTCGACTCCTTGGTCGGCGTGGTCCCACTCGCGTCGGCAGCGCCGGCGCCCGCCTCGGACTCGCCCTTGTGCGCGATCCGGTCCATGGCGTCCTTGGCCTTGTGGGTACCCGCGTGGATCTTGTCGCTGTACTTGCCCTTGGTCTTCTCGTCGACCACCTTGGCGGCCTTGTCGAGACCGTCCTGGATCTTGCCCCCGTGCTGCTGCGCGAGGTCCGACACCTTGTCCTTGGCCGGGCCCAGCTTGGCCTTCACATTGTCGAAAAGACCCATGGTCCACTCTCCTTGCCGGACGGTTGCGTGCGGGCACCCGCACCGTCCCCGTCGTCCCCGCGGCGCCCGCGCCTCGGTTCCGGCCAAGAACCGGAACGCGGGGCGGCGCGCCCGCATCCGCTTCCGTCGAGTGCCCGTACGTGAAGTGCCCACATACGCTCCATACGGTACCCGCGCGGGCGGAATTACGCGTGACCCCGAACCTTTCCTGACGGCCCTCGAACCGGCCCAGGGCGCGTGGAACGGCGCCGGGCGGGGCGCGCGGCCCTGCCGGGTCGGCCCGCGGCCCTGCCGGGCGGGCTGTGAGACCCCCTGTCGCATCACGCCGGGCCGGTCGTGGAACCTTGCCGGACCTTGCCCGGTGGGCCGAGGAGCCCTGTCGGGAGGGGTGTGGACCCCTGTGGTGCGGGCCCGTGCACGGCCGTCGTACAACCCGATCGCAATACGGCCCGGGGGTTTGCGAAACTGGGGCGGTGAGCAGTGCACCCCCCGCCCCCCGAGTCATCGCCGTCGTCGGACCCACCGCGGCGGGCAAGTCCGATCTGGGCGTCTTCCTCGCCCAGCGGCTCGGCGGCGAGGTGATCAACGCCGACTCCATGCAGCTCTACCGTGGCATGGACATCGGCACCGCCAAGCTGACTCCCGAGGAGCGCGGTGGCGTCCCGCACCATCTATTGGACATCTGGGACATCACGGTCACCGCGTCCGTCGCGGAGTACCAGAGGCTGGCGCGCGCCCGGATCGACGCCCTGCTCGCCCAGGGACGCTGGCCGATCCTGGTCGGCGGCTCGGGCCTCTACGTCCGCGGAGCGGTCGACAACCTGGAGTTCCCCGGCACCGATCCCGAGGTCAGGACCCGGCTGGAGGACGAACTCGCACTGCGCGGCTCGGGGGCGCTGCACGCCCGCCTCGCCGCCGCCGACCCCCAGGCCGCCCGGGTGATCCTGCCCAGCAACGGCCGCCGTATCGTCCGGGCCCTGGAAGTGATCGAGATCACGGGCCGGCCCTTCACCGCCAACCTTCCGGGCCATGACTCGGTCTACGACACCGTCCAGATCGGCGTCGACGTGGCCCGCCCCGAACTCGACGACCGCATCGCCCGTCGCGTCGACCGCATGTGGGAGGCGGGCCTGGTCGCCGAGGTGCGCGCACTGGAGGCGCGCGGCCTGCGCGAGGGGCGTACGGCGTCGCGCGCGCTCGGCTACCAGCAGGTGCTCGCGGCACTGTCCGGGGACTGCACCGAACAGGAGGCCCGGGCGGAGACCGTACGCGCCACCAAACGCTTCGCGCGCCGCCAGGATTCGTGGTTCAGACGGGACCCCCGTGTGCACTGGTTGAGTGGGGCCGTGGCGGACCGTTCGGAACTTCCGCACCTCGCACTGACGTTGGTCGAACGACCGGTCACAGCCTGATCACGTGATGGCATCGGGATGCGCCGCCGGTCATCGGGGCCTGTGGCGCCATGCCATCATCGAGCTTCGATCGACCAAGTGGAGTCTGAGTTGGGAGGGCGCGTGGCGATGGAGGCCGGCCCTCGCGACACCGCACAAGACACCGAGCACGCCACCCCCGGAAGGGGCGAAGCGGAGCAGGTCGAGGACGGCCTGAGCCCCGACGGACCCGACGAGACGCCGGGTGGTGTGACCGACGACGGGCCGGCGCCCGAGGAGATGTTCACCAGCGGGCCCGAGGTCGAGGTCGAACTGCGGCCGCAGCGTCGGCTGCGCATCTGGCAGCTCGCCCCCATCGTGGCCCTGGCCGCGGTCGGCTCCCTGATGTTCGCCTTCCCGCTCGCCTTCGACTTCGGCGACAGCGGCGCGGTGATCGCGATGCTCGGCCTGCTGATCTGCGCCTGCTCCGCCGGCTGGGGCATGATGGCCGCCCGCCGGGTCGGACACACCCTGCCGGGACTGCCCCCGCGGGGCTCGGGACGCCGCCCCGACTGGCGGGTCCTCCTGGCCTACGTCCTGGTCGTGGCTGTGGTGGCGGTCCTCGCCGTGTGGCGGGTGGCCCGACTGCGCCACTGATCCGGACGTGCCGGGCCGGGGGCACGGCAGGCCGCCGGACGCGGCCCGCCCCAAGGCCCCCGTACCTCCGCGCGATCGGTGAGCCGCCGCGGACTTGAACAGCTGTGGTTCTTGGAACCCCTGTCGGTCTTGGAGTCGTCGCAGGTCCTGGAACTGCCGTGGGCCTTGCGCCGTCGTCGGTCCCGGCACCGCCGCACGACCCGGCGATGTCAGGGCGACCCCGTACGATCGAGGAATGAGCACGCGGATCGCCTTCCTCAAGGGTCACGGCACGGAGAACGACTTCGTGATCGTCCCCGACCCGGACAACGCCCTCGACCTGACGCCGGCCGTCGTCGCGGCCCTGTGCGACCGCCGCGCCGGCCTCGGCGGCGACGGCGTGCTGCACGTGGTGCGCTCCGCGGCCCATCCGGAAGCCGCGGGGATGGCGTCCGACGCCGCGTGGTTCATGGACTACCGCAACAGCGACGGATCGATCGCGGAGATGTGCGGCAACGGAGTGCGGGTGTTCGCCCGCTACCTCCAGCACGCCGGGCACACGGACGAAGGCGATCTCGCCATCGCCACGCGCGCGGGTGTGAAGACCGTGCACATCGCCAAGAACGGCGACATCACGGTCGGCATGGGGAGCGCGCGGCTGCCCGGGGGAGACGTGACGGTCGGCGTCGGCGAGCGCAGCTGGCCCGCGCGGAACGTGAACATGGGCAACCCGCACGCCGTCGCCTTCGTCGACGACCTCGCGCACGCCGGCGACCTCCTCGCCCCGCCGCCGTACAGCCCGGCCGCCGCCTATCCCGACGGGGCCAACATCGAGTTCGTCGTCGACCGCGGGCCCCGGCACGTCGCCATGCGCGTGCACGAGCGCGGCTCCGGCGAGACCCGCTCCTGCGGCACGGGCGCGTGCGCCGTCGCCGTGGCCGCCGCCCACCGGGACGGGGCCGACCCGGCCGTCACCGGAGCGCCGGCGACCTACACCGTGGACCTGCCCGGCGGACGCCTGGTGATCACCCTGCGGCCGGACGGCGAGATCGAGATGACCGGTCCTGCGGTGATCGTGGCCGAGGGCGAGATCTACGCCGAATGGCTGGAGAACGCGGTCCGCTGACCCGCGCGCGGCGCGGCGGTTGCCTGGGAACCGACCCCGCGAAACGCGGCGCGACCACCCGCCACGCGCGCTCTCGGCCGACGGCGTCCGCGGCCGGGTGAACCAGTTCGAAACCACGGTCACCGCTGTCCGCGGCCGAGTGAACCGGTTCGAAACCACGACCGACCCCAGAGTGCTCGGCGCGATCGTAAACCTCCGGATCGTCGCTCAAACAGGTGATCCGTTTCACGCTCGGCGAGAGGCGGTCAGTCGGGCGTGATGGGCTCGATAGCATCAAGCACCGGCACGGACGGGGGGACGTCGCCATCCCTGAGCCTCGTATGCCCTGGGGCTCCGTCCGCCGGTCCACGAGCCGGAGGTGCCCATGAGTGCGGAGGCCACTAACCCTGCGACGCCCGGTCCTGCAGTCCCTGCAGTGGCCCGCAGGAAGGCCCGCCCCCGGATCGATCTGCGCCGGCTCGGGCGGGCCGCGCTGATCGGCCCCGCGGCCCGCGACCGGCTGCCCGACGCCATCGGCCATGTCGTCGACGCCCACCGGGCCCACCACCCCGACGCCGACCTCGAACCGCTGCGCCGTGCCTACGTCCTGGCCGAGTCCTCGCACCGCGGCCAGCTGCGCAAGAGCGGCGAGCCCTACATCACGCACCCCCTCGCCGTGACCCTGATCCTCGCCGAACTCGGTGCCGAGACCACCACCTTGACGGCCTCCCTGCTCCACGACACGGTCGAGGACACGGATGTGACGCTGGACCAGGTGCGCGACCAGTTCGGCGAGGAGGTCCGCTACCTGGTCGACGGGGTCACCAAGTTGGAGAAGGTCGACTACGGGGCGGCCGCCGAACCCGAGACCTTCCGCAAGATGCTCGTCGCCACCGGCAACGACGTCCGCGTGATGTCGATCAAACTCGCCGACCGGCTGCACAACATGCGCACCCTCGGGGTGATGCGCCCCGAGAAACAGGCCCGGATCGCCAAGGTGACCCGCGACGTCCTGATCCCGCTCGCCGAACGGCTGGGCGTCCAGGCGCTCAAGACCGAACTGGAAGACCTCGTCTTCGCGATCCTCCACCCCGAGGAGTACGCGCGCACCCGGCAACTGATCGTCGACAACGCGACCCGCCCCGACGACCCCCTGGCCGTGATCGCCGACGAGACCCGTACGGTCCTGCGCGATGCCGGAATCCAGGCCGAAGTCCTCATCCGGCCGCGGCACTTCGTCTCCGTGCACCGCGTCTCCCGCAAACGGGGACGGCTGCGCGGCGCCGACTTCGGACGCCTGCTCGTCCTGGTCAACGAGGACGCGGACTGCTACGGCGTGCTGGGCGAACTGCACACCTGCATGACACCCGTCGTCTCGGAGTTCAAGGACTTCATCGCCGTACCCAAGTTCAACCTCTACCAGTCGTTGCACACCGCTGTCGCCCGCGCCGACGGCCAGGTCGCCGAAGTCCTCATCCGCACCCACCAGATGCACCGCGTCGCCGAGGCGGGCGTGGTCGCCCTCGGCAACCCCTACGCCCCGCCCGCCGACGAACACGCCTCGGCGGCCGACGGCGAACGCGCCGACCCGACTCGCCCCGGCTGGCTCTCCCGGCTCCTCGAATGGCAGCGGGGCGCCCCCGACCCGGACACCTTCTGGTCCACGCTCCGTGAAGACCTGGCCCAGGACCGCGAGATCACCGTCTTCCGGCCCGACGGCGGCACGCTGGGCCTGCCCGAGGGCGCGACCTGCGTGGACGCCGCCTACGCCCAGTACGGCGAGGACGCGCACGCCTGCATCGGCGCCCGCGTCAACGGCCGCCTCGCCACTCTCAGCACCGTCCTCAGGGACGGCGACTCCGTCCAGCTCCTCATGGGCCAGGACCCGGCCTCCGAACCCTCCCGGGACTGGCTGGAGCACGCCCACACCCCGGCCGCGCGGATCGCCATCCAGCGGTGGATCGCGGCACATCCCGAGGCGCCGGATCAGGATCCGGTGGGGGAGCCCGTGCGGTTCGGGCAGCGCCGTGCCGACACCGCCGGCACTCCCGGCGCCACGGCCGGTCCGCGGTCCGGGACGCCCGCCACCGACCCGACCGCGCCCGAGGCCGACCCCCGCCGTCCGGCTGCCGGAGCCGGGCACGAGGGAGCCGGCACTCCTGTCGGCGGTGCGCCGGGCGCGCACTCCGCGGGCAACGGCGTACGCGCCGGAGGCCCCGGCGCGCGCTCCAAGGGCCCCGGCACGCGTGCCAGGAGCGGTGGCCCCCGCCTCGGGGGCGCCGACCTCCTCGTCGACCGCCCCGGTGCCGTCGTACGACTCGCCGGGTGCTGTACGCCCGTGCCGCCCGACGAGATCACCGGCTTCTGCGTGCGCGGCGGCGTGGTGACCGTGCACCGCGTGCACTGCGCCGCGGTCAGCCGCATGAAAAGCGGGGGGCGCGCGGAGATCGGCGTGCGCTGGGGCGACAGCGCCGCGTGCCGGGTCACGCTGGTCGCCGAATCGTTCGGCCGCCCCCATCTGCTCGCCGACCTCACCGAGGCGATGGCCGTGGAGGGCGCCGAAATCGTCTCGGCGACCGTGGAGCCGCCCAGCCAGCAGCGCGTCCGTCACACCTACACCCTGCAACTGCCCGACGCGGCCCGTCTCCCGGCCCTGATGCGGGCCATGCGCAACGTACCCGGCGTGTACGACGTGGGCCGCGCCCAGCACCAGGACCCGCCCGCCTGAGCTGCTTTCCGGCCCGGGTGGGATTTCGGCATCCGGGGCGCGGCAGGGCGCCGGACCTCGGCCCGGCGCCCAGGTCGTGCCGAGTCCTGGCCTGCCCGGGGGCGTCCGGTGGCAGGCCAGGGTCGCCAGGGATGCCTAGGAGGGCGCGCGAAGCCGGGGAGGCCAGGGTGGTCTAGGAGGGGGCACGAAGCCAGGAAGGTCAGGGGAGCCCGGTGGTGTCAGGTGGCGACTTCGGGTGGCCTGGTTGCGTCCGGCGGCAGGTGGGTGCGGACCGACGGCGACGGGTCCTGACTCCTGATGATCTGTTGACGTCCGGCGGCTGCTTTGGATGACCTGGGCGCCCCCTGGCACCCCTGAGCGCCCCGGCGGCGCCCACCGGACCAACCCGTTCGGGTGGGCCGGGCGCGAGTCGCCACGGTCGCGCACGCGCGCGCTGGTAGCGGTGGTGCATGCTGCTCACCCCTCGCACCCGGTCGTCCCGGGCCGCCCGGGGCCGGAAGGCCGCCCTCCTGGCCGCCGCCGTGTCCCTGTGCCTGCTGTCCGCGAGCGCCCCCGCCGCACCGCTGGGCGTCGGCGACCGACTCTTCCCGTACCTCGGCAACCCCGGATACAACGTGGCGTCGTACGACCTCGACCTCACTTATCCCGGCAGCAACGACAAACCCCTCAAGGCCGTCACCACCATCGACGCCTGGACGACCACCGTCCTGGACCGGCTCAACCTCGACTTCGCGCACGGCACGGTCGAGTCCGTGGAGATCGACGGCAAGGCGGCTGGTTTCGCCCGGGCCGGGGACGACCTGGTCATCACCCCGGACAGGCCGCTTCCCCAGGGCGACTGGCTGCGGATCACCATTCGGCACACCAGTGACCCGAGGCCCGTCAAGGACCGGGACGGCGGCTGGGTGCGCACCACGGACGGCCTCGCCATGGCCAACCAGGCCGACGCCGCGCACCTCGTCTTCCCGTGCAACGACCACCCCTCCGACAAGGCGCTGTTCACCTTCCGGATCACCGCCCCCAACGACTACACGGCCGTCGCCAACGGCCTGCCGACCGGCGTGGACCGGGTCGGCTCCAAGACCACCTGGACGTATCGCAGCCAGCACCCCATGGCCACCGAACTCGCCCAGGTGTCCATCGGCCGCTCCAGCGTGCTGCACCGCAAGGGCCCGCACGGACTGCTGGTCCGCGACGTCGTGCCGACCGCCGACCGCAAGGCCCTCGAACCGTGGCTGGCCAAGACCCCCGACCAGATCGCCTGGATGGAGAGCAAGGTCGGAACGTACCCTTTCGAGACCTACGGCCTGCTCATGGCCCAGGCGGCTACCGGCTTCGAACTGGAGACACAGACGCTCTCCCTGTTCGAGAAGGGACTGTTCACCGAACCCGCCTACCCCAAGTGGTACGTCGAGTCGATCATGGTGCACGAGTTGTCCCACCAGTGGTTCGGCGACAGCGTCAGCCCGCGCTCGTGGTCCGACCTGTGGCTCAACGAGGGGCACGCCACCTGGTACGAAGCCCTCTACGCGGAGGAGAAGGCCGACCGGCCCATGGCGGACCGGATGAAGGCCGCCTACGGCGCCTCCGACCGCTGGCGGGACTCCGGCGGGCCGCCCGCCGCGCCCAAGCCGCCCAAGCCGGGCCAGAAGATCGGGATCTTCCGGCCGAACGTCTACGACGGCGCCGCGCTGGTTCTCTACGCACTGCGCCAGGAGATCGGGCGCCCCGCCTTCGAACGGCTGGAACGGGTCTGGGTGCGGACCCACCGGGACAACACCGCGACCACGGCCGACTACGAACGCCTCGCGTCGGCCATCGCCGGCCGTGACCTGACCGGGTTCTTCAAGGACTGGCTGTACGGCGCGAAGACCCCGCCGATGCCCGGACACCCGGACTGGAAGTCCACACCGCCCGCGAAGAACGCCTCGGGGCCGACCACGAAGAACGCCCACGGGCCCGCTGCGGGGAACGCCCACGGGCCCGCTGCGGGGAACGCCCACGGGCCGGCTACGGGGGGCGCCGCCCACGGGCCGACTGTGAAGAACGCCCATGGGCCGGCCACACGGCTGGCCCTGGAGCCGGTCACGAAAATCGCTCCGGAACCCCCCAGGAAGACCCCGGCGCTGACGGCCGCGGGCTGAGACCGGGCGATAAGCCGATGACGAGACGGGCCGTGCCGTGCGACCATCGTGAGGTCGGCGCGGCACGGGACCCGGGAATCTCCCGCGGCTCTCGTGCGTTGCACACAGTGACCGCCGTAACGGAATCCACTGCGACGTAAGGACCCAATGACCTCCTCTTCTTCCGCTTCCCAGGACACCAGGCGCAAGCGCCTCGCGCACGACCACCCCGAAGGTCTTCGGGCCGATGCCCTGATGGAAGAGGACGTCGCCTGGAGCCACGAACTCGACGGAGAGCGGGACGGCGACCAGTTCGACCGCTCCGAGCGCGCGGCCCTGCGCCGGGTGGTGGGTCTCTCCACCGAGCTGGAGGACGTCACCGAGGTCGAGTACCGGCAGCTCCGTCTGGAGCGGGTCGTGCTCGTCGGGGTGTGGACCTCCGGCACCGTGCAGGACGCCGACAACTCCCTCGCGGAGCTGGCTGCCCTCGCGGAGACCGCCGGGGCTCTGGTGCTCGACGGCGTCGTCCAGCGCCGCGACAAGGCCGACCCGGCCACCTACATCGGCTCCGGCAAGGCCGAGGAGCTGCGCGACATCGTCCTCGAAACGGGCGCGGACACCGTCATCTGCGACGGTGAACTGAGCCCGGGCCAGCTGATCCACCTGGAAGACGTCGTCAAGGTCAAGGTCATCGACCGTACGGCCCTGATCCTGGACATCTTCGCCCAGCACGCCAAGTCCCGGGAGGGCAAGGCGCAGGTCGCGCTCGCGCAGATGCAGTACATGCTGCCCAGGCTCCGCGGCTGGGGCCAGTCGCTGTCCCGCCAGATGGGCGGCGGCAAGGGCGGCGGCCTCGCCACCCGTGGTCCTGGTGAGACCAAGATCGAGACGGACCGGCGACGGATCCGCGAGAAGATGGCGAAGATGCGCCGGGAGATCGCGGAGATGAAGACCGGCCGCGAGATCAAGCGCCAGGAGCGCAGGCGCCACAAGGTGCCGTCCGTCGCCATCGCGGGCTACACCAACGCCGGCAAGTCGTCCCTGCTCAACCGCCTCACCGGCGCGGGCGTCCTGGTCGAGAACGCCCTGTTCGCGACCCTGGACCCGACGGTCCGCCGGGCCGAGACCCCGAGCGGCCGGGTGTACACGCTCGCCGACACCGTCGGCTTCGTCCGGCACCTGCCGCACCACCTGGTCGAGGCGTTCCGCTCCACCATGGAGGAGGTCGGTGACTCCGATCTGATCGTGCACGTGGTGGACGGCTCGCATCCGACCCCGGAGGAGCAGCTGGCGGCCGTGCGCGAGGTGATCAGGGATGTCGGCGCCACCGATGTGCCCGAGATCGTCGTGATCAACAAGGCGGACGCGGCCGACCCACTGGTGCTCCAGCGGCTGCTGCGCGTCGAGAAGCGGTCCATCGCGGTCTCGGCCCGCACCGGCCGGGGCATCGACGCACTGCTTGCGCTCATCGACGACGAACTGCCCAGGCCCTCGGTCGAGATCGAGGCCCTGGTGCCCTACACGCACGGCAAGCTGGTCGCCCGTACCCACGCCGAGGGCGAGGTGATCTCCGAGGAGCACACCGCGGAGGGCACCCTGCTCAAGGCACGGGTGCACGAGGAACTGGCGGCCGACCTCGCGCCGTACGTCCCCGCGCCGCTCGCCTGAGCCACCGCGGCGACACAGCCGGAAGGGCGAAGGCCCGCTCTCATGGAAGCTTCCTTCTGTGAGCGCGGGCCTTCGCCTTCGGTCTCCGCAGCCACTCCCTGTTCAACCTGCCGCAGCCATCCCTTGCCGCGCTGAAACGCGGCTGGGCGATGAGGAGGCGACGCACCCACGTGGCGAGGCGCCGGGCGGTCGGGCAGTGAAGGTTCCCCCGCGGACCCCCGACCGCCCCACATCCCGGGCCGCGCCGGCCGGCCGCTACCGGTCGGCGAATTCCCCGCTGACCGCGCTGTACACGTCCTTGGCCACATCCCCCAGCCGGGGCCCCGCCAGCCACCCCGAACTCTCCGGTCCGATGGACGTGTTGGACACCAGCACCGGCTTGCCGTCGGAACCGGTCTCCACCCAGCCACCACCGGACGATCCGCCGGTCATCGTGCAGCCGATGCGGTACATCGTCGGGTCCGTTTTGCTGATCGACAGCCGACCCGGCCGGTCCTGGCACCGATACAGCGACTGGCCGTCGAACGGCGCCGCCGCCGGATAACCGGTCGCCGTGACGCTCTGTACCCTCGGCGCCGCCGGGGCGGCGAAGTCCACCGGAAGCGCAGAACCGACCGTCTCCTCCAGCGACTTGCCACTGCCCCCCTGCTCGGGCGTCACATGGATCACGGCGAAGTCGTACGAGGCGCCCTCCCCGCCCGTCTGACCGCCCTGCTCGATCCACTGCTGCGAGGTCTGCGCCCAGTCACCCCACCAGACCCCGTACGGAGCGATCTGCTCCTTGGTGGCGCTCTGCACCTCCTCGTTCGTCATGCCCTGGTCGTTGTACGACGGCACGAACGCGATGTTGCGGTACCAGCCGCCCTTCTTGCCGGCATGCACGCAGTGCCCCGCGGTCCACACCAGGTTGGACTTGCCGGGATGTGCCGGGTCCTCCACCACTGTCGCCGAGCAGACCATCGTGCCCTCGGGGGAGTCGAAGAACACCTTGCCCGCTGTGGCGGCATTGGTGCGATACGGCGGCTGTACCGCCTGCGCCTTGACCGGTGCCGGCGTCGGGTCGGTCACACCCTGGTCACCGGAGAGGTCATTGTCGTCGACACCCCGGTCCGGGTCGTCGGCTGCCCGCATTCGGGCAGGGTCCCACAGGCCCTTGATGATCGGATTGATGAACTCGTTGGCCTCGCGCAGCCAGTCGTCCTTGTCCCAGTTCTTCCAGGCGCCGTTCTTCCACTGGTCGAGGTCGATCCCGTGCTCTTTGAGTTTGTCCTTGATGTCGTCGGGGATCGTGATCTTGCCGTCTCCACCGACCGCGGAGGCACTCGGCCCGCCGCCCGCGTCGTCGCTGCCACCGGTGCTGCACGCGGTGGCGGTGAGAACCAACGCCGAGGCGAGGGCGACGGCCGCCAGTACCGGGGAGGTTGTGCGGCGCGTGCCCCTCCCACGGCGAACGGTGAAGGACGGCCGTATCGATCGCATGGTCTTGACTCCCCCTGGTGGTAGAGAAACTCGGTGCCGCGACCGCGAAGCCGGTTGGAACTCCACGGCAGTTCAGGCCGCCCTCACGGCGCTCTGCGCACGGCACCACACACTATGCGCCCGCTGTGGGCGGCTCCCGACGGAACAGCAACAGCTACGTCACGACAAGGATCTTGAAGCAAACCGTAACCAGGTGGGCGGTCCGAGGTTGTAGCGGCGAGGGGCCTGCTGCCCATGCCCGGTCCCGTGGATCAACTCGCCTCTGGACAGCGGGAGGACTCGGAGCTGTGGCTGCGACCGATTCGGCAAGCGATTCGGTGTCCGGAGAGACGTCCGGAGGAGCGCACGCCGCGCACGACGGCACCCCGAAACCCCGACCGATCCGCGATTCGGTGACCCGTACCCGCGGCTACCACCACCCCGACGTTCCGATGCCGGTGCCCGGACTGCCCACCGGCCGCGCCGAGGGCAGCCACACGAACTGCGTGAAGGGCAAAAGCCGCTCGGGACAGGCAGCGGACGTGGGCGTAAGCCCGGCGGCGGCACGGCCGAGGGACGCGGATGCGGGCCAGGGGCGTCGGCGCGCCGCACCTGACCGGGCGAGCACGACAGCGGATCGGGTGAGGGAAACGGGTTCGAGGGGACAGGGACCGAGGGGAGTGGGTTCGAGGGGCGTGGGTCCGGGCCGGGGGCGGGGTCGGACGGGACAGCCGGGCGGGGTGTCCGGCGCGGTGAGCGGCCGGCCGCCGGGAGGACGGCGGCCACATTCCGTGACGCCACGCCGGTGCCGTGACCGGCCCGCCGAACTCGGCGGTCGTCCTGCCGGCAGCGAACGGCGATCGCCTCCGCCGACCATCGCCGACAGACAGCCGGTCACCATGGCTGACCGACTGACCAACACGGTGATGGCTGTGCCGGACGACGGCACCGAGCCCAACACCAGCCCCCCGGCACCCCGCAGGCCGCACCATCAGCTTCGGCACAGGCCGCACCGTTGGCTCCGATGCAGGCAACACCACCCGTCACGGCGCAGGCCGTATCGACACCACCCGTCCCAGCGGCTTTTTCGACGCAGGCCGTACCGGCCTTTCCGGCACAGGCCGCACCAGACTCTCCGGCACCGCACCCTCCGCACTGACCACATCCCCCGGACGGGAGCTACGGGCCGGACGGGAGAGACAGGCTGGTCGGCACACGCGGGATGGCCACAACAACTCATGACGTCACCCCGCCCCGGCACCCTCCCGTGAGCCTCTTACCCGTGAGTCTCTTGAGTCACGTACTCCCTATGCCACCGTCCCTTCGCCCCTTCAAGGAACCATCACGTTCGCTCCCTCATGAACCACCTCCCCTCACCATCGCGTCACCGCCCCCGACTCTTCGCCGTACGAGGCCGAGGGACCTCGGAGGCCATCGATCACCTGCTCCGCGCGCTCCCAAGGAACAGTCTTGAACGCCAACTCCACCCCCTGCGGCCGTTCCCACGCCCGTGACACCGCCTTCCGGAAGACTCAGCCCTCGCCGTCACCGACAGCCGAGCGGGTACCCGAGCAGCGACCACGGACTCCGGAAGCGAACCGCCCACGCAGCGCATCCGACGACCTACTGGAGCATCCCGACCCCCATACGGCCGCCCAGAGCGCCGCCGTGGAGAACCTGCTCCGCTGCTGGGTCCGCGAGACGAACCTCACTGCACCCGACGGCGGCACCCACACGGTCCGTATCCCGCTGCCGAAGAGCGGCACTGCCCTGACAACACCCGTTCGCTACTGGTCCCCGACCGGCTGGCACCGCTTCGGCCTCCCACACTTGACCGATGCTCCTGAGAGCGCCCCACCGGTCGACGCCGCGACGCTCGCCGCCTTGATCGCCCGGGAGACGGCCGGTGGCACCGACACCAACCCCGTCGCCCCGGACACCGCGGTGATCAGCGACTCCGGAGACCTGGTAGCACGGGTGGCCGATTCAGCCCGTCGTACCGCCGCCTTCATCGGCGACCGCCGTGCCCACCCCGCCGACGGCCACGACCGGTTCCTCAGCGCCGAACAGGCGCTCCTGCTCGGGCACCCGCTGCACCCCACCCCGAAGAGTCGCGAAGGTCTGTCCGAAGCCGAAGCCCGCCCGTACTCACCGGAATTGCGCGGCTCCTTCCCTCTGCACTGGCTGGCCGTGGCACCTCCCTTGCTCGTCACCGATTCGGCCTGGACCGAACGCGGACGTCCCCTTCGCGCGCAGCACCTCGTGACACGGCTCGCCGGCCCAGGGCTGCCCCTGCCCGACGGGTACGCCGCTCTGCCCCTGCACCCCTGGCAGTCGCGGGAGATCCGGCACCGCGAGGACATCGTTGCCCTTCTCGACGCGGGGCTGCTCCGGGAACTCGGTCCCTTCGGCTCCCCCTGGAATCCCACCTCCTCCGTACGTACCGTTCACCACTCCGGCGCTCCCGCGATGCTCAAACTCTCGCTGGGCCTCCGGATCACCAATTCCCGTCGGGAGAACCTCCGTAAGGAACTCCACCGCGGTGTCGAGGTACACCGCTTGTTGCGTTCCGGCCTGTCCCAGCAGTGGAAAGCCGCGCACCCAGGCTTCGACATCGTCCGTGACCCTGCGTGGCTGGCCGTCGACGACCCGGTCGGCCGGCCCGTCCAGGGCCTCGACGTGGTGATCCGGCACAACCCCTTCGCACCGGCCGACGACGTCTGCTGCATTGCCGGACTCGTCGCGCCCCGGCCCATGCCGCGCCCCGACGCGGGCCCGCACCCCGTGTCCCCGGGAACACGACCGCACGGGTCACGCCTGGCCGAAGTCGTCACGCGGATCGCCGAGCGGACCGGCCGTCCCCGTGGAGCGGTGGCCGTGGAATGGTTCCTGCGCTACCTGGAACAGATCGTGCGTCCCGTGCTGTGGCTGGACAGCGAGACGGGGATCGCCCTGGAGGCACACCAGCAGAACACGTTGCTCCTGCTGGACGGCGACGGCTGGCCCGCTGGTGGCCGCTACCGCGACAACCAGGGCTACTACTTCCGCGAGTCCCGACGAGCCGAACTCGACGCCCGACTGCCCGGCATCGGCGAGCACAGCGACACGTTCGTCTCCGACGAGGTCACCGACGAGCGTTTCGCCTACTACCTCGCCATCAACAATGTGTTCGGCCTGATCGGTGCTTTCGGTTCACAGCAACTCGCCGACGAGCACCTGCTGCTGGCCGCGTTCCGTCGCTTCCTCGCCGGCACCGTCGTGGGGCCCACACCGCTGCGGACTTCACTGCCCGCCCGCCTGCTCGACTCTCCGGTCCTGCGCTGCAAGGCCAACCTGCTGACCCGGCTGCACGGCCTCGACGAACTCGTCGGGCCGGTGGACACCCAGTCCGTCTACGTCACCATCGCCAACCCCCTTCACTCCTGAACCGAACAACACCCACTTCCATCACCCTCCGAGGAATGCGATTCACCTCGGGCCCCGAGAGGAGCGCGCCGTGCCTCCCGCCGACGCGAGCACCGATGCCGACCCGATCCCCGCTCACCCGGGCTCCTCCGACTCCGGAGGGAACAGCGAGGACACGCTGGACCTGCGTCTCCCCGACGAACTCGTCGCTCTCTTCGCAGGGGAGCCGGACGACGACGAAGGCAGGAAGGCTGCTGGTCCGCTCGCTACGACCGGTGAACAAGGGCCGCCTTCGGTGGGGGCTGCGGTGGGCCCAGCGGCGGATGTCGGTTGGCGCCCACGGGAGTTGGACTCCGAACTGGACTGCCCGCCGCCGGACACCGTCTCGTCCTTCGCGGTCTCGTCCTTCACGGGCGAGGCCGACGGCCCGGGCATTGGAGCGACTGCTCGGTCGTTCTCCGTGGCGGGCGCCACCATGGTCTCCATCGCGGGCGACGACCTGCTCGACCATGTCGCGGCCTGGGGTGCGACCACGACGTCCGCGGGCCGGTTCCAACTGGTCCCCGTCCGCCTCAACCACGATCTTCCGCTCATCAGCCGTTGGATGAACGACCCGGCGGTCGCGGCGTTCTGGGAACTGGCCGGTTCACCGGAGCGGACCGAGGCCCACCTGCGTGCGCACCTCACAGGTGACGGCCGCAGCGTTCCGTGCCTCGGCATGCTGGACGACACTCCGATGAGCTACTGGGAGATCTATCGGGCCGACCTGGACCCGCTGGCCCGCCACTATCCGGCCCGTCCGCACGACACCGGAATCCATCTCCTGGTCGGTGGTGTCGCCGACCGGGGCCGGGGTCTTGGATCCACGCTGCTCAGAGCCGTGGCCGACTTGGTGATGAGCCGACGGCCGACCTGCGCACGAGTCGTGGCCGAGCCTGACCTTCGCAACACTCCGTCCATCGCCGCCTTCCTGAGCGCAGGCTTCCGATTCACCGCCGAGGTCGAACTGCCCGCCAAGCGGGCCGCTCTGATGATGCGCGACCGGTCACTGCGCGATGTGCTGTAGCGCCGAGTGACGACGCGTTCACATGTAGTACGAATCTCGCGTCGATCCGGTTCCCGTTCTCGCACTGTCAATGTCGACCGGGAAGCCGGACTGCCGGTCCGCTGCGGTCTCTCGCGGTTTCCGAATCCGTGGCTTCCCGTCTCCGACCCGGCGCCGCCGTCTCGTCCCGTATCCGCCGAGGAGTCCCGCGATGATCCGCCCAGACCTTCCCCGACCCCTGCCGGGGCCGCCCGGCCCACCGCTTGGCCCTCGTTCCGGCGTCGGCCGAACGCCCCCTTTCACCGGGCCGCCCCTCCTCCCCGTCTTGATCGCGCGTTTGTCGGTGCCGGGCCGTAGGGTGGTCGGGCTATGACGAAGCCCTCACTCCCCGAACTCCTCCATGCCGCTGTCGAGGCCGTCGGCGGCACGGAGCGCCCCGGTCAGGTGACCATGGCCGAATCGGTCGCCGAAGCGATCGACGACGGATCCCATCTGCTGGTCCAGGCCGGCACCGGCACCGGTAAGTCCCTGGGTTACCTGGTGCCCGCGCTCGCCCACGGGGAGCGCGTGGTCGTCGCGACCGCCACGCTGGCCCTGCAGCGCCAGTTGGTGGAGCGTGATCTCCCCCGCACGGTCGAGGCGCTGCACCCGCTGCTGCGCCGGCGCCCGGAGTTCGCGATGCTCAAGGGGCGGTCGAACTATCTGTGTCTGCACCGTCTTCATGAGGGTGTGCCGCAGGACGAGGAGGAAGGGCTCTTCGATCAGTTCGAGGCGGCGGCACCGACCAGCAAGCTGGGCCAGGACCTGCTCCGGCTGCGGGACTGGGCGGACGAGACCGAGACGGGGGACCGGGACGATCTGACCCCGGGGGTGTCCGACCGTGCCTGGGCCCAGGTGTCGGTCTCCTCCCGGGAGTGTCTGGGCGCCTCGAAGTGTGCGTACGGCGCGGAGTGCTTCGCCGAGATGGCCCGAGAGCGGGCCAAACTCGCCGAGGTGGTCGTCACCAACCACGCCTTGCTCGCGATCGACGCCATCGAGGGTGCCCCGGTGCTTCCCCAGCACGAGGTGCTGATCGTGGACGAGGCGCACGAACTCGTTTCGCGCGTCACCGGCGTCGCGACCGGTGAGCTGACCCCGGGCCAGGTCAACCGGGCGGTGCGCCGCGCCGCGAAGCTGGTCAACGAGAAGGCCGCGGACCAGCTCCAGACCGCGGCCGAGGGCTTCGAGCGGCTGATGGAACTGGCCTTGCCCGGCCGCTTGGAGGAGATCCCGGAGGATCTCGCCTACGCCCTGATGGCCCTGAGGGACGCCGCTCGCACGGTCATCTCCGGGATCGGCGCGACCCGGGACAAGTCGGTGCAGGACGAGGACGCCGTCCGTAAACAGGCCCTGGCATCGGTGGAGACGGTGCACGACGTCGCGGAGCGTGTGGTGAACGGCTCCGAGTGGGACGTCGTCTGGTACGAACGCCACGACCGGTTCGGTGCTTCCCTCCGGGTCGCCCCCATGTCCGTGTCCGGGCTCCTCAGGGAGAAGCTCTTCGCGGACCGTTCCGTCGTCCTCGCGTCGGCGACGCTCCAGCTGGGGGGCGATTTCAACGGGATCGGAGCCTCCCTCGGCCTCGCCCCGGAGGGCACGGAGGGAGAGGACCTCCCCCGGTGGAAGGGCATCGACGTCGGCTCGCCCTTCGACTACCGCAAACAGGGCATCCTGTACGTGGCCAAGCACCTGTCCCGTCCGGCCAGGGACGGCGACCGCGCCGATATGCTCGACGAACTGGCCGAACTCATCCAGGCGGCGGGCGGTCGCGCGCTCGGCCTCTTCTCCTCCATGCGGGCCGCCCAGCTCGCCGCCGAGGAACTGCGGTCGCGTATCCCTGAGTTCCCGATCCTGCTCCAGGGCGAGGAGACCCTCGGTGAGTTGATCAAGAATTTCGCCGCCGACCCCAAGACCTGCCTGTTCGGCACGCTGTCGCTGTGGCAGGGCGTCGACGTCCCGGGAACCAGCTGCCAACTGGTCGTGATGGACAAGATTCCTTTCCCGCGCCCTGACGATCCGCTGATGAGCGCCCGGCAGAAGGCGGTGGAGGACGCGGGCGGCAACGGCTTCATGGCCGTCGCCGCCACTCATGCGGCACTCCTGATGGCGCAGGGCGCAGGCCGGCTCGTCCGGGCGTCCGGCGACCGGGGTGTGGTCGCCGTACTGGACCAGCGGCTGGCGACGGCACGGTACGGCGGTTACCTCAAGGCGTCACTGCCCGACTTCTGGTACACCACGGACCGTAACCAGGTGCGTAAGTCCCTCGCCGCCATCGATGCTGTCGCGCAGCAGGCGGAAGCACAGTGATCATGGGGTCGGCCTGTCCCTGAGCGGGGACAGGCCGACCGAAGACGCTGAGCCGACGGCGGCCGGCTTCCATAGAGACGGCTGGCTTCCGTAGACACGACGGCGGTCGTGAGATACGACGGCGGCCGTTGTCCGCACATACGAGCAGGGCCCCGGAACCGGCGCAGGGGTTCCGGGGCCCGGTCAGGGGACGAACCGACGGCTCGTCCGTCCGGCCGTCAGACGCGGCGCAGGACGGCGACGACCTTGCCCAGGATGGTCGCGTCGTCGCCGGGGATCGGCTCGTACGCCGAGTTGTGCGGGAGGAGCCAGACGTGGCCGTCCTCGCGCTTGAAGCGCTTGACGGTGGCCTCGCCGTCGAGCATCGCGGCGACGATGTCCCCGTTCTCGGCGACCGGCTGGCGGCGGACGGCGACCCAGTCGCCGTCGCAGATCGCGGCCTCGATCATGGAATCGCCGACAACCTTCAGGACGAACAGTTCGCCGTCGCCCACCAGCTGGCGGGGGAGGGGGAAGACGTCCTCGACCGACTCCTCGGCCAGGATCGGGCCACCGGCGGCGATACGGCCGACCAAGGGCACGTAGGAAGCGGCGGGCTTGCCGGCGGTGTCCGTGGGCTGCACGGTCACGGTCTGGTCGGAGCCGCGGACCTCGTACGCGCGCGGGCGGTGCGGGTCGCGACGCAGGAATCCCTTGCGCTCTAGCGCCATCAGCTGGTGCGCGACAGAGGAGGTGCTGGACAGGCCCACCGCCTGGCCGATCTCCCGCATCGACGGTGGGTAACCACGCCGCTGCACGGAGTCCCTGATGACCTCGATGACTCGGCGCTGCCGATCGGTGAGCCCTGAACTGTCCGCCCGGATGCCTGGAGGTCGGCCAGGCATGGAGCGCTTGTGCGCTTCGGGACTCGCGGCATCGTTCATGGCATGTACCGGCTCAATTCGGCCCTGGGGGCGGTCCTGGGCAGTGATGGCGGCACTGTCTGCGGTCGTGGTCACGTCGGCCCCTCTCGATGGTCTCCCTGCTGCACAACGGTAGTTGCTTTCGAAAGGTTGCGCCAAACACACGTTCGAGTGAAAAAACGCGATTCATCTCGCGTGATCACATGTCTGGGTGTATGGCTGACGCGGTACCTAGCGGATAAAGAGACTCATTGTTGTACTCTTCACCGCCGAGGTGCCGACCTCGTGGGTTGTGCAGTCAGTCTGCCATCCGGCGGCCCGTCGGCCGGGAGCCGGTCCTCATCTGCGCCGGAGTCCTACGTGTCCTCCGTGCGGCATCCACGGTATCTCCGTATTCCCCGCGCGGTGCCCGCGCGACACGCGTGTGCGCTGAAGTATTGAGCCAAGCACCACATCTAGTGGTTGGATTGCCACAGCTACCCACAAGTTGTGGTCCCCCGGGTCTTCGATATCCGGGAGATCGCCTATGCTGGTGGCTGCTTCGAGGGACGCGGGTGGTCTGTCGAGGCCATTGAGTCTGCTGTGAGGAGGGTTGGAGATCATGCACTGCCCCTTCTGCAGGCACCCCGACAGCCGTGTCGTGGACAGTCGTACGACCGACGACGGCACGTCGATCCGCAGGCGCCGACAATGCCCGGACTGCTCCCGTCGCTTCACGACCGTGGAGACGTGTTCGCTCATGGTGGTCAAGCGGTCGGGGGTCACCGAGCCCTTCAGTCGTACCAAGGTCATCAACGGCGTGCGCAAGGCATGTCAGGGGCGGCCTGTCACGGAGGACGCGCTCGCCCAGCTCGGCCAACGGGTCGAGGAGGCGGTGCGGGCCACCGGAAGCGCCGAGCTGACCACGCATGACGTGGGGCTGGCCATACTCGGCCCCCTGCAGGAACTGGACCTCGTCGCCTTTCTGCGGTTCGCGTCCGTCTACCGGGCGTTCGACTCGCTTGAGGACTTCGAGGCGGCGATCGCCGAGCTGAGGGAAGTGAGGCAAGGCCCTGCCGCGGACGACGAAGACGCGGGATCGGGGGGCCGGAAGGATGAGCGCGGGCGCGGAGGGGCCGCCGAGGCCCCGGTGCCCGCCCACGCCGCCGACTGAGGGCGCGCCGGAACGGACCAGTGGTCCGGAATTCCGGCCCCACGGCGGCGATCGAAGACTTGTTGCGGGCGGCAGCGCAGGGTGCTCGCAACACATGACAGAACACCGTGCCACGGGAACATCGGGGCACTTCAGGGCGTTTTAGCCCGTACAGGGAGGCGGCATGACAGAGACGGCGAGCGGTCCGGCACGAGGTTCCCGAGCCAAGGGCGCCAAGGCCACCAAGGGGCTGCGTGTCGAGCGCATCCACACCACTCCCGGCGTACACCCGTACGACGAGGTCGAGTGGGCGCGCCGTGACGTCGTCATGACCAACTGGCGCGACGGCTCGGTCAATTTCGAGCAGCGTGGCGTCGAGTTCCCCGACTTCTGGTCGGTGAACGCGGTCAACATCGTCACCAGCAAGTACTTCCGTGGTGCCGTGGGCACCCCGCAGCGCGAGACCAGCCTCAAGCAGCTGATCGACCGCATCGTGAAGACGTACCGGAAGGCCGGTGAGGACTACAAGTACTTCGCCTCGCCCGCCGACGCCGAGATCTTCGAGCACGAGCTGGCGTACGCCCTCCTGCACCAGATCTTCAGCTTCAACAGCCCCGTCTGGTTCAACGTGGGCACGCCCCAGCCCCAGCAGGTCTCCGCCTGCTTCATCCTGTCCGTCGACGACTCCATGGAGTCGATCCTCGACTGGTACAAGGAAGAGGGGATGATCTTCAAGGGCGGCTCCGGTGCCGGCCTGAACCTCTCCCGCATCCGCTCCTCCAAGGAACTGCTCTCCTCCGGCGGCAATGCCTCCGGTCCGGTCTCCTTCATGCGCGGCGCCGACGCCTCCGCAGGAACGATCAAGTCCGGCGGAGCCACCCGCAGGGCCGCCAAGATGGTCATCCTCGACGTCGACCACCCCGACATCGAGGATTTCATCGAGACCAAGGTGAAGGAGGAGGAGAAGATCCGCGCCCTGCGCGACGCGGGCTTCGACATGGACCTGGGCGGCGAGGACATCACGTCCGTCCAGTACCAGAACGCCAACAACTCGGTCCGCGTGAACGACGAGTTCATGAAGGCCGTCGAGCAGGGTGGGAAGTTCGGCCTCCGCGCGCGGATGACCGGTGAGGTCATCGAGGAGGTCGAGGCCAAGGACCTGTTCCGCAAGATGGCCGAGGCCGCCTGGGCCTGCGCCGACCCCGGCATCCAGTACGACGACACCATCAACCACTGGCACACCTGCCCGGAGTCCGGCCGGATCAACGGCTCGAACCCCTGCAGCGAGTACATGCACCTGGACAACACGTCCTGCAACCTCGCCTCGCTGAACCTGATGAAGTTCCTGAAGGACGACGGCAAGGGCCACCAGTCGTTCGAGGTCGAGCGCTTCGCGAAGGTCGTCGAACTCGTCATCACCGCGATGGACATCTCCATCTGCTTCGCCGACTTCCCGACCCAGAAGATCGGCGAGAACACGCGTGCGTTCCGCCAGCTCGGCATCGGCTACGCCAACCTGGGCGCCCTGCTGATGGCCACCGGCCACGCCTACGACTCCGACGGCGGCCGTGCCCTCGCCGGTGCCATCACCTCCCTGATGACCGGTACGTCCTACCGCCGCTCCGCCGAACTCGCCGCGGTCGTCGGCCCGTACGACGGCTACGCCCGCAACGCCGACGCCCACAAGCGCGTCATGAAGCAGCACGCCGACGCCAACGGCACGGCCGTCCGCATGGACGACCTGGACACGCCGGTCTGGGCCGCCGCCACGGAGGCATGGCAGGACGTGGTGCGCCTCGGCGAGAAGAACGGCTTCCGCAACGCCCAGGCTTCCGTCATCGCGCCGACCGGCACCATCGGCCTCGCGATGTCCTGCGACACCACCGGCCTGGAGCCGGACCTCGCCCTGGTCAAGTTCAAGAAGCTGGTCGGCGGCGGCTCGATGCAGATCGTCAATGGCACCGTCCCGCAGGCCCTGCGCCGCCTGGGCTACCAGGAGGAGCAGATCGAGGCGATCGTCGCCCACATCGCCGAGCACGGCAACGTGCTCGACGCCCCCGGCCTCAAGCACGAGCACTACGAGGTGTTCGACTGCGCCATGGGCGAGCGGGCGATCTCCCCGATGGGCCACGTCCGCATGATGGCCGCGATCCAGCCGTGGATCTCCGGCGCCCTGTCCAAGACGGTCAACATGCCGGAGACGGCGACCGTCGAGGAGGTCGAGGAGATCTACTTCGAGGCGTGGAAGATGGGCGTGAAGGCCCTCGCGATCTACCGCGACAACTGCAAGGTCGGGCAGCCGCTCTCCGCCAAGAAGAAGGACGACGAGAAGAAGACCGAGGTCAAGGCCGAGGCGACCGCCAAGGTCGAGAAGGTCGTCGAGTACCGTCCGGTCCGCAAGCGCCTCCCGAAGGGACGTCCCGGCATCACCACGTCGTTCACCGTCGGCGGCGCCGAGGGCTACATGACGGCCAATTCCTACCCGGACGACGGTCTCGGCGAGGTCTTCCTGAAGATGTCCAAGCAGGGCTCGACCCTCGCGGGCATGATGGACGCCTTCTCCATCGCCGTCTCCGTCGGCCTCCAGTACGGCGTGCCCCTGGAGACGTACGTCTCCAAGTTCACCAACATGCGCTTCGAACCGGCCGGCATGACCGACGACCCGGACGTGCGGATGGCGCAGTCGATCGTCGACTACATCTTCCGCCGTCTGGCCCTGGACTTCCTGCCGTTCGAGACGCGCTCCGCGCTCGGCATCCACTCCGCCGAGGAGCGCCAGCGCCACCTGGAGACCGGTTCCTACGAGCCGACCGAGGACGAAGTCGACGTGGAGGGTCTGGCCCAGTCCGCGCCGCGCCAGACCGACCTGAAGGCCGTGTCCACCCCGCAGGCCGACACCGCCGTGGCCAAGCCCGCCCCGAAGCAGGCACACACCAGCGCCGAACTGGTGGAGATGCAGCTCGGCATCCAGGCCGACGCACCGCTGTGCTTCTCCTGCGGCACGAAGATGCAGCGAGCCGGTTCCTGCTACATCTGCGAGGGCTGCGGCTCGACCAGCGGTTGCAGCTGAAACTGGGCGGAATTGCGTCGGATGCAACATACGACGTAGCTGAACCCGAAGCGTGATCTCTGTGAGGGAGGGGCGTCGGCCCTGGGCCGGCGCCCCTCCCTTCTGCGGTTGGTACGCCACGACTGCGTTCGGGGGGCGCGTGTCGCGCCGAAGGCGCGAGAAGAGATCGTTCCGAGGGTGCAAGCCCTCTGGAATGACAAACGCCCGGCCTTGTAGGGGGCCGGGCGGTCGTTGCAATCAGGAACTTTGTGTCCTGCGCGGTGTAGGAACCGCATGAAGCTTCCCCTTGATCGTGGACACCTGGAGACTGGGACCTGAGGTTCCAGAGGAAGTAGCACCAGGTGGGAAGCAAGTACACGAAGCGGTACACCGAGGAGTTCAAACGTGACGCCATCGCGCTCGTCGACTCCTCGGGCAAGACGGTCACCGCCGTCGCCCGGGAACTCGGCATCAGCTCCGAGTCCCTGCGCGGCTGGTACCGCAAGGCCAAGGCCGACCGGGGCGAGGACCAGGGCGGCGAGCTGACCAGCGCCGAGCGCGAGGAACTGCGGCGGCTGCGGCGGGAGAACCGCGAACAGCAGCAGACGATCGAGATCCTGAAAAAAGGTGTGCTACTCGGCTTGAACTCGTAGTCGCCGGTCACTCGATCTTCGGCGCGTCCATGGTCAGCCTGGTCCCGGCGAGGCAGCCGTCGATCAGATGGGGACGGTACTGGATCTTCTTGAGCTTGCGCTTGACGATGCGGGTGAGGCTTGCGAGGTCGGCCGCGACGAAGTTGGCGATCGACTGCTTGAGCAGCGACCAGACGCCTTCGGCGGGGTTGAGCTCGGGAGCGTACGAGGGCATCTGGAACACCCGTAACCACGCCTTGTTCTCCTCGGCGAAGTCGTAGAGCTCCTGCACCAGGTGCACGTTGAGGTTGTCCCAGCACCACACGACCGGAGCCCCAAGTTGCAGGTGGGTCACCACGATCAGGTCGCGGTAGTCCTGCCAGGAGAAGCTCTTGGGCTCGCCCTTGCGCCCGTGGTAGACGTGCAACTTGTAGAAGAAGTGGGCACGGTGGCCGGGACG
>NZ_JBIAXM010000036.1:0-76769 GCF_042896695.1 Streptomyces sp. NPDC001270 | reverse complement strand
CGCCGTCGAGGAGCCGGGGATCTGGGCGAGGGCGTCGGTGAGGACGGCGATGTGGTCGGCCACCGTGTTCGCTCCGGCATTCCCCGGTCTCAGGAGCATGGCCAGGGACTCGGCGGTGTTGGCGCACCACGCGGCCAGCGGATGGAACCCGAACGTCTTCTTGAACGTGACCGCAGCTCCGGCCTTCTTCGATGCCGAGGTGATGATGGTGGCGTCGAGGTCGATGACGATCCAGCCGGTAAGTCGCTTGCCCGCCACGACCAGCCACGGGAAGCCGCCCGGCCGCAGACGCAGCAGACTCCACACGTACCGGCGTACCCGCGCCCGCACCTTTGCGATCTTCGCCAGGGTGGCCTCGTCGAGCGCAGCCAGCGTGCGTCGGGCGGTGGAGTCCGAGGCCACGAGGGCGAACAGCGGCCGATGATGAAGCTGGAGCTGCTCGGCCTCCGACATGTTCGTCGCCCCGAGCACGATCACGACCGCGAGCTGTACCAGTACTCCCGCCCGCTCCCGCCAGCCTGCCGCCGTGCTCGACGGCAGCACCCCCGCCAGTCCACCGGTCAGCCCGACCCGGTCCGCCAGCTTCCGCAGCAGCACTGCCCCGGCATGCCCGACCAATTTCTTCCCGTCAGCCACCACGGACAGCCGATGGTCCCACCCTGTACTCTCAACCACCAGAAAGGTGCCTTGCTCTCTGCAGCGGATATGACGTAGACACTCACATCCTTGCAGGTCAACGGCACCTTTCTGCTATCGGGGCGTCAGACCACCCAATTCCACTGAATACCCAGGGTTAGCTCCAGACAGGACGAGCAGGCTGGTGAGCGCAGCGACTGCGAGTCGCTTCTTCATGTTGAAACTCCCTCTGATCAGGAATGACATCGCTGTGTAGCAAGATCAGCGCAGAGGGAAACTACGAGCGGGCAGTTGCCTGAGGCAAGGCCCAGCATGGCCCTTGACTCAAAAAGTCCGCACGCCTTTCGCACAGATGGCACACAAAAAACACCTCACTCGAAGCGCAGTTAGGCACACGTCAGCATTTTAGAAATTTCCCTAATTGTTGGCTTTAGAGTAATTAGCGAAAAGGTTTTTTCTCCCAGCATGGGCGGTTTGATGGCGATCTGGCTCTTGAGTGAGTGTCGGGCCACTGAAGTTCCAGCACTCGGCACGTGTCCGCGTGTCAGGTGTCGTCACTCGCTGGCTTGATTCGATCTAGAGATGATTCTCAGCACTGATCACAAACAGGTGATCAGCCGGGCACTGCCGCTGCACCACCAGAGGCGCCGGGGGGCATGTTGCAGGTTGACGGCCCAGCCGGGCACTGCTTACGGCCCGGTCCACGATTGAGGTCGCGGTGGGATTGGGTAGGTCGGGCTGAGATGGCCATGCCTGTTCGGGGCCGGCGGACTGAGATACTCCGGCCATGGGTGCTGGGGTGATGGGGAGCGGTACGCGATCGGACATGGCAGTGTCTGCGCGGACGACGTCGGCGCACGCCGCGGGCTGGGTGCTGCGCTCTGCGGTGGCAACGGACATCGAGGTGATCGCGGAGTTGCGGGCCACGGTCATGCGTGCGGACTTGCAACGCCTTGGGCGCTACGACGAGCACCGGGTACGGCAGCGGCTGCGGGACTCCTTCTCCCCGCAGCACACGTCGATCATCATGATCGACGGTGAACTGGCAGGTTGCGTCACGGTCCGGCCCGCCGAAGGCAGGCTGTGGCTGGAGCACTTCTACCTTGCTCCGCACTGTCAGGGCCGAGGGCTCGGATCCGCTGTGTTGCGCACGGTACTGGAGCGGGCGGACGCGCAGGGCATGACCGTGGGTCTGAACGTCTTGCAGGGCAGTGCTGCCCGTCGACTCTACGAGCGCCACGGATTCGTCGTGGAGGCCCAGGACCCGATCGACGTCTTCATGATGCGCCCGCCGGGGGCGATGGCGAGCACTCCTGCGAAAGTCTGACCCGCAACGGTGTGAGGGCCCCGCCTCGCTCCGCGAGGTTGTCTTCTACGGCCGTGACGTGACAGCGGCCGCACGGGTTCTTCGAGTGTGACCAAGAAGTGGGCCCGTGCGGCCTTGTCCCATCCTGCCTTCTGCGGCGTCTCCCGTGCACATCTCGGCGATTTGATCGAGGAGTTGGCAGACCCATGGCTGGCGCGGTGCGATTCGGCACTGCGTGAGCGGCGAGGTGCTGCGCGGCGGCGGGCGGCCGGTGCTGGCCCGAAGCACGACCTGGTCTTCGCTGACCGGGTGCTGGTCACCCTGGTCCACCTGCGCACGGGGCTCCCGCACGCCGCGCTCGCCGAGTTGTACGGCACGGCCCGCTCAACGGTCTCCCGCGCCATCGGCGAGATCCGCCCGCTCCTGGCGGCGCGCGGCTTCGCTGTCCCCGACCGCCCCGGGGTGCGGCTGCGCACCCTGGCGGACGTGTTCGCCTACGCCAAAGCCGAGGGAATCCGGCTGAGGATCGACGGAGCCGAGACCCAGGTCCGCCGGCCCAAGGCCAACCATGCCGGACGACGGGCCTTCGTCTCGGGCAAGAAGAAGCAGAACACCATCAAGACCACCACCGTAAGCGACGGCCAGGGCCGCCTGCTGTGGTCCGGCGCGGACCGGCCGGGCCGCATGCACGACCAGACCGCGATGCGCACCGAGGGCATCGCCGAGCAGTTCCAGCTCCGCCCGGAAGTGGGAGCCGAGGTCGACGAGGGCTACCGGGGTCTGGCCAACGAATTCCCTGACCAGGTCAGCGCCCCGCCGAAGAAGCCGAAGGACGACGCACCGCTCGGCGATCAGTACGCATGGCGGGAGATGCGCCGACGGCAGTCCTCGGATCGGATCTGCGTCGAGCACGCCCATGCCGAACTGCGGCAGTGGCGGCCACTCCAGCGTTACACCGGCCGACGTGAGGACTATGCAGAGACCCATCGCGCGATCGCTTCACTGATCTCGGACCGCTCCGCCCGTCGGCCAACCCGCCGCAAGCCGAGCACCGAACTGGTTCTCGCCCGACAGACGGCCTACTGATCAACCACCAGCCGAACCGCCAGGCCAGCACGCCCCGACCTCAATCGCGGACCGGTTCGTTAACGTGCCCCGACCGCCGCGGCGTGCGGACATCACGTCATCGATACACTCCGCCTGCTCGTACGCACTGTCCTTGTCGCCCTGACGGACAGCACTCCAAGCCGCCCAAGACGCCTGTTCGGTGATATCGCCCGTGGCGTACAGACGACTGATGGTGCATTCTTCGCCGTACAGCGAGGGATTTTCCGCGCTTCCTCGTCGTTCAGATCGGTCATTCCGTCAGAGACTGGATGTACAGTACAGGCGTCGGAAGAGAGCAATGCTCAAGGCCTGTGGATCGGCCTCGGGTTGTGACGTGAAAGGGCGTACCTTCCCGAGTGATCGATAGGTCACCGAGTAGACCGACGTTGCACCGTCGGTAGGGAAGGCACGCCCATGCTCAGCGTAGTCAACGAAGACGGCACCACGGAGTCCGTCTCCTTGATCGACGAGATCGTCCGGGAGGGCGCCCGCCGCATGCTGGCGGCCGCGCTGGAGGCCGAGGTCGATCAGTACATAGCCGATCTCGCCGCCGAGAAGGACGAGGCCGGGCGGCGCTTGGTGGTCCGCAACGGCCGCCACCGGCCGCGCACCGTGACCACGGCCGCCGGGCCGGTGGAAGTCACCGCGCCGCGGGTGAACGACCGCCGGGTGGACGAGGCTACCGGCGAGCGGGCCCGGTTCTCCTCGAAGATCCTGCCGCCCTGGTGCCGCAATCGCCGAAGATCAGCGAGGTGCTGCCCCTGCTCTACCTGCACGGCCTGTCCTCCGGGGACTTCGTGCCGGCGCTGGAGCAGTTCCTGGGCGGCTCGGCCGGGCTGTCGTCGGCGACAGTGACGCGGCTGACCAAGCAGTGGCAGGCCGACCACGCCGCCTTCCAGGAACGCGACCTCTCGGCATCCGACTACGTCTATGTGTGGGCCGACGGCGTGCACCCCAAGGTCCGCCTCGGTCAGGCCCGCTCCTGCGTGCTGGTCCTGATGGGAGTACGCGTGGACGGCACCAAGGAACTGATCGCGCTCGCGGAGGGGTTGCGGGAGTCCACCGAGTCCTGGGCCGACCTGTTGCGCGACTGCCGCCGTCGCGGCATGCGCGATCCCGAACTGGTCGTCGGGGACGGCGCGATGGGCCTGTGGAGGGCCCTCGCGGAGGTGTTTCCCCAGGCCAGGCACCAGAGGTGCTGGGTTCACAAGGTCCGTAACGTGGTCAACGCCCTGCCGAAGTCCGCGCAGCCCGGGGCGAAGAAGGCCCTGCAGGAGATCTACAACGCCGAGGACCGCGACCACGCCGAGAAGGCGGTACGCGAGTTCGCCCGGTCCTACGAGGCGAAGTGGCCGAAGGCGGTGAAGAAGATCACCGCCGAGACCGAGGAGCTGCTGGCCTTCTACGACTTCCCCGCCCAGCACTGGATCCATCTCAGAACGACAAATCCGATCGAATCCACTTTCAGTTCGGTGAAGCTCAGGACCAAGGTCACCCGGGGTGCGGGCAGCCCGGCCGCGGCCCTGGCGATGGTGTTCAAGCTCGTGGAGTCCGCGCAGGAGCGTTGGCGGGCGGTCACCGCCCCCCAACTCGTCGCCCTCGTCCGCGCCGGCGCAGTATTCAAGAACGGCGAGCTCATCGAGCGCCCCGAGGCGGCCGCGGCGTAAGCACCATGACGGCCCGGACCATCAGCACCCGCCGGCTGGACCTGCTGCCGCTGCACGTCGAGCACGCCGAGGAGATGGCCGCGGTGCTTTCCGATCCCGCCCTGCACACCTTCATCGGCGGCACCCCGGACACTGCCCAGGTCCTGCGGTCGCGCTACCAGCGCATGACCGCAGGTTCCCCCGACCCGGCCGTGGCCTGGCTGAACTGGGTGATCCGGCTGCGTGACGAGTCCTGCCTGACGGGCACCGTCCAGGCGACGATCAGCCCCGGCGTCCGCTCCCGTCGCGGAGATCGCCTGGGTGGTGGGAACCTCGTGGCAGGGAAGAGGTATTGCCATCGAAGCGGCCCAAAGGCTCGCCGGCTGGCTCAGCCAGCCCCCGGTGCACGCCATCATCGCGCACATCCACCCTGAACACCGAGCCTCCGCTGCCGTCGCCGCAGCCGCCGGGCTCACGCCCACCAACGAATGGCATGACGGCGAGATCCGATGGCACCGGAGCGTCAGGCCGTAACTTCAGCGATCCACAGATCTTGACAATTGCTCGTCGGAAGATTCGGCCGAACTGAACGAGTGATAAAGCTGCCCCGCGTTAAGTGCCCGAGTTACACTCGGGCGATCGCGGCCGGGCCGGTTGACCGAGGGCCATCTGTGCTGGCATGACGCTCCCGGCGCGTGCCGGGGCCCGGACGGCGTCCTCGGGTCCTGTGCCGGGTCGCTGGCCATCGTGGACCTGCCGACGACGGGCGTGCAGCTGGAGATCGATATCGAGACGCCCGAGGTGGCGCCGGTCGACGCGATAGTGCTGTTCTGATCACAGCCGCCCCCATCACACGGCTTGTGATCTAAAAATGGGGTCTGCCCTGCGGGAACTCTGAGGGAACCAGTCGCGCGAGATGGCTTATCATCCCCCGCTGAACCCGGCCGATGATCTCCCGTCAGGGGACGCCCATGATCAGCCCCGCAGTCCTCGCCGTCCTGGCCTTCGCCGGTTACCGCGGCACCCAGCTCGTCGTTCACGACTCGATCCTTGACCCGATCCGCGAGCGAATCGACACCTGGTATCAGCGCAAGCCCGAGTCCACCGCCCGCGACGCCGTGGTCACGCTGATCTCCTGCGTCTACTGCACCGGCTGGTGGGTCGCCGGCGCGGTCCTGGCGACCTGGCTCCTCGTCACCGGCACCTTCGACAGCGCCCCGCTCCTCGTCCACGGCATCGAGTGGCTGGCCGTCGCCGGCGCCGCCGCCCTCCTGAACCGCTGGGACGACTCCCGCAAGGACGGGGCCTGATGGCCCGCAAGGAACTCACCGCGGCAGCCTCCCGGTACACGTCCCGCAAGATCCGGGGCCGAGGCCCGGGTGACCAGTCCTGGCAGCAGCGCGCCTACGACATGTACCACCTAGTCCCCGAGGTGCGGTTCGCCGCCTCCTGGATCAGCAACGCCATGTCCGGCGTCCGCCTGTTCGCGGGCCGCCGCGCCGAAGATGGCACGATCGAGCCCGCCCCGGCCGGGCACCGCGCGCACGAGATCGTCTCCCAGATCGCTGGAGGACCTGACGGCCAGGCGAAGATGCTTGGCGCCTTCGGCAAGCACCTGACCGTCCCGGGCGAGGGCTGGGTCATCGTCCGCCCCAACTCGGAGGTGCTGTCGCCGTACAGCCCCGAGGACGGCCACGACTGGCGGGTCCTGTCGGTCAACGAAGTCCGGCAGCAGTCCGGCAAGCTCATCGCCGAGATCGACGGCGAAGAGGTGCCGATCCCCGAGGGCGACCCGGACGGCTTGGACCCCGACGGTCCCGTGGCAATCCGGGTGTGGGAGCCGGACCCCGAGCGCGCCATTGAGGCCGACAGCCCCGTCCGCTCCAGCCTGGAGCTGCTGGAGGAACTGCTCCTGCTGAACGCCGCGGTGAAGGCCATCGCGCGCAGCCGCATCACTGGCCGTGGTCTTTTGCTCATCCCGAAGGGCACGCGGTTCCCGACGTCGGGCACACAGCAGGGCCAGGCCGAAGACGACCTGATCGAGATCTTCATGACGATCGCCGAGACGGCGATCCGTGACCCCGAGTCGGCCGCCGCGACCGTCCCGATCATCCTGGAACTCCCAGCCGACGCCATCGCCGAGTTCAAGCACATCAAGTTCGAGTCCGAGTTTGACGAGCTGGCGATCAAGCTGCGCGAGGAGGCGGTGCGCCGTTTCGCCACCGGCCTGGAGATCCCCGCCGAGATCCTGCTCGGCCTCGGCGACGTGAACCACTGGGGCCAGTGGGCGCTCACCTCGGAGGCGATCCGCCTCGGCATCGAGCCGAAGGCCGGCACCCTGTGCTACGCCTTCACTCAGCAGTGGCTCCCGCCCGATCCTCGAATCCGAGGGCGTCGAGGACTGGCACCGCTGGCTCGTCTGGTACGACACCAGCCCGCTGCGGGTGCGGACCAACCGATCCGAGACGGCGCTGCAAGCCTTCGACCGGGGCGTCATCTCCGCGCAGGCGCTACGCCGTGAGACTGGCTTCGACGAGTCCGACGCCCCCTCGGCGGAGGAGAAGGCCGCACGCGACAAGGAGGCCGGCACCACCGACGAGGAAGCCGAGGACACGCCGCCGCCCGCGCCGGACCTGCCCGTCGACGAGTCCGAGGCCCCGCCCGAGACGCTGCCCGCCTCGGCCCGCCTGGTCGACGAGGCGCTGCTCGCCGCGACCGACGGCCTGATCTGGTCGGCGCTCGGCACCGCGGGCCGGAAGCTGGAGCGCACCCCGGTCTGCCCCCGCAGCGAGCGGCAGCGCACCCGGCAGCTCCCGGCCGCCGAGATCCACACCATCGTCGCCATCGAGCCGGACGCGATCGACCGGTACAAGCTCCTCGATGGCGCGTGGGCGCGCGTCCCCGAGATCGCCGCCCGCTACAACGTCGACCGGGAGTGCCTGGAGTACGCCGTCGACGAGTACTGCCGGGAACTCCTCGCGGCCGGCGTCACGCACACCTTCGAGCAGACCGTCGGCGCTCTGAGCACCCCGTGCCTGGTGGCCGCCGCGTGACCGCCCGCCCCGGCCGCCGCCGTACCGCGGCCCCCGCCCGGCCCGTCTGGACGGCGCTCGTCCTCCACGCGGGCACCGTCGAGACGGGCTGGTGCGCCGCCTGCAAGGCGTGGACACAACTCACCGCGGACCTGCTGCTCCTCACCCCCGAGGGCGTCTCCACGGTCGGCACCCGCACCTGGTGCGAGGTCTGCGACGACCCCGACAGCCCGCTCCCGCCCAGGAGGATCGACCGTGGCTAGCCACACCGCCGCCCCGCACAAGACCCCGCTGGGGCACAGCATCCCGACTCACCGCGTCCTCGGCTGGTGCTCGCACTGCCCGGACCGGTCCCTGGCCGAGGAGCTGATGGCCTGGCAGCTCGATGCCGAGGAACGCCGCGCCGAGGACAGCGGCGACGGCCCGCTCGACGCAGTCACGAAGTGGGTGGCGTGCCCCGAGTGCGGGCACGACGGCTCCCTGTCCGTCGTCACGGTCACGGTCCGCACCACGACCGGCCCGAAGACGGCAGGCGGCTGGAAGTACTGCCTCAACTGCGAGGCCGTACCCCGGGAGGCTGCTCATGCCGGACCGTGACCGCCAGCTTGACCAGGCCGAGCGCGACTTCACCGCGGCGGTCGGTGACGCCCTCACCGAGACGGCCGACGAGTTCGCCGACGCCGTGCTCGCCGCGACCGAGCTGGTCGCCGCCCGCTTCTCCGTGGGCCGGATCGCCCGCATGTGGGGCAGCCGGGTCTCCGGCCTGGTGCGCCGCCTGCTGGGCACCGCCGAGGAAGCGGCCGGCGCGGCGGCCGAGGACATCGGCGCCGACCTCCCCGACGGCTGGGACGACCTTCCCGGCCGGTACGACGACGGCACCCTTCCCGAGGGCATCGGCCAGTACGTCGTGACGACCGAGCACCTGCTGCGCGCGGTCGGTGACCGGCTCGCTGAGGCAACCCGCGCCGAGCTGGCCGCCGGCATCGACGCCGGGGAGGACATCGAGCAACTGAGGGCGCGGCTCCGTGCCGCGTTCGCCCGCGAGGGCGCGCACCTCGGCCCGGTGCGTGAGCGGCGCATCGCCCGCACCGAGGCGTCCCGCGCATGGAATACGGCGACGCTGGCCGCCGCGCAGGCAGCGAGTGGCCCCGACCGGCCCGTGGTGAAGCAGTGGATCACCCGCCACGACAAGAAGGTCCGCACCGCACACGACCGGGCAGACGGTCAGATCCGCCTGCTCAGCGAGCCGTTCACGGTGAACGGCGTCGCCATGCAGACCCCCGGCGACCCGACCGCCCCAGCCGGACTCGTCATCAACTGCCGCTGTCGCCTTGCAGTCGCACCCGAGCTACAGGCCGCCGCCAACGAACCGAAGGACCTCGCGCGGGGCCAAGCCTTGGAATCCGAGGAGGACGCTGTGGAAGCTCAGTCCGTGACCGCTGCCGGCGGGCACACGGGCGCGATGATCGCCCTGCTCCCGAGCGAGGAGGACGCGGAGCGCCTGGCCCTCAACGCAGTCGGCGCCGAGCCGGCGCACGAGCTGCACCTGACGCTGTTCTACCTCGGCGAGGGCGCCGACTGGGACGAGGAGCACCGCGCCGATCTGATCGCCGGTCTCCGCTCCCGCGTCTCCGACATCGGCAAGCCCCTGGCCGGGCGGGCGTTCGGCGCAGCCCACTGGAACTCGGACGGCGACGACCCGTGCTGGGTGTGGTCCGTCGGCGACGACCGCGACCGCCTCCAGGACGCGCCGACGCTGGAGACCGCCCGCTGGGCGGCCACGTACGCGCTGGAGGACATGCACCGGCAGCCCGACCTGCCGACCCAGCACACGCCCTGGCAGGCGCACGTCTGCGCCGCGTACACGAGCAACCCGTCGCTGCTGACCGCGATGAACCAGCGTCTCGGCCCGATCCGGTTCGATCGGCTGAGGGTCGCGTTCGCCGGGGAGCACACCGACATCCCGCTCGGCCGGGAAGAGGAGGCAACCACGATGGACGAAGACGACGAGTACCTGACGATGGGCCTGCTGGCGCCGCGCGCCTGGTCGACGCCGGGCGACACCGCGTTGGCGTTCGAGAACACCGAGACCGGCGACGGCAGGGTGTTCCGGCCCGGGGCGCTGTACTGGTCCGGGTCCGGGCCGTGGCCGCTCCAGCACGCCGACGAGATGCTGATGGGGCACCAGGGCGCCGAACTCGCGGGCGCAATCCAGCGGATCAGCCGCGAGGGCGACCGGATCGCGGGCGGCGGCGTTCTGTACCCGAACCGGCCGGCCGGTGCCGACGCCCTGATGCTGCTGTCGGAGGGCGCACCGCTCGGGGTGTCCGTCGACCTCGACGACGTGTCCGTGGAGTTCGTGGACCGCTCCCCGGCGGCCGACGAGGACGAGGGCGCCGTCGTGCTCCTCGCTTCGCTGCCGTCGGCGTCGCTGCTGTGCCTGGATGACGGCTCCTGGTCGCTGACCGCCACGGCGACGACCGAGTGGACCGCGTCCGGGTCCGCGCTCTCCCGCCTCGGGACGACGGTGCAGCTCATCACCGGGAAGAACGGCCAGGTGACCGCCGACGCCGTACGGGCCGCGCTCGCGTCGACCGGCACGCTCACCGCGGCCGCCGGCGACCGCGACGACCAGGACCTCGGGACGGTCGTGCACAGCGAGTCGTCCGGCGACCTGCTGATGCGGGTGACCCGGGCGCGGCTGCGCGGCGCCACCCTCGTGGCGATGCCCGCGTACGACCAAGCGCGCATCGTGCTCGACGACCAGGCCGAGCCCGCCCCCGTCGACGAGGACGAGGACTTCTGGTCGGCGGCCGGCCCGAGCCCGGCGCAGCTCCGCGTCGTCGAGTTCGTGAAGTCCGCCCCGGCGCCGGTCGGCGCCCGCGAGGTCGCCCGGGGGCTCCGCATCCGCATGGAGACCGCGCGCGGCCACCTGTCCCGCGCCGCGAAGGCCGGCCACATCGTGCGCCTCGCCCGGGGCGTGTACGTCGGCCCGTCCACCGAGATGTCGGTAACCGCGTCCGTGTCCGGCGACGTCGACCTGCCGATCCACGACGACCCCGACCGTGCGTGGGACGGCGGCGCCGCGAAGAAGAACATCCTGGCGTGGGCCACCGACGACAACGGTGACGTGGACGCCGACAAGCTCGGCTCCGTGTACCTGTGGCGTGACGACGACGCCGACCCGGCGACCGCCGCCGCGTACAAGCTGCCGTTCGCCGACGGTATCGACGGCAAGCTCCAGGTCATCGCGGCCGGTGTGTACGCCGTCGCGAGCGTTCTGCAGGGGGGCATGGACGGCGTCGACCTGCCCGACGACGACCGGGACGCGGTCAAGGCCCGCGTCACCACGCTGTACGGGCGGATCGCGAAGGCGTACGACGACGACTCGATCGTCTCGCCGTGGGCCGACGAGGACGGTGACGAGGAAACGGCGTCCATGCGTGAGCTGGTCGCCTCGGCGTGGACGGCGATGAAGGAGCTGCCGCCGATGCCCGCCGCCTGGTTCAAGGAGCCCACCGCGGCCGAGCTGCCGCCGGGGAGCGGCGGTGTGCACTACGCGGACGGCCGGATTTACGGCTGGGTGGCGCAGGCCGGGGAGCCGCACGCGGGCTACCCCGGGCGGAAGCTGACCATCGAGTCGCTCGGCAAGCTGGACCTGACGCACTTCCTGCGGGCGAAGTTCCAGCTCGACGACGGCAGCACGGTGCGCGCCGGTGCCTTCACGATGAACGCGCCGCACACCCGCGACGGTGCCGAGTGCAACGACGCGGCGTGCCAGTTCGATGACACGAGGACCGTCGCCGGGATCGTCACGGTCGGCCAGAACGCGGGCGGCCTCTGGTTCTCCGGCGCGGCCGGGCCGTGGCTGTCGGACTGGGACCGCACGGTCTTCCAGGGATGCCAGCCGAGCTACCACATGAAGCAGGGATCTGGCGGCCGTTGGCAGCTTCGCGCCGTGCTGTCGGTGCCTGTGCCCGGCCACTCCTCGCCGCTCCTCGCCACCGCGGTCACCGAGCGGTCGAACCTCGCCCTCGCGGCCTCGGCGGCCGGTTTCCTCACAACCCTGGACATGTCCGGACACGGCACGGACACCGTCACGGACGGCCCGGACAACTCAACTCGGACAGCCGCTGAGCTGACCAGACAGCGTCCGGACACGAGCCCGGACAACCCGGCGGACACGTACCTGGCGAGCAGTCAGGTCGACATGGTCGCCTCCGCGCTGCTCACCTCCGTGCCGTTTCTGGACGTCCTCCTGGCAGCGATGGACCGCCGCCAGGAGCAGCGCGACAGCGCGGCCAAGGCCGAGGCGCAACGCCTCGCCGAGTTCGTCATCGCCCCGGCCCGCGAACAGCTCGCGGCCAGCGCCATCACATCGGAAGGGGAAGCCTGATGGTCTGCTCGTGCAGCAAGAAGCGTCAGCAGTATGAAGTCGTCGCCGACGGAGGTAAGGGCAAGGTGCTCTACAGCTCCCCGTCGAAGCCCACCAGCGAGGCCGTGTCCCGCCGGTACGCGGGCAGCATTGTGCGGGAGAAGGCGAAGGAGACAGCCCCGGTGACGACAGAGAAGACCGCGCCACGGTAGGGGCACCGCCACGTTCGGTGGACAAGCCGCAGATACGGGTGCTGCCGACTGTCCTATGCTGTGCCGCAGACGACTGCTGGTTGTGGGCCGGGTCTCCAAGTTCGATCACTGGAGATCCGCCCCATGGCCGACTTCGAAGTACCCGAGGACATCACCGCCCTCAACGACGATGAACTGGCGGAAGCCCTCGCGGGTGCGGTCGCCGCCTTCGACACCAAGTCCCAGTCGACGAGCGTCACATCAAAGGACCTTGACTCCCTCCGATCCCTCGCCACGACCGTCGAGGCGATTCGCACCGAGCAAGCCAGCCGCCGCGATGCCGCCGAGCAGGCCGCCGCCGAGATCGACGCCCTGGCCGCGCAGGTGCGCGGCGGGGACGCTGCCGGCACCGACACCGCCGCCGAGGGCGGCGAGGACACGTCGGATGAGGCCACCGCGGCGGCCACCGACGCCGAAGCAGAGCCGGAGGCCGAGGTCGAGCCCGCCTCGAAGGCTGTCGCCGCGTCCTCGCACCGCCCCGCGCTGAACCTGTCCGGCGTCCGTAGGCGTCAGCCCCGAGTGCTGCCCGAGGCGCCGGCGCCGACGACCACCATCACCGCGGCGGTCGACGTCCCCGGCTACGCGCCCGGTGCGCCGCTCGACTTCGCGGACATCACCGCGGGCATCATCAGCCGCGCAAATGCCCTCAAAACTGCAGGTGGGGGCGTGGGGCAGGTCATCAGCTACCGGCACCCGTACCCCGACGACCTAATCGTCACCGACTCGTCGTCCGCGCCCGAGGGCACCACGGTGGCGCTGCACGCGTCCAGCCAGCGGCGCCTCCCGGAGAAGGACCTCGTCGCCTCAGGTGGCTGGTGCGCGCCGTCGGAGACGATCTACGAGCTGACGGACAAGAGCTGCCCGGACATGCTGTGGGACGCCCCCGAAATCCAGCTCGCGCGAGGGGGGTTGAGGTACTACAAGCCGCTGTCGCTCGACGTGTCGGCAATGACCTGGGTGCACACCGAGGCCGACGACATCAGCGGCGCCGAGAAGCCCTGCTTCCGGGTGCCCTGCCCGGACCCGGTCGAGGTGCGTTGTGACGCCGTGGGCGTCTGCCTGGAAGCGGGCATCCTGACACAGAGGCACTTCCCCGAGCTGGTCGCCTGGTACCTCCGCAACTCGATGGTCGCGCACGAGATCCGTATCCGTCAGGTTCTCTTCCAGCAGGCCGTTGCGACCGCGACGCCTGTCACCCTGCCGGAGACGATGGCCGCCCTCTCGGCGATCTATGGGGCCATCGGCCTCCAGGCCGCGGACATGATCGAGCGACACAGCCTCTGCGAGACCACGGCCCTGGAGGTCGTGTTCCCGTGGTGGGCGCGGAACATGTTCCTCGCCGACGTCGCCCGGCAGAACGGCAAGGACATCTGCGACATCGACCCGAACTGCATCCAGAACGCGTTCAGCACCCTGGGCGTCCGGGTCCAGTGGGCGCGCGGCCTGGCGCCGACGCCGACCACGGGCGTGCCCGCCCAGATCGGCGGCGAGAACCCGGCGACCGGCTGGCCGGCTGAGCTGAACTTCCTGATGTACCCGGCGGGCTCCCTCCAGATCGGCCGTGGCGAAGAGGTCAACCTCGGAGTTGTCCATGACTCAACCAAGTTCGCAACCAACGATTACACGGCGTTGTTCGCAGAGGAATGCGTCGCCTTGGTCGACCGCTCCGTGGACACGCGTCTCGTCACCGTGCCCGTCTGCCCGACCGGTGCCACCGGCGCGCAGACCGAGTTGGCCTGCCCCATCGCCTGACCTTCCCCGTCCCAATCGTGCGGGACCCCGTGGCCTGGACGCGGGCCCGGCACAACCCGATTCAGAACGGAGGTGAGCGATGGCAGACATGAGGAAGTACGTCGAGGCCATCCCAGGCGAACCGCTGCCCCACGGCATCCTCGGCGCCTGCACCGACATCCGCGATGTCGCCGATGTCCACGAACTCCTCGGCATCGAGTGGCTGTCGCTGGGCTGCTGCCCCGTCAACGTCTGGCAAGACCCGTGCCTGGAGGACGAAAGCCCCGGCGAGGAGAGTCCCGGCCCGCTACAGAAGGAGTTTTGCCGCCCCACGGCCGAGCACGCCGACCCGATCACCGTGTACGCCGGCGCCGAATGCTCGGCGCTTGGCTGGACGTATGCGGAGGCCCGTGTCCACGCCGAGGCGTCCCTCGCCCTGGGCGAGCAGGAAGCCGTCGAAGCCGGGTTCTGGTCCAACAAACTCGCGATGTCCGCCGCGGACCTCACCCCGGCCGAAGGACCGGTCTCCATCGCCCAGGGTGTCGCTGTGCTCGAAGGCTGCCTGGCTGAGTCGTACGGCGGCCGAGGCGTCCTTCACGTCCCGGCCGGCGCCGCCGCGCTCCTGGGCTGCTGCAACATCGTCCGTGAGGACCCGGCCAGCGGGAACCTGCGGACCCTCGCCGGGAACTGCGTGATCATCGGCGCCGGGTATAGCGCGATGAACACGGGACCAGGGAACTTGCCCGCGGACCCGGGCACCGCGTGGCTGTACATCACCGGTCCGGTAGTCGTCCGCCGCGGCCCTGCCGAGACCATCCCGGACCGGGCTGGCCCGTCAGTGAACACGAGGAACAACGACAGGAACGTCCTGGTCGAGCGGACGTTCGTGGTCGGCACGACCTGCACCGTCTGTGCCGTGAACGTGGTGACCTGCCCATGAGCGACATGATCGAGGTCCAGCCGACCCGTGAGCAGCGGCGCGCGTTCGCCGCGTGGGCGGTCGCCCAGCTGCCGAAGATCCGCACCGTCGGCATCAACGCCTTCGCCGTCCCGGCCGCCCTGTTCACCGAGGCGCCCGAAGAAGTCCTGATCGGTGCCCTCGTCGACGGCCACCACTACGTCTCGCCCGACGAGGAAAATGGCGACGAGGTGCCCCCGCACCCCGAGTGCACCGCGAGCGCGACCGAGCTGGTCGGCGTCGCCACCCCAGGCGGCCTTCGCGAGGTCATGCCGGGCCAGCCTTTGCCCACGGCCATCGCCGAGGCGGACGGCCCGGATTCGCCCCCTCTGCCAGGCCCCTTCGAGAACAGCGACTCAAACGATCGGGCCGTGGAAGTGCCAGAAGGCGTCTTCCCGTGTGACGGCTGTGACCGAGAGTTCACCAGTGCGCGCGGCCGGGAGACCCACCGCCGCCAGAAGCACGCGGAGGCGTAAGTGCCTGTCGAGCCGATCCCGTGCACACTCGGGGCGGAAGCGACCCCAGTACTTCCTGCTGCGCCCCGTCGATCGCCTCGCTGCCGCTGTGCCGCGCCGACAGCACCCCGCTCCTCCTGGCCCTCCGCGCCGCCTGCATGTGCGACGGCGACACCGCGCCGACCGGGCCGCTCGCCATCGCCGCCGTTGCTGGCACGGTCGGGATGGCCTGGACGGTGGGGGTAGCACTATGAAGATCTTGCTCATCATCCCCGTTTTCCACCAGCACCACGTGCCCCCGACCGGGGCCTTCGTCACCAGCCGGGAGGTAGCGCGCGGGCTGGTCGCGGCCGGGCACACCGTGGGCGTGATCACCACAATCCGCGGCCCCGGCGGGGTCCGGACCGACGCGGCCGGCGTCCAGGTGTGGCCGGTCGAGCAGTGGCGGCAGGCGTACCGGGCTCTGCGCCCCGACCTGCTGATCTCCCATCACGGGGACCGCAGGGCCGCGCAGATCACCGCGCTCGCCTCCGCCGCGCCGCACCTGATCATGGTCCACGGCATGTCCGAGAACCGGGACCTGGGCCGGACGACAGCAGCATGGTTTCCGTCTGAGGCTTGCCGGGCGCACTACCCGGATTACATCGGGCAGTTCGTCGTCCTGCCTCCGCCCATCGATCCTGACCACTACCGGACCCAGCCGGGGGAGTGCATCACTCTCAACGGCTCCACTCCTGCCAAGGGCGGGCCGATTGCGGCGGCGCTCGCCGCGCGCCTACCGCACGAGCAGTTTCTCGTGGTGAGGGCCAGCGGCCACCAGGTCGGCCCGCTGCCGGCGAATGTCGAGGTTGTGGATCGAACGGATCCACGGCAGATCTACACCCGCACGCGACTGCTGCTCATGCCGTCCACCGTGGAGTCCTACGGCCGCGTCGGCGTGGAGGCGATGATCTCTGGCATCCCCGTCATCGCCTCCGAGCTGCCCGGGATCCGCGAGGCACTTGGGACGGCCGCTCTCTACGTGGCGCCGGACGACGTGGACGGCTGGGAGCAGGCGGTGCGCGCACTGGCCGTGCCCGAGGCATACCGGGCGGCGTCCGGCCGAGCGCTGGAGCATGCGCGCGGCGTGGACCTGGCAGGCACGCTAGCCGCGTTTGAAGAGATGTGTTGCCGGACGGCCGCGTCCCCTCGCACGCGGGCCGGTGACCGGTGACCAGCGCACCTTTTAACCTGCTCACGCCAGATCAACGAACCATCAAGCGGAAAACCGCGAGTTGAAGATCTGCACGTCCTAACTGCCCAGTGCCACGGCGATGTGGTCAGAGCCAATCTGGGAGAAGGATGACTCCCGTAGCAGGAGGCGTGCCGACGGCGGCAAGGAGGCCGTCGGGGGCCGGACCCACCGCCGTATCGAAGTGCACGGCGCCGACGAAGTTCACCGTGCCGCCGGAGAAGCTGGCGTTGTGGAAGTGCACTGTGCCGTCGGAGAACTCGGCGTCGCTGAAGTGCACTGTGCCGCCGGAGAACGCGGTGCCGACGAAGTTCACCGTGCCGCCGGAGAAGCTGGCGTTGTGGAAGTGCACTGTGCCGTCGGAGAACTCGGCGTCGCTGAAGTGCACTGTGCCGTCGGAGAACTCGGCGTCGCGGAAGTGCACTGTGCCGCCGGAGAACGCGGCGCCGACAAAGTTCACCGTGCCGCCGAAGAACTTGGCGCAGACGAAGTTCACCGTGCCGCCGGAGAACGTGGTCCTGCCGAAGTCCACCATGCCGCCGGAGAACTCGGCGAAGCGGAAGTCCACCCTACCGCCGGAGAACGTGGCCATGCCGAAGTCCACTATGCCGCCCGAGAACGTGGCACCGCCGAAGCTCACCATGCCGTCGGAGAACGTGGCACCGCGGAAATTCACAGTGCCGTCGGAGAACGTGGCGCCGTCGAAGTGCACCATGCTGCCGGAGAACTTGGCGCCGTCGAAGTTCACCGTGCCACCGAAGAACGTGGCACCGCGGAAGTTCACCATGCCGTCGGAGAACGTCGCACCGTGGAAGTCCATATCGCCGTCGATGGTGACGCCGGTGAGGTCGAGGTCGCAGCCTTGCCAAGAACGGTGAGTTCCCTTGGGACGTCGGTAGTGGTCGCCGATGAGCCGCAGGATTGTGTGCCGGACCTTACGCAAGGCCAGGTAGCGGTGGTGTTCCTCCTGATGGGCAGGGTCGTAGCCGGGATCCGGGGTGAAGGGGAGCTGGAGGTAGGCGCACAGAACGTCGATGCAGGTTTGCCGCAGGCTCTGGTCGGGGGCGTCGTCGGCGAGTCCGGCCAGGGCATGGACGCCGCCGAGCCGGACGGCTGGGGAGTCCGAGCCGAGTTTGTCGACGGCCTGGGAGAACCGCTCGGTGTGAAGCCGGGTGGCTTCACGGTGGGCGCCGGCTTCGTCGACGCGCTGCCGGCGGTAGGCGACGACCAGAGCTACGAGCGCGCCGGCCCCGGCGACTACTCCGAAGGAGAGTTTCACCAAGTCGAAGAGGGTCTTCGCGTCGAGCTTCGCGGTGGTGTCGATCTGCTGGAAGTCCAGCAGCACCACCAAGCTGTAGAAGACGCCGCCCGCGACCAGGACCGCGGCGACGAAGGTGACAGCCAGGGCCCGGCCGACCCTCCACAGTCGTAGCTCCCGATCATTCGGGACGGGTCGCGGCGTTCGGTTCGCTGTCATGACGATGGAGACAAGCCTTCGAGATCTACGGTTGCACAAACCGACGGAGGCCGCCGGTTCCCTGCCCGGCGGACGGTCCGGTCTCTGCTCCGAGCAGCGCGTCCACCGTACCCGCGCTGCCGCCTGGCGGTGCCCGGCCGGGCACGCCTCTCCACGCTCATCGGCCTGTCGGGGACAGTCCCGCACGGAGGGTGTCCTCCAACCGCACGAGTTGTTGTTTGACCTCGAAGTTTGGCGTATCGACAGCCGGTTGGATCTGTCCGAGTTCCGCTGCTCCTCGGCCCATCGCCGCCTCGTCTGGCAGAGCTGGCACAGGTCCGGGGCATCCCGGTCGACCGCATCGAACGGATACCCCGACGGTGCCCTGCCTGCGTGGCCCGAAGAGTTCCTGAACTGGGTGTTCAGGACGGCGACCGTTCCCCGTGCGCGCGGCCCGGAGACTTCGGGAACGCCAGCGGCTCACTCTGCTGGGCTGGTACCAGACCCGGAGGCCCGGTGCCTTCTCGTGTCACCACCGCCTCTCCCGGCCCGACGACCGGCAGGACTTAAAGCCAAGTAGGGCCGTACGCCGCGGCCGGGTACCGCAGCCTGGCCGCGGCTAGACTCATTTGCGACGCCGCTGGTTTTGGGCCGGGCCTCCAAGGAGCGATGGAGGTTCCCGGCATGTCTTGCCCGCTTATTGCAAACGCCGACACCATCCGAGTCACGAGGGTTGATGGCTGTGGCCGCCCCATCTGTGGTGAGGACAACGGTTTCGTCTTCGACTGCTTCGCCAGCCTCACGATGAACGCGAACGTCGACGACGGCGAAGACGTCGAGTACAAGGCCGCCAACGGGAGGATCTGCGGGTTCAAGCGTGGCTGCCCCAGCTTCAAGGGGTACGACGTCGAGCTGTCGTTCTTCTCGGTGAGTCCCGAGCTGATCGAGATCACGACCGGTAACCCGGTGGTCTACGGCTTCGATGGCCAGCCCATCGGCTACGACGACTGCTCGATCCAGTGCAACAGCGGCTTCGCGATCGAGCTGTGGGCGGAGGTCATCGGCACCGACGCCTGCGCTGCCGATGCCGGGGGTACGGGCGCCTGGATCTACTTCCTGATGCCCTGGGTCACCAACGGGCAGCTCGGCGACCTGGAGGTCGGCAGCGAGGCCGCATCGCTCACCCTCACCGGCGCGACCCGCGCTGGCGGCGGCTGGGGCACCGGACCGTACGACGTCATGGCGGCCGACGCGGCCGGGACCGCCGGTCCGCTCCTGACCCCGCTTGGCTCGAACTGCCACCGACGGACGATCATCACGACCATCGAGCCGCCCGAGCCGGTCTGCGAGTACACCCCGGTCACCGGCGGCCTGTGCCTGGCGTCGTGACGGTGGACGCACCCGACATCGTCGTTCCGGTGCGGGAGACCGCCGTCAACGAGCAGCTTCGGTACGCGCTGCGGACGTGGACGGCAAACCTGCCGTACCGGAAGGTGTGGGTTGTCGGCTACCGGCCCACGTGGCTGCGGAACGTCGAGCACATCCCGACCGTGCAGCTGGGGACGAAGTACGAGAACACGACGCTCGCGGTCAGGGCTGCGTGCGAGCACCCCGACGTAGCGGACCGGTTCCTGCTGATGAACGACGACTTCTTCGTCATGCAGCGGCAGACCGAGATGCCGCTGCTGCACCGCGGTCCCGTCCGGGAGGTCGAGCGACTCTACGCGGCGCGCGCCAACGAGGACTACCTGTCCGGGATGCGGCAGACCCGCGATCTCCTCATCAGCCTCGGGTATGAGGACCCACTGTCCTACGAACTGCACGTCCCGCTGCCCGTGGAGAAGGCTGGGATGCTGGAGGCACTGAACGTCGGCCGTCACCTGCCGGTTGTGCACAAGCGGACCTTGTACGGGACGCTGGCCGGCCTCGGCGGGCGGCGCATCGAGGACGTGAAGGTGCTGCACCGTGGCCCCCGGTTCTCGCACGGTCCGTTCCTGTCGACGATGCACGACGCCTTCGCGAACGGCATGGTCGGCCGGCACATCAGGACCGCCTTCTCCCGGCCGTCGCACTACGAGTCCGCGGGGAGGCGCTGATGCCGCTCCGGGCAGGCCCGTGCGAGGCGTGGCCCACGAACCTGTGCTGCGAGATCCCGGAGGGGATGGAGCAGGAAGACGTCGACCGGTGGACGCTCGTGGCCTCAAAGATCTTGTGGGGCCTGTCCGGTCGACGTCTCGGTCCGTGCCCGCTCACGGTCCGGCCGTGCCGCCGGGCCTGCCTGGACATGTTCCCGATCAGCTTCCAGGCCGGGGTGCGGACGGGCCCGTGGGTGCCGTACATCTCCCCGGACGGGGTATGGCGCAACGCGTCGGTATGCGGCTGCAAGTCGGACTGCTCGTGCAGCGAACTGTGCGAAGTCCCGCTCGAAGGCCCGGTCTACGACATCATCAGCGTCGATGTCGACGGCGAGGTCCTGGTGCCCGAGGCGTACCGGGTCGACTCGGCCGGCCTGCTGGTCCGCACGGACGGCGAGTGCTGGCCGAACTGCCAGGACATGGCCGCGCCGCCTGGGTCCGAAGGTACGTTCACCGTCGAGTACCGGATCGGTCTGCCGCTCGATGAGGCGGCTGTCGCCGCCGTGTCCGAGCTGACGTGCCACTTCTTGAAGGGGTGTGCGCCGCCGGGGAGTTGTGGCTGCAGGGCCAACCGGGCCATCACCCGAGTGCAGCGCCAGGGCGTGGAGATGGAGATGCCCGACCCGAGCCTGATCTACGCCGAGGGCCGCACGGGCCTGCCACTGGTCGACCTGTGGCTGTCCGTCGTGAACCCGTACCGGCTCGACTCGCCCAGCCGCGCCTACAGCCCCGACTACAAGCGGCCGAGAGTGACGACGTGGCCCTAGACCCGTTCACGATCCGCGACCTGACCGAGGCCGTCCTCGGATGCGTCTGCGCCGCCCTCGCCCGGACCGCCCAGGAGATCGAGGGCCAGCCCGGATGCCCCTGCCGCGCCTGCGTTGTTCCCGGCACGCCGGCGTGGGACTCCTGCGACGACCCGTGCGGCGAGGAAGCCGGAGGCGGCCAGCTGTCGGTGTCCGTGGCTCGGATCTACGGCAGCAGCGACGCCGACTTCCCCAACGAGTCCCGGATCGTCCAGGGCGTACGCGGCTGCACGCCACCGCCGATCACCGCGCTCGAACTCGTCGTCACCCTGCTGCGGTGCGCGCCGACGTTCAACGAGAACGGGTGCCCGCCGACCTGCGAGGACCTGAGCGCCTCGGCGCAGGTCCTCCACATCGACATGGTCACCGTCTTCAACGCGCTGCTGTGCTGCCTGCCCGGCACTCAGCAGACGCGGCGCGGCCGACGGTTCGTGATGGGCCAGCAGAAGAGCATCGGGCCGGAAGGCGGTTGCGTCGGCCTGGAGCAGCGCGTCATCGTGGCGCTCCCGGGCTGCGCGAAGTGCTCGGATGACGGAGAGGAGTCGCCGTGAGCGTCGAGGTGACTGTCGACCCCGGGAAGATCGCGCGGACCCTGCGGCTGCGCAACGGCATCGTCGCGCGGCGCCTGTCCGAGCGCACTGCGCGGACCGCCCGGATCGCCGAGCGGGAGGCGCCCGGGTCGATGGGCCGCTACATCTCGTGGAAGGTGCAGGACGGGCCCCGCGGCCTCCAGGGCGTCATCGTCTGCGACCACCCGGCGGTGCGCTACGTCCTCGACGGGACCCGGCCGCACATCATCCGTCCGCGCCGGGCGAAGGTCCTGCGGTTCGAGGTTGGTGGCCGAGTGGTGTACTCCGCGTACGCCCGGCACCCGGGCACCCGGCCGAACAACTTCCTCGCGCGGGCGCTCCGCGAGGGGAAGTGATCAGGCTCCGTTCTGCGACGGGACGGTCAGGCCGGAATCCGCTATTCACCAGTACGCCGACGCGAGACCCAGCGCGCGAGGGCGATCCCGGCCTTGATGGCCCCAACCACAAGCGGCATCACGAATCCAGCGACGATGGCAACGATCCCGGAGACGATCGCAGCAGGGATGAGTGCCAAAGTGACGAAGGTAAGCCTTCCCAGGAGTCCTGGAAAGTCGCTGGTTTCAGACCAAAGCCAAACGGCGCTCACCAGGATGCCGCCCGCCAAGACGATAGCTACCGTAGCGAAGTAGGTCAGCTCGACCCATTCGGGAAGGTCGTCACTTCGAGTCGAACTGGACCCTGAGGCAGAAGACCTTGAGGACGCCCGCAAAGGCCTGCCTGACAAACGCACTCTGTAACCGCTGTAAAATCCTCTACGGCTCGACCACCCGGAGTAGAAGCCCACCCTGATCCCCCCTCTTGCGGTGGACCAACCTTTTCATAGCCTTCACTGTTTAAGCACTAGTCGGTCTGTCGTGGTGCGGAAAAACGCCGCCGCTACCCTTGCCTGACACGCCGCTGGTTGTGGGCCGGGCGTCCCGCGCGGGAAAAGAAGGGCCACCCGTGGCTAAGAAGCAGTTCAGCCTCAACACGACGCCTCATGAGGCAGAGATCGGCGACACCACGTTCTTGTTCGAGCCGGAAGTTCTGGGCGACGAGTTCCTGGACCGGTACGAGCGGCTCCAGGAGGCGAACCGGCGTCTGAACATCGACCTGGCGAACACGGCGGATACCGATCTGTCGAAGGTCCGTGAGGCCACCGCCGCGATGCGTGTCTTCCTCGCCAGCCTGATGCTCCCCGAGTCGGCGTCCGAGTTCGCCCGCTGGGACGTCATCGCCGATGGGAAGACGATCAGCTCCCACTCGAACCCCGAAGAGGCGAACGAGGCCGCCGCAAAACGGAAGGGCGCCACGGTCGAGGACGCTGGCCGCCGGTACCCGGACCGCGTCCTCGTCGAGTTGATGGAGTGGGTCGTCGAGCTGTACGGAGGCGGCCAGCGCCCTCCTACGTCGTCCAGCGCCTCTGCGCCAGCATCGCCACCTCCTGGGAGGCGTGGGAGGGGAGTCTCGCCCTCCAGGGCGTCGACATCCACGCGTGGCCGCTGAGGGTCATGCTGTCGGCCGCTGAGGCGACGTTGGAGCAGGGCGCGGAGGACGAGGCCGAGCGGCAGCGGATCAGGACCAAGCTGTACGCCCCGCCGGAGGGATACCGCTCGCCGAAGCGGGCACGACCGGCAGGCGCGGGCATGAACTTGAGCCAGGCGCAGAGCCTCGCTGCGCAGCTCGCGGCTGAAGACGCACGGATGAGTGGTAGTCGCACCGGCTAGTCTGGGGGAGCCGCTGGTTTTGGGCCGGGCAACCGATCGCTCTTTCGCGAGGTTGCCCGGTGGCCGACGACGAGGACTACGGGACTGGCCGTATCCGTATCGTCCTGGACGATACGGAAGCCGTCGCCGATGCCCGTGACCTCGGTATTCGGATCTCGCGGGCCCTGGACCGGGCTACCCGGACCGTCGGCGCGACCATCCGGCGGAACATCCAACGCGGCCTCGACGCCGCCACCGTCTCCGTTGAGGTCGTTCCCGACGTCAGCCGGTTCGACGCCCGGCTCCTGACCCAGCTGAGGTCGCTGGAGAGCATTAACATCCCGGTCGCGCCGGATCTGACCGGGTTCGTCGAGCGCATCCGGGCGCTTCTCGCGAGCGAGGAGGTCGAGGTCCGGGTCTTCCCCGACATGTCGGGGTTCGACACCCGGCTGCGCACGCACAACCTGCCGGCGCTGAACGTTCCGGTGAACCCAGACGTAAACGGGTTCACCCGGGCGCTGCGCGGGCTCGCGTCGGTCGCGAGCGGTATCGGAGGGGTCCTCGCCGGCGGGCTCCGGTTCGCGGCGATCGGCGGCGCGGCACTCAGTGCTGCGGCCGGCATCGCGTCGTTCGCAGCGTCCCTCGCCCCCGCGATCGGGATCGTAGCTGCGGCCCCGGCGGCGATCGCCGGATTCATCGCAGCGAGCGTCGCGCTGAAGTTGGCGCTGTCGGGTGTCGGCGACGCCTTCGGTGCCGCGCTCGGCGACGACTCGAAGAAGTTCCAGGAGTCCCTGGAAGGTCTCTCGCCCGCCGCTCGCGCGGCGGCCACAGAGGTCCGGGCCCTCAAGCCACAGTTCGACGCGCTCAAGAGCACTGTCCAGGACGCGTTCTTCAAGCCGCTCCAGGGGCAGATCACCGCCGTCGCCCATGCGCTCGGCGGGCCGTTGAAGACCGGCCTGGCGGCGGTCGCCGGGAATTTCGGCACTGCGGCCTCCAAGGTCGCCGACTTCCTCAAGTCGGCCGACGGCCTCAAGGCCGTCACCCAGATCGTCACCGGCACCGAGCAGGCGACGAAGGGGCTGGGCGCGGCCATCGCCCCGATCATCGCCGGTCTGACGCAGGTCGGCGCCGCCGTCGCGGCGGCGTTCGGCGGGCCGGCCGGTAGCGCAATCGCCGGGCTCGGGAAGAGCATCGGGGAGTTCCTGACCCGGGTGGCCGAGGGCGGCCAGGCAGTCGCCTGGGTGCAGGGCGCGCTCGGGGTCTTCGAGCAGCTCGGGGCCCTTATTGTTCAGATCGGCGGGCTGATCGGTGACGTCTTCGGGGCGCTTGCCGCCGGCGGGGGCAGTTCGGTCGGCGCGCTGACGCAGATCATCACCGTGGTACGTTCCGCGATCCAGCCGCTGCTGCCGCTGGTCACGCAGCTCGCGCGGCTTTTCTCGTCGGTCCTCGGCGGTGCGCTGACGACGGTCTCGGCGGTGCTCGCTCCGGTCATTTCGACTATCAGGAGCACGCTGCTGCCGCTGATCCCGGGGCTGACCGCCGCGTTCCGGGGCCTGTTCGCCGCCCTGGGGCCGGTCGCCACGCAGCTCGGCCAGGCGCTCGGCGGCGTCCTCTCGTCGATCCTGCCTCTGATCGCGCAGCTCGTTCCGATCCTGACGAGCAGCGTCGTCCCGGCGATCAGCCAACTGGCTTCAGCCGTGAGCCCGTTGGTCGCCCAGCTCGCGGGGAGCCTTGCGCCGGTCGTCCTTCAGATCGCCCAGCTCCTCGGCACGGTGCTTGGGGCGGCCGTCCGGGTCCTCGTCCCTCTACTCGGCCCGCTGACCGGGATCGCCACTGGGCTCCTTGGGGCGCTCGCGCCGCTGGTCCCGGTCCTTGGCCAGGTCGCGGCGGCGTTGGGTGCCGCTCTCGGGGGCGCCGCGAGCGGACTGGCGCCGCTCCTGGTGACCATCGGTCAGGCGGCGACGACTCTCGTTGCCGCGCTGGCGCCGCTGGTTTCCCGGGTTCTGCTGGCGTTGCTGCCGGTACTGCCGCCGATCGTCGACGCGTTCAACGCGCTGGTCGGCGCCCTGGTGCCGCTGCTGCCGCCCATCGCCGGTCTGGTTGCGGCGCTGGTCCCGCTTGTCTCGCTGATGATCGGGATCGCGGCGCCGGTCCTCCAGATCGCAGTGGGGTTCGCGTCGTGGGCCGTCATCAACACAGTCGTCCCGATCATCTCCGGCGTCGTGTCGGTGCTGACCGGCCTGGCCTCTGGGCTGACGTCGGTCGTCAACTTCATCGTCGCCCTGCCGGGGATGGTCACCAGCGGACTGTCGGCGCTGGCATCGACGATCAGCTCGTTCTTCACCAGCCTGTTCACGTTGCTGGGTGCGACCCTGACGGTCGGTTTCCAGGCCGTTGTCGGGTTTTTCACCAAGCTACCCGGGATGATCACGGTGGCGCTGGCTGCGCTCCCCGGGCTCTTGGTCGGCCTGTTCGTCAACGCAGTTGCCTCCGTGGGCATCGCCCTGCTGACGACCCTGGCCGGGATCGTCTACGCCTTCACGGTCCTGCCGGGACAGATCGTGTCCGCTCTGGCGTCCCTGGGGTCTGTGATCGGTTCGGCCTTCTCCAGCGCCTTCACGAGTGGGATCTCGGCGACGACGTCGTTCGTCTCATCGGCGGTGTCGTTCTTCGCGGCGTTGCCAGGCCGGGTTGCCGGCGCGCTCGCCTCCTTCGGCTCTTTCCTGCTGAGGAACCTTGACTCCGGTTTCACCACGGCCCGGTCGCGGATCACCGGGTTCGTCGCTCAGGCCGTGGGTTTCTTCCGGGTTTTGCCGGGTCGGGTGGCTGGTGCGCTGTCCAGCCTCGGAAACCGTATCGCCGGCGTGTTCTCCAGGGCTGCGGGCTCCGCGCGGAGTGCCGTCTCCGGGCTCATCAGCGGGATCGTGGCGCTTTTTCGCGAGCTACCCGGCCGGATCGTCGGCGCGGTGGGGAACATCGGCTCTCAGATCATGAGCAAGGTCAAAGGCGGTATCCCGGCCAGTGTCCGCAAGTATCTGCCGTTCGCCAACGGCGGTCTGGTTTTGGGCCCTACCCACGCCCTCATCGGCGAGGCCGGCCCGGAGGTGGTCATCCCGCTCACGCGGCCACGCCGTGCTCGGAAGCTCGCCGAGGAGTCCGGGCTCCTCGACGTCCTGTACGGCGGCGAACGCCCGGCCTCCGCCAGCGGGCAGGGGACACGGACGGTGAACCAGTACGTGACGATCAACGAGGTCGGGGATGCACGGATGACGGCGCACCGAGTTACCACTCGCCTTGCCCTGGCGGGAGGAATGCTCTGATGCTGACCGAGTACTTCACGCTGGGCGGGGTCGAGGTCGCCAACCACGCTCGGTTGGCCATGTACCTGGAGACCGTGGGTTCCGGGCTGACCTCGGCCAGTACGTGTCGGTGCGACACGCTTACCGCGGAGGCCGTAGGGGACCTCCCGTACTCGACGCCGGAGGACGACTGCGCACCCTGGTACGACCCCGACGTCCCTGAGAGCGGGGACTTTGCCGGGCTGATGGTGCTGTCCATGGAGGGCCTGGACACCCATCCGGTGCGGAGGTCCGTGACGAACGCGGTGACCGGGGGCGGTTCCCTCTGCCCGGCCCGGGTCATGCCGCGCACGATCACGGTTACCGCGGTTCTCCTCGGCCGGACCTGCTGTGCCGTCGAGTACGGCCTTCACTGGCTGGCGGAGGTCCTGACTGGCTGCACCACCGGCAAGTGCGATGGCGACGAGATGACCCTGTTCAACTGCTGCCCAGGAGAGGGCGAGGACCCGGCCGAGTTCGCCGAGCGGCACCGGCGCAGCATCCGGCGCGTGGCCCTGGTCGAGGGCCCAACCGTGACCGCCCGCTACGGCGAGGGCTGCACCACCGGAGCATGCTCGGCCGGTGGGGACATCCTGACCGTGGAATTCGTCCTCTCCGCCGCCACCCCGTGGTTGTACACGGACACGATGCCTGTGCTGGAAGTAGCCCCGCCCGTGGACTCTTCCACCGAGTGCGTGACCTGGTGCCTCCACAGCAGCGAGGGCGGATGCAGCGGGACGTGCCGTCTCGCGGAATGCGCGGACCCGACGGCGGCCTGCGCGGACCCCCTGTGCCAGCCGCCGACGCCACCCCCCATGACGTCCATCGACACCTGTTACTGCTTGCCGTTGGCGGTGGAGCGGGACTGCTACGACCTCGACCTGAGCGACCGACCAGCATGGTCCGCAGACGTTCCTGTGATCACCATCCGCGTCGGGGAGAGCCAAGACCTACGCAACCTGACGATCACCTTCTACCAGCGGTCGGCGGGAGATGAGGCGCTGACCTGCGCCGAGATGACAGAACTCAACCGGTGCGACCCGCACTCCGTCTACCACGTGCGCTACCTGCCCGCCGGGGGCGCGCTCACCCTTGACGGTCAGATCGGACGCGCCATCGTGGAGTGCGGCGGCGTGTTCGAGACGAGCCCGGACGTCTACGGTCGCGATGGGCTCCCGCCGAACTGGCGGGTCCTGGACTGCGCCTCCTTCTGCCTGTGCATCGAGAGCGACGTGGCCAACCCGCCACCGGACGGGACCGTGATCACTGTGGGCGTCTCGGGGCGGGGGTACTGACGTGGCCGCCGCAGGATGCGGAACACATACCGCCCGGGTAGTCGACCGAGACGGCGCCACCGTCGCCGAAGCGGACGTTCTCACGGAAGTGGAGTGGAGCCGTGAACTGGACGAGTACAGCTCGGCGCGAGTCCTGGTCGAGCCGTCTGGGGACTGCTGCAACCGTCTTCAGGACGTACGGGCCTGGAGGCACGAGCTGCACATTTTCCGGGACGGCGCCCGGGTTTGGAGGGGGCCCGTCATCCAACCTGAGTGGCGGAACGGGGAGGTGGAGATCTTCGCTACGGACGTTCTGGCTTGGCTCGACCGGCGGGTCCCCCACAATTCGATCGCTTTCGGGGACTCCGATCTCACTGAGATTGCGGAGTGGCTCATTGAGGACGGGTTCGCGCCGGATGACCCGGGCCACGAAGTGCACATCGCCGGCCCGGCTGGGGTGATCGGCGGGCGAACTTACTCGGAGCGGGTTGGGCAGACCGGCGATCACCTCCGTGACCTCGCGGAAGCTGGGCTGGACTACACGGCCCACGGCTCGACGATCATCCTGCTCCCTGAGAACTATCGGGAGAGCGTCGGACGGCTTACGGACGCTGATTTCCCTGAGGGGCTTGTCGTGGCCGAGGACGGATCGAACGTGATCACTCGCTGGATCGTCGCGGGAGACGAGGAGGCGGACGTCATGGAGGAGGCCGGCGGAACGGACGCGTATTACGGACTTTTGGAGCGGTATGTGGAGCAGACCTCCGTCAAGTCGTCGGCGTCGGCCCTTGCAACGGCCAGGGCAAAGCTGCGGGCCTCCCTCCCCGCTCCACTGTTCCTTGACACACAGGAGGTGACCTTGAGTCCGGATGCCGCGGTCGACGTCCCGACCCTCATTCCCGGCTGGTGCCTGGATGTCACGTCCACGGCCACCTGCCGGACCGTCGTCCAGCGGCTGAAGATCATCGGGGTACGGGTCACGGAGACTGGTGGGAGTGGCGACTCCCCTGGACAAGAGAAGGTGCAAGTGCAGCTGGCAGTGAGTGGCGCGGAGGTGTAGCGGTGGCGACGCGCGGAGGTGCTGGACGGCTGGTTACCGGAAACCCGCTCGGAGGGATACTCCGGGATCTCAACCGGCAGGCGCGACGTCCGGCCAGGCGCATGGGCACCGCCCCCGTCAGGTCGCCCGCCGAAGGTCCCGCGAAGCTGTCAACGGAGTCTGGAACAGCGTGGCCTCGTGTCGCCTGTACCGTCGCTACGGTCGCTGTGACGGGCGAAGACGGTCGCGTTCGGGTCGAGTTCGCGACGCCGTTCGCTCGGCCTCCAGCGCTCGCCGTCGTGCCCGTGGACCCGGAACCGCAGAACGATGACCGCACGGTGACCGCCGCGGTGGAGGAAGCCGGTTCCTGGTACGCCGTGGTGAGAGTGTGGCGGACTCGGCCGCGCCGTGGAACAGGCGTAGCCGAACCTGCGGGTGCGGGAGTCCGCGTCCACGTCACCGCTTTTGAGGCCGGCCCGGACGCACCGTAGTTACCATGGCCACCTATCCGCATAGTCGCTGGTTATGGGCCGGACTCACGCGCGCCGTACGAGGAGCGAACTGTGGCGTCCGTCTGTGTCTGTGACGACTACTTCACCGTGACCGCTTCCGGGGAGCTGTGCCTCCTCCCCGGCCGGCAGGGCCTTCGGCAGATCATGAAGTTCTCTGGACCGGGGAATTACCAGTTCAGAAAAGACAACTACCCGTGGCTCGCTCGGATCCGGGTGCGCGTGCAGGGCGCCGGCGGGGGAGCTGCGGGCGGGCGAGCCTCGGCCGACCAACTCGTCGCCAACCCAGGCGCCGCCGGGGGCGGCTACTCGGAATCCCTCCTGAACGTCTCCGCCCTCGGCCCGGTCGAGACCGTCATCGTGGGCGCCGGCGGGGACGCGGGCGGTCCGAACTCGGACGGTGGCAACGGCGGCGGCTCCTCATTCGGCGGCCTGGTCACCGCCAACGGCGGAGCAGGCGGCCAGGCCGTCATGTCGAGTGGCACCACCGGACAGTGTTTCTCGGGAACTCCAGGCCCACTTGCAGGGTCCGGACAGAACGCGATGGGCGGCGGTGCTGGCGGGGGCGCCTTGCGGCTCTCCGGAGCACAGGGCCTCGCCGGTACCGGTGGCGAGGCGTACCTGGGGCACGGCGGCTACCCGCGAGCAACCACGGGCGGTGGCGGCGCTGGCCGCGGCTACGGGGGCGGAGCGGCTGGCGGCCTCGCCCGTGACGGCGACAGCGAGGACGGCACCGCGGGGACGGACGGCGTGGTGATCGTGGAACTCTACGGCTGAGCTTCAGCGCAGCGCCGATACACTCGTCAGTGCGCTGCTGGTTGTGGGCCGGGCCAACGACTCCGATGAGGACGGTGGCTCTTGGCACGAGGCGGCTGCGGCGGCGAGAAGTGCAACTGTTCGGTCATCGCCGGTGAGAACGTCACGATCAGCGGCAGCGGATCCACCGCGAATCCCTACACGGTGAACGCGATGGTGCCCTGTGAGACGGTCCGGGGCTGCTTCTCGGCTGGTCCGGGCATCGATCTGGACCCGGCAACCGGCATCATCGCCGCCGACCTCTCCGAGCAGGCTGGCAATAACCTCACGATCAATCAGGACGGGGGTCTCTACGTGCCCACGGCCGGGGGTACGGTCCTCACCGGTTGCGGCCTGTCAGGTGACGGCTCTGCAAGCGCCCCCGTCACCGCAGCGACGGGCGCATGGCCGTATCCGTGTGAACCAGACAGCGTGGGCGGCGTCGTCGTCTGCGACTCGGACGGCATCCTCCGCGGGGAGCCCCGCGGAGCGGTCACCTTCGCCACGTCGTCCGACGAACGGACCTATCCCGACGTCAGGATCGGCAGTGGATCGGTGGCACCCGTCGACACTTTCACCCTGACCGTGACCAACCCGAGCACCTGCCGCCCGGCTCTGGTGATCGCCGAGCAGGAGGTCGACATCTTCGTAGTCCTCCCCGCTGGTGCCGGAGCCGCAACGGGCTTCGATGGCGATGAGATGTGGTACATGCGCAACACGGGATCGTCGTCCATGGTCGGCGTCCACTCCCAAGGAACCAAAGTGTTGTCGCGCGGCACGGTCGAGCCTGGTGCGTCCATGGCCATCCAGTTCAGCGCGGCCGCCGGCCGTGGGTCCGACGGCGCCTACTACTACCGCATCAATGCCCTCCTCCGCGCGCTGCTCATTGCCATGTAAGGACCAGCATGCTTGACGGACTGCCTGACTTCCCCGGCTTCCCCGGGACAACCCCCGATCCGGTCAAAGGGTGGGCGCTCTACGACGACGGCACCCTTGGATCGCTCACTCTGTTCGGATGCGGCCTGCCCGAACTACCGCGGCCCGGAAAGCTGATCACGAAGCAGGAGTACGACCGAATCCATGCGGAAATGATGGACGCGCACGCTGCCCGACTCCAGGAGATGGAGGCCGTGGACGCCGCCCGCCAGGAACGGGAGTACCGACATCTCACGGAGGCCGGGATCCCGGAAACGACTGCGCGGAGCCTGTCCGGCTACACGGGACCTACCGCACCCGCGGCCAGGAGCTACCTCGGCGCATCCGGGCTGCGCGCGGTCCACGCCACCGCGCAGGACGATGCCCGGCCCCGGGAACCGACCCCGGAACGGCTCAGCCCCCTCCTCCCGGCCGTCGTTCGCGGCCTGATCACGCATGTGGCTGGGTGGAGGACCAGGTACACGGCGCGTCCCGACCTCGACGAAAACGGGTGAACGATGGACGCTGAGACGGGAATCCCTGCTGTGGATACGCTCCTGGTGTGGGGCGGAATGGTCTCCTTCGCCGGCGGGCTGCTGGCCGTGGCGTGGCATCTCATCCGCGGCGCGGGCCGACTCGGCCGCCGAATCGATCAGTTCATAGATGATTGGCAAGGCGAGCCAGCGCGGCCCGGATTGCCGGCCCGCCCCGGCGTCATGGAGCGCATGAGCGGGATGGAGGACCGGCTCACGCGCGTGGAGCACGAGCTGTATCCCAACTCCGGCGGCTCACTGCGGGACGCGGTGGACCTTGCCAACCATCGGCTCGCCCTGCTCTGCACGGACAGCGAGGCACCGTCAGCTCGTCGGGCTGCCGGCACGAACGCGGACGACCTCCACGACGGCGCCGACGGCAACGACGACGCCCGTAATGATCAGACCGACGCCGACAGCGGGGGCGGCCTGGGGCTTGGCCGAAACGGTGCACGAAATTCGGAAACCTGAGCCGCAAGGAGTGCGGCCACTCTCTGAGCGTCGTCAGTACCGGGAGGTGCTTCAGCCGACGGCGCGAAGCCGTTCGAGAAGTTCACCAACGCCTGCCGTGCGCGCGTGCGGCGTGAAGGCGGGTTCGAGGTCGCGGACCATCGTCACGCACCGGGGGGCGTCGATCCGTTCGGTCATGTCGAGGGAACGGGTGGCGGTCTCCGCCGCGATGTCGGGACTACCGTCGCCGAGGTAGGTCTCGGCCTGGTAGGTCAGGAAGATGGATTTGGTCTTGCTGCGGGTGGTGGGCAGCAGGGCGATGCCTTCGTCCATGAGCCGGTGGGCCTGGCGGCGCTGACCGAGATCAGCGAGACAACGACCGCCGTCCGCGGCCAGGTCGGCGTGCGACATCCACGAGCACCAAGCAGGGGCGGGGTCGGACGATACGGTGTCCAGCGCCTTCTCCGCAGCGGTCAGGGCACGACGGCACTGGCCGGCCTCGTCGAGGACGGCCAGAGCGCGGGCCTGCCGTAGGTGCAGGAGAGACCGGGCGGCGGGGTGTTGGGTGCGGGGGATGGCGTATTCGAGGATGTCGGCGGCGGCGCGAGCGTCCCTGAGCCATAGCAGTTGGTAGGCGAGATCGGACAGGATGCCCGCGCCGAGGTCGCGTTGGTGGGCGGCGTGGGCGTTGTGGAGGGCCGCGTGCCAGAAGCGGCCGGCGGAGGCGTGGCGGCGTTCGTCGAAGTGCTGCCAGGCGATGGCCTGAGCGAGGGAGGCGGCCAGGGTGTGCAGCCGCTGCTCGGCGGCAGCGGTGTATCGGGACTCGCTGATGAGATCGGTGACCGCTCTCAGATGCGCGTCGAGCAGATGACGGGTGCGGTGTCGGCGTTCCGTGGCGAGACGGATCAGCTCCGCTCCAGCCCCCTCCAACCAGTCGAGCATCTCGGCGTCGACTTCACTGGGTGCGGCGGAGCGGGGGAACCGGCCAGACTCGGTGATGGCCCACTGGTGGGCCATCACCGCCAGGGACGCGCTGGTGTAGGCGACGAATGACCGGCGGTCCAGTGAGGTCAACAGGGCCTCTCGGAGTGAGGAGACGGCGTTGCGCGGGCCGAGCGGCAGCGGCATGTCCTGTCCCGGGAGCCAGTAGGGCCAGCCGAGATGGGCGACGGCCGCATAGTCGATGCCGAAGACTTCGGCGATGAGCGGCTGGGACTCGGCTTCGTCGGGATCGGCCCGGCCGGTCTCCCACTTGGAGACGCGGGACCCTCGGGTGCCTGAGCGCAGGCCACGGCGCGCGGCAGCCTGCCGGATGCGGAGCGCCAGCTCCTCCTGCGACCACCCGCGGGCTCTCCTGGCGTGCGCCAGGGGGTGACGGATCTCGTCCACCCACCCATTGCACCACCCGCGCCGTGCCCGGAAGGGCGGTTCCGGAAGACCGGGGATAGGGCGGGGATAGGTATTTGCTCTGGGCCGCAGGGCCGTCGGCGGCTGTACTCGTCGTGTCCCGCCCGACACCCGTGTGACGGGGCGGGACGCGGCGGCGGAGCGTTCCCTGCGGGCCTGTGCCGTTCACCGGGCTGGATCTGCGCGCCTGGTGAGCGAGGGCCTGCGCGAAGTGCTCGCCCTCGCCGGACGCCCATCGTTATCGACGCGCAGGGAGGGGGCCGCCATGTCGTACGACCACTGATCCCGAGGAAGTCCCGGGGCGGGCCCGTTGCGGCGGGCCCGCCCCTCCCGCTGACGGAGAGGAACTGCGATGACGTCCGTGACGGACCGATACGACCCGCTGGCCACGGAGATCCTGCGCGACCCGTACCCGGTGCTGGCCGAACTGCGTTTGCGCGAGCCGGTGTTCTGGCACACCGGCATGGAGTCGTGGGCGCTGACCCGGTACGCGGACAGCGTGCGGGTGCTGCGTGACCATGCGACGTTCGCGCGGGACCCGCGGCGCACCGGGGGCACGGTGCCGGAGCCGTCCTTGAGCGTGCAGACGCTCGACCCCCCGCAGCAGAGCCGGGTCCGCTCCCTGTTCATGACCGCGCTGCGTGCCCAGGACCTGAGCGGTGTCGAGCACCGCGCCCGGCTCCTGCTGCGCGACCGGCTCAACCTGCTGACCGGGGCCGGTCCGTTCGACGTGGTCGACAAGATCGCGGTCCCGCTGTCCGTGGCGGTCGTTGCCGACCTGCTCGGTGTCGAGCCGCCCCCGTACGAGGAGTACGCCGAGGTGTCGGACGCGATCATGCGGAGCATGGACGGCGGCCTCGACCCGGCGCTCGTCGAGCCGGGCCGCATCGCCCGGCGTCGGCTAAGCGACCTGGTCGACTCCTGGTTCACGGCCTCACCCCGGTCCGGCCTGCTGGCCCAAGTACGGCAGAGCACCGCCCCCGACGCCGACGCGTCGACCCGGCTGCATGTGAAGAACTCGGCGCGGGTGATGTTCCAAGGCGGCTACAGCACGATGGCGGCAGCCGTCGGCAACGCCGTGCACACGCTGCTCACTCACCCCGGCGCCCTGGAGCAGATGCAGGACCGGGCGTTGCTGGCCACCGGTGTGGACGAGCTGGTCCGCTTCGACGGCCCTGTGCAGGGCACCACCCGCACGGCCGTGCGGGCCTGCCGGATCGGCGGCATCGAGATCGAGGCGGGACAAAAGGTCGTCACCCTGTTCGCGGCGGCCAACCGCGACCCCGCTGCCTTCCAGCGGCCGGACGACCTGGTGCTCGACCGCTCCCCGAACCGCCACCTCGGCTACGGGTGGGGTCCGCACTCCTGCATCGGGACGACGGTCGCACAGGCGGGCCTGCGCGCCCTGGTCGCGGCGCTGGCCGAGCACCCCGTCCGCCTGGAGGCCGCCGGCGACGGGGTACGGCGACGCACCGCGACCATGCGGGCCTTCGACACGCTGCCCGCCGTCCTGCCCCGGCTTTGTTGACCCCCCACCCGCCCCAGGGAGTCCGCTGTGCGCATCCTCATCGGCAATCACATTGACCCCTCGATTCGGGCGCGCGGTGACATGCGCGCCTGGACCCAGCGCCTGTTCTGGTTCGCCCGCCCCGGCGACCTGCTCGTCCTGTGCTGCGAGCCGGATTCGGCGTTCGTCGACCACGCCCTGGCCCACACCGGCGTGCGGCGCGAGGATCTGACCGTACTGGCCGTCCCCGCCGGAGCGTGGGGCGCGAAGCTGTTCGATCCCTCCTGCCTGACCGCGCCCGCGTTCCTCGACCAAGTGCGCGCCGCGCTCGGCCCGACCGGCGCCGACGCAGTGGAGGAGGTGTTCGCGCTGTGGCCGTCGGCCGCCGTGGCGCGGTTCGCCACCGCGGCCGGTGTGGCGGACCGGTTCCCCGGCGGGGCGTTCTTCGCCCAGGGCGGCGGCGAGATCGGCAACTCGAAAGCGAACTTCCGGGCCGTGGCCGCGGCGGCCGGGGTGCCGATCCTGCCGGGCCGCGTCTGCCGCAGCACCGCCGAGGCGATCGAGGCGACCGGCGCGCTGCTGGAGGAATCCGCAGCCGGGGCCGTCGTGGTCAAGCAGACCCACAACGGGGCCGGCGTAGGCAACCAGCTCCTCGTCCTCGATCTGCAGATGGCCGTGGACCACGTCGGGGCCCGGCATCTGCACCACCTGGCTCCCAGCGCGGACGGCATCGCCGCGTACTGGGCGGAGCGGTGGGCGTGGGCGAGCGGGGAAGGACGCTGGCCGGTCGTCATCGAGGAGTTCGCGCCCGGTGCCGATGCGGTGTACTCCGAGCACTACGCCTCCGACGACGGCACCCGGGCCACCGAGACGGGCCGCCTGCTGTACGTCGGGCGGCGCCTGAGCCACCAGGTCGTGCCGCTGGACGGCGTCACCGCACCGGTGCGGGCGGCGCTGCTGGACGGCGGGACCCGTCTCGCCGAGGCGTACCGCGCCTTCGGCTACCGCGGGCACCTGAGCGCGGACGCCCTGGTCCTGCCCGACGCCTCCGTGGTGTTCACGGAGGTCAACGCCCAGGTCTCCGGCTCGCTGCACATCTACCAGTCGATCGCCCACGGCATCGTCGACGTGACGGCCGAACCGGCCCGGCAGGTGGTCGAGTACCACGTCCCGCCCACCTGGGCGGTGCCGTCCTTCGCCGCGTTCTTGACGGCGCTCGACGAACTGGGCCTCGCCTACGACCCGGCCACCCGGACCGGGGTGATCGTGTCGATGCCCGCCATCCCGCTCGCCGCCGGGGAACCGGTCCAGTTCGTGTTCTGCCTCGCCTACGACCCCTCCCAGGGCCACGCCGACGCCTTCGACCAACTGGACGCGCGGTTCGCGACCGTGCCCGCCGGCACCTACGACGCCAGCCAGCACATCGGCACCGGCGCCGTGTCCTTCTCCTCCTGACCCCGGGAGCTCCGCCATGACCACCAGTTCGCCCACGGCAGCCGCCGAGGCCGCCCGACTCCGGCCCGTCTTCGACTCCGCCCGGCTCGCTGCCGAGCTCGCGGCCGTCACCTCCCACACCTGGAACGTGCAGCGCACCCACACCTACGGCGGCCAGGTCGGCCAGCCCGCCTCGATCGACTGGCGGGTCCTGCCGCTGCGCAGCCTCGGCGGCGACCCGGACCGCACGGACCCCGGCGGCCCCGGGCCGCAGCCCTTCAAGGCGACACGCTGGCTCGACCAACTGCCCTACCTCGCCGAGGTCCTGGACTCCATCCCCGCCCCGTTCAACGCGGTCCGGCTGATGGCGCTGGGCCCCGGAGCCGTCTCCACGGCGCACAGCGACCCGAAGTACCGCCTGGACCGCGGCATCGTGCGCCTGCACATCCCCGTCGTGACCGACCCGGGCGCCGTCCTCGTCCTGGACTGCGTCGAACACTGCTGGCAGCCCGGCGAGTTGTGGTATGGCGACTTCTCCCGCGAGCACCTGGTGCGCAACACCAGCGAGACGGTGACCCGGGTCCACGTCGTGATCGACGCCCTGCTCACCGCCGACCTTGCGGCCTGGTTCCCGGACTCGTGGCAGGAGCTGCTGACCCACGGCGAGGTCCTCCTCAACCGCGCGGGCCCGGCCGAGGCGCCCGTCTGGCCCGGCGGGCTGCCGTACGAGGCGTTGCTGCCGTCCGGGTTCGCGGACTTCGACGCGGCCGCCCCGCTGGACGGCTCCCTCCTCGCCACCCGGATCGACCGCGACGCCGACGACGTCCTCACCCTGACGATCGCCGGGCGCACCTTCGCCCTCGTGCCGGCCGGCGACACCGGAGAGTTCCGGTTCTCCGGCTGGAGCGAACAGCGCACCCTTCAGCCGGACCACGACGCCACCGGCCTGACCTTGCGGGTGCGCCGAGGCCGCGCGCTCGCCGACCGGCACGTGACCGCTGCTCCCCGAACCTCCTGACCCGCACCGCTTCCCGAGAGGACGCCCATGTCCCGCCTGCACAGCCATGACGACTTCACTCCGCTCAAGGAGGTCATCGTCGGGTCGGCCGCCCACTACGTGGGGCACGACCGCGACGTCAGCTTCGAGTTGTTCCACCACGAGAACCTGAAGGGCTTCCGGTCGGACTGGGCCTATCCGCGCCTCACCCGGGCGGCGGCCGGCCACCGGGAGAGCTGGGTCATCAAGGAGCGGTACGCCGAGGAGCTGCACGAGGACGTAGAGGACCTGGCGGTCACCTTTGCCGGGCTCGGGGTTTCTGTGCATCGGCCGCTGCCCCTGCCCGCGGACGCCAAGGTCATCGCGGGCCTGGGGTGGGAGGCCGCTCCCACCCCGGCGCTGAACATCCGCGACAACACGCTGATCCTCGGCAGCGAGATCATCGAGACGCCGCCCGCGATCCGCTCCCGCTACCTGGAGACCCGGCTTCTGGCCCCCGTCTTCACCGCCTACTGGGAGGCGGGCGCGCGGTGGACGACGATGCCCCGCCCCACCCTCACCGACAACTCGTTCGACCTGTCGTACGCCCGGGACACCGCGACCACCCTGGGCGGCCCGACGGAGGCCATCGACGACCCGCGGCCGAGTCCGTACGACGTAGGGGTGGAGATGATGCTGGACGGCGCGCAGGTGCTGCGGCTGGGCCGCGACCTCGTCGTCAACGTCGCCCAGGAGAACCACACCCGGGGCGCCGAGTGGCTGGAGCGGCACCTCGGCCACGACTACCGCGTCCACCGGGTGTGGCGGATGGCCGACAACCACATCGACTCGATGGTCCTCGCCCTGCGCCCCGGGGTGTTCCTGGCCCGGCACGACGGCATCCGGGACCTGATGCCCGAACCGCTGCGCTCGTGGCGCTACATCGTGCCTCCGGAGCCGGACGCGGGCGCGTTCCCGGTTTACGACGACTACGAGGACCTGGTGCTCACCAGCCCGTACATCGACCTCAACGTGTTCTCGGTCGACGAGCGCATGGTGCTGGTCAACCAGGAGTGCACCGGCCTGATCAAGCTGCTGGAGACGCACGGCTTCGACGTGGTGCCCGTGCGACACCGGCACCGGCGCCTGTTCGGGGGCGGGTTCCACTGCTTCACCCTGGACACCCACCGCACCGGCGGCTTCGAGGACTACCTGTCGTGACCCTCCCCAGCGTGTTGCTGCTGGACGCGGCCGGCCCCGAGGCGGGCCTCGTCGCCGCGGCGGCCGCCGGCCGTGGACACCAGGTCCACACGGCGACCACCGCCGACGCGTACGCCGGGTACGGGCCGGAGTTGAGGGGCCTGCTGGCCGGGCGGATCGTCACCGACTTCGCCCGGCCCGGCCAGGCCCTTGACGACATCACCGCCTACGCCCGCTGCCACGGCGTCGGCGCGGTGCTGACTGTCAACGAGTACCTGACCGACCTTGCCGCGCGGGCCGCTGCCGAGCTTGGGTTGCCCGGCAACGACCCGGGCCGGGCCCGCACGGCGCGGGACAAGGCAGCCATGGCCGAAGTGTTCACCGCGGCCGGAGTGCGCGCCCCCTTCTCCGTGTGCGTGCGGGACGACGCCGGGCTGAAGGCGGCGCTGGCAGATGAGCAGCTGGGTCTGCCTTGCGTGGTCAAGCCGCTGTCCGGGGCGGGGTCCGCCGGCGTGACGGTGGTGAGCGATCCGGCCGATGCGGCCGCGGCCGCCCACGCCGCCCGGGAAGCGGCCAGCACGTTTCCGGGCGGTGACCCGCACCGCGTCCTGATCCAGGCGTACGCCACCGGGACGGAGTACAGCGTCGAGTCCCTCACCCAGGACAGCGCTCCCACGCACCTCGCCGTACCGCAAGCAGGTGAGCGGCGGCACGGCAAGGGTGGAGACGGGGCACAGCCTGCCCGTCCGTCTCCCCTCGCCCGTGGAGGACGACGTGCACCGCCAGGTCGAGGCGGCCATCCGCGCCTCCGGCATCCGCAACGGCGCCTCGCACACCGAGGTCGTCGTCGACGGCGACGGACGGTGCACGGTCATCGAGATCGGCGCCCGGCTCGCCGCCGGACACATCGGGCTCCTGATCCAGCATGCCCTCGGGATTGACGTGTGGACGGCGCTGCTCGACACCGCCCTCGGCCGCCCGGCCGACCTCACCGCTACCGTCCGCGGACACGCCACCGTGCGGTTCGTGACCAGTCCGCACGCCGGACGGCTGACGTCGCAGTCCGGCTTCCCGCGGACCGGGCCGGGCGTGCCGTTCGTCCGCTGGCGGGCGCCGATCGGCGGCCGTGTGCACCGGCCGCGGGCCAATGCCCACCGGCTGGGGGCGTTTGTGGTCACCGGCCTGGATGCCGCAGAGGTCGAGGGGCGGGCCGACGCGCTACTGCGAGGCGTCCGCATCGGCGTCGAGCCGTCGCCGGAGACCTCCGGTCAGGTCAGGTCGGCGAGCACCTCGGCCATCGCGCCGTAGCTCTCCTCGACCGCGTCCGGCTTGGCGAGCCGGTGGCGCTCCAGGCGGATCGCGCCCAGGTGCCGGGCCTCGTAGATCCGCTCCCGCCACACTGCCGCGGTCGACCGGTCCGGCGTGCCGTAGGACTCCCAGAAGGCGGTCCGCTCGTCGGTCTTGGCCTTCGCCATGCGGATGGTCCAGTCGGCGGCCGGGTCACCGAACAGGCAGCGGTCGAAGTCCAGCACACCGGTGATCACGGGTTCGGGGGCTGTCGGGTCCATCAGGGCGTTGACGGTCCACAGATCCCCCGTCAACAGCCTCGGCTCGGTGATCTCGTCGAGTACGGCGCGCTCGTGCACGGCCACCGCGGCGACCTTGCGTACGTCCGCTGCGTCCAGGCCGGCCCCGTCCAGGTCGGCCGCGATCTCTTTCAGAGAGGCGATCACCGTCTCGCTCCATGTCCGGTGCCCCGGTCCGCTGACGGACCCGAAGTGCGGGCCCTGCACGGCGTGGACGGAGCGGGTGATGGCGCCCATCTGCCGGAAGAACGCAGGCCATGCCGTACGCGGGTAGGTCCCCAGGTGCTGAGGGGCCGGAACGCCGTCCAGGTAGGTCTGGATCATCCAGTCCCGGGTGATCACCTGGTGCGACCAGTCCGCGGCGAGTACCTGCGGCATCAACGGCGCGATCACGGCGAGCCACGGCTCGCTCGCGTACTCGTTGCGCATCAGGTGCCGCTCGCTCCGGAACTGACGGTCCTCCGACGGCGCGGCACGCAGGATCACCGGCTTCTCCCGCCCGGCCAGGGTCACACGGTAGACGTTGTTGTACATTCCCGCGTCCAGCTCGACGGCGGACACCGGGGAGCCGGTTTGTCCGAAGGCCCGTCGGCAGACCTGCCTGATCTCCTCCGCAGTCAGTGACTGCTGGTACGCCCCCATGTCGCGCTCAACCGGATCGAAGTCCATGCCGTTCACAATGCCCTGCTCACGGGCTAGTCGTCACGAAGAGACGCGTAGAGGCTGCCATCTGCAAGACTCACCCCATGAGCTTTCCGCCCTTGCGAGAGGCGGCTCGTGCCGTCGTTGTCGATGCTGACCAGCGCGTTCTGCTACTCCGCTACGACGAGAACGGCGGCTTCTGGGCTACCCCAGGCGGCAGCCTGGAACCCGGGGAGGACTACCCGACCGCGGCACTGCGGGAACTGGGCGAGGAACTCGGCGCGAAGGACGTAGTGCTGTCCGGTGAGATCGCTGAGCGCCGCCAGAACCATCCGGTCGGAGGCCGGATAGTGCGGCAGATCGAGAAATACTTCCTGATCCGCACATCGCCGGTTGCCCTCGATGCCGATCGCGCCACCCAGAAGGACAACATCCGGGAAAGCCGCTGGTGGCCGCTGAACGAGCTTCGCTCCACCGCCGAGACGGTCTACCCTCTCGGCCTGGCCGACCTGGTGGCCGACGTCCTCACCAAAGGTCTTCCGCGCGAGCCTGCCCTCCTTCGCTGAGGGCTCGACGGCGCCCTCTTAGAGGGCGGAGGTCCGCAGCATCGCCAGCTGGTGGCACTGCGGGTCCGTCCGGCCGCCGGTCAGCGAATCGCTACGGGCCTGACACTCCATCGGCCGCCGGGGAGAGGCTCGGCCAGTCCTCCGCCGGACCGAAACCCGCCGGCGAGGCGCTCATGCTCTCAAGCGGCGTCGGCCGGTTCCTCGTCGTCGATCTCGCTCCAAAGCACCAGTAGGCGTGCGTACCGTTCCGCACGCTGAGGGGTTGGTGGCTGGTCCATAAGTAGGCGGATGGCTTCGTTCACATTTTCCGGATAGGGGCGCACCAGGCCATGTGGCCGACGGCGGGAGGGCATACGGATACGGTACGGGGCGCCACTGACAGTGGCACCACGCCGCTGTTCTATTCTTTGTTCGAATGTGACCGTAGTCGTTGTGAGAACAGGACACCGCGATGACCACGCCAGTGACGACGCCTCCGCCCCCGGTGAGTGAGCCGGACCCGTCCGCAGCCCGGAGTCCGGACGTACGTCGCCAATGGCCACTGCCGGACAGCCTCCGCAAGCCAGCCGGTTACCTGAGGTGGAGGAGCGAATAGGCGGCGAAGCCGAAGAAGAGGAAGGCGACGCCTCGGGTGATCCAGGGTGCTGCGCGGGCGTAGAGCTTGCGGACAGTGTGCAGGCCGACAATCCAGACGAGCAGGGCGTCGGCTGTGATGCAGCCCAGGGCGCTGGCGAGGAGGAACAGGGGCACAGTAGCGGCGGTGAGCAGGTCGATGTTCCCGGCGATGACGGACGCGAAGATGGCCAGGGTGACGGGGTAGCTCTTGGGGTTGGTCAGACCGAACACGGCGCCATGGGCGAGGGGACGGCGCGCGTAGGCAGAGGCGCCGCTGTCGGGTGCGGAGGCCGCCGCCAGCGCCCGGATGCCGAGGTAGACCAGGTACAGGGCGCTGGCGACGGTCAAGACGGTGAAGACCGCCGGGGACAGGAGCTGCACCCAGCGCAGGGCGATCAGGGCGAGCAGGGCCCACATGAGGTCGCCGGCCAGGTGGCCTAGGAGGAAGTGGGCGGCCGGGCGGCGCCCGCTGCCAGTGCCGATGTGCAGCACGGTGAGCACGCCGGGCCCGGGGGTGAGGACCACCAGGGCGCAGGAGAGGGCGGTGGCGAGCAGGAGGGTGAGCACATCGGCTCCTCGGTCGTGGCGGCGGGCACCGGCCGGGGGGAAGGAAGTTGTCAGGCGAGCTGGCTGTCGGAGATGCGGGCGGATCCGGAGACGGTGCCGTGCTGGTCGGCGTAGCCGCGGATGGTGCGGGTGGCCTCGACGAGTTCGTCCCAGCCGACCCGGCTGAAGATTTTGCACCAGTCCATGGAGATCTCGTCGAAGTCGACGATGTCGGTGTGGCCATACTTGTCGGGCATGGAGTCGAGGAGCTTGCCATCGAGGATCTCGAAGCCCTTGTCCTTCGCCGCGGCTCGCGCGAGGTCGGGGTTCATCATCCAGCGGCCGGTCAGGGCGCCGAAGTCGGGGTAGAGGGGCTGGGCTTCGAGCGCGGCCATCATCTCGTTGTCGATCAGCCAGTGGGCGAAGGCGATGGTGTTGTCCAGGCTCTTGTGATTCTCGCCAGGGCCGCCGAGGACGAGTGAGCCGTAGATGGGCAGGCCAGCTTCCTTGAATAGGGTGCAGGCGCGCTGGTTGTTCTCCAGGCTGTCGCGCGGGCCCTTGAGCAGCTTGAGCATGCGGGTGTCGCCGGATTCCAGGCCCATGTTGACCCGGTACACGCCCAGGCGCAGGTACAGGTCGACGATGCGCTCGGTGGTCTCGGCGGCCTGGGTGTAAACGAAGAACTTCGGGTCGCCGATGTCCTTGGGCCGGGCTTCCACCAGCCGTTGCACCCAGCGCGGGGAACTGCTCATGCTGTCGAACGCCTCGTAGAAGATGGTGGCCGCGACCTGCTGCTGTGCGGCGCGGACGTCGTGCCAGAAGACTTCAGGAGAGGAAAAACGCAAGCTGAGGTCGGCGATGCCGCAGAAGTGGCAGGGGTGGTTCACGCGTGCGCAGCCGCGGGCCCGGTTGATGGTGGTGACGCCGGTGACGTCCTCGTAGTCGTGCAGGCTTCCGTACCGGGCCAGGTAGTTCTTCCGGTAGCGTTCCCAGTTGGCCGCGGGCATCAGGGAACGGTCCGGTATCGGTATGGCATCCAGGACGTTGCTGACCAGGGCCCCACCGCCCAGGCTGATGAGCGGGGCGGGGATTTCCGGCAGGCGGTTGTGAGCGATGCCCTCATCTGTGCGATACAGCAGTTCGGGCACGGAGGCGATGGGTCGCTTGCCGTCCAGGGCGTCGATGAAGGCGGACAGGGCGAACTCGCCGACGTCCGCGGCGCACACGTAGTCCACGCACTCGCGGTGGGCCAGGATCTGCCGGGCCATGGCTGCCGCCTGGTCGTTGCCCAGGATGGTCACGGCCCCGGCGTTCTTCCCGGCCTCGGCTAAGCGAAGCGTGTTCAGATACGAGGTGCCCAGGGCGCTCAGTCCCAGGACGTCCGGTTCGAAGTCCCGGATGAGCTGTTCGATCTCCGGCATGGAGGTGATCTGGCCGTCGAGCGCGATCACGTCCAGATACGGGTGGTCGCGCAGCAGGACCGTGGCGAGCGAGACCACGCCCAGGGCCGGGAACGTGCCGTCGTTGGCGATTGAGGACACGTCCCCGTCGGTGCCGGCATTGACGAGGAGGACTTTCTGCACGTGCTTCACGGCGGTTTCTTCTCCTTCGGCAGAGCGCGCGGGCGCGCGGAAAAGGGCCGTGGCCAGGCCACGGCCGGTGATCATCCAGCGGGAACCGGGCGGGGCTTAAACGGAGCCGTCGGCGAGCGGGGCCCGGGCGGCGACGTGGGGCTGGGCGACGGCGAGGACGAAATGAAGCTCGCCCTTTCCGGTGTGCCGGTAGGTGTGCGTACGGTCGGCGGCGAAGACTGCCGAGTCTCCCCGGTGCAGCACGATGGACTCGCCAGCCACTTGGATCTCCAGGGAACCGCGCAGCACACTCACCGTCTCCCGGGTACCGGGGATGTGCGATTCGCCTCCGTAGCTGTCACCCTGGTACATCGTCCAGTCCCACATCTCCAAGGACGAGGGCGGCTCGGATCCCACCAGCAACACACCCCGGCCGGGACTGTGCTCACTACGCCACAGACACGCCCCCTCCCCAGCCCGGACCACACGGGCCAGCGGCAGCTCGGAGGTCTCGACCAGCCGGGACAAGGTCGTCCCCAGGGCTTCCGTCAGCCTGCACAGCGTGCCGATACTCGGGTTCGTACGGCCCTGCTCGATGTGCACGAGCATGCCCTTGCTGACCCCGGAGCGCGCGGCCAGAGTCTCCAGGGACCACCCCTGGGCCACCCGCGCAGCGCGCACCCCTCGCGCAACCGCACGCGTCACCGCCGCCGCCGGATCAGCCACACCACACCCCGCGTCAATGTGTTGCCCTCCATGGACCAATTCATTGCAACACGCAGCGCTCGGCAGCGCCACACCGCACCCCCGCCTCACGCCGCCGACAAGCCATAACAAGACACCTGGTCCAGACTCCGTCGCGAAACCCACGCAGCCTGGGTCGACATCCCCCATGCCCGCTGATCATCTGACAGGCCCGACTTCGCGGCACACCCGCAGCGCATGCCTCGGACCGCTGTGACCACGGGAAGGCCCGAACTTCTGCTGGCGGTGCCTTGCGCCCGACCAGAAGGACTTCGCGGTCAGGGCTGCCAGCGCCGGACGGGATCCCGCAGCCGCGGCGCGACGCCGGGCTGGCCGGAGTAAAGCCCGATGCGGCGCGAGATTCACGTCGCCGAGGAACATGTACCGCTGCCCAGCCCCGTTACCCGGACGGCACAAGATGACGTCTGATCCGCAGACGCCCACCCGCACGCCAGGCACCTATTACCAGGGTGCCCACGTACGGGTTCCGGTGTCCTGGCGTCCAGGATTCCGGGAACGTGCGCGCCTTTGCTTGCGCGCGGCAGAAGGGTCTCAACGCCCAGGCGGACACGTGGCAAACAGAACCGCGCCCCCGCTGCGCTCGGGGAGCGACGGGGGCGCGGTTCGGAGTAGCGTTCTGAGTGTCTACGTCAGAACGGAGCATCAGTATGCCCCTTAGCGACGACGAGCACATCGGCACCCGCGTCCGAATCGCACGCAATGCAGCCGGTTTGACACAAATCCAGGTCGCGGGCTTTCTCGACCGCACCGAAGCATGGGTTCAAAACGTCGAGCGCGGCCGTCAACCACTTGACCGATACTCTGTCATCAACGCGATCGCCGACATCTGTGATGTCGACGTGGTCTGGCTCCTCGGCCAGCCGTACCGCCTGCAGCGCAACGGCGGTTCCCTCGCGCATTCTTACGTTCCAGCGCTGCGCACCGGCATGCGCCGGGCGGGCCTGATCCTGTCCGGCCACCCGGGCCTTGCCCCGCAAGGTGCCCCAGTCGACCTGACGGCGCTTCAAGAGCGGTCAGTGCGGGCGAACGCGGCTCGACAAGCTGCGGATCTACCGAAGGTTGCGCGGATACTCCCCGAGATGATCGAGGACCTGAACACGGCCTTGCTGACGTCAGAAGGCTGGGCCCGCGAGCAGGTTCTACGACTCATGGTGGACACGGCCCGCACTGCCCGGATGTGCCTTAATCAACTCGGCTACCCCGATCTGGCGTGGGTTTCGGCGGAGGTCGCTGCCGGCGCAGCGACACGATTGGACGACCCGGTGGTCAAAGCGGCCGTTGCCTGGGACCGCTGCGGTGCGCTGCTGCATCAGGCCAGCCTGAACGAGACCGTGGCCGTGGTGGATGCCGCGCTGCGGGATCTTGAGCCGCACGCCTCCGGTCGTCACGCCTCCGACAAGGCAGTGTCACTGCGCGGGGCGCTGCACTTGCGGGCGGCCATTGCCAGCGCGCGCGGCAACAGGAAGGCCGACGCCTGGTCGCGTATCGAGGCTGCGCTTGAGGACGCCAACCGTCTTGGCGACGCCTGGTATGACGTCGAACAGCAAACGGTCTTCGGTAAGGGGACCGTGGCAGTGCATGCGGCAGAGGCCGGGGTCGAGGTAGACCAGCCGGAAACGGGCCTGAAGAAGGTGCCTGGCGCTGACATCAACCAGGTGCCGTCAAAGGAGCGGCGGACGCATTTCGCGATCGACAAGGCCCGCGCTCTGCATCGCATGGGCCGTCACGCCTCCGCCGTGGTCAAGCTGCGGGAGGCTGCCTCTGCGGCGCCCTACTACGTGTACGCCGACCCCATGTCGCGTGCGCTCGTCTCCGACCTCGCTCGGGTCGGTGTGCCGTCGCAGGCATCTGCGCTGTCCGGGCTCATCCGGAACATGGAACTCGTCAACTGACGGGATCCAATCCATCTACGAGCGCCCCCTAGGAAAACTAGGGGGCGCCGCCTTGCGGGCACGCAATCCTCAGAGGGTCACTAACCGCAACTAAGTGATCACCAGGGGGAATCGGCGATGGTGCCGATCAACACCCGCGACCCGCGCGCCGCAGGACGTGCGTATCTCGCGCTGGAGTGGCCGTTACGTCTCGGGCATCGCTTCCGGCCCCGACGGGGCTGCACATGCGGGCAAACGAACTGTGGAGCGCCAGGTGCACATCCGCCGGTGTGTCCCTCACCGCAGCTGCTGGAGGAATCTCTGGCCGGAGCCCTTGAGACTTCGCCGGGAGCCTCGCTCATCACAGCCACGACGCATTTCGACGCCGTTTTCGTTCCGCGCAGCATCGGACTGCACGCCATGGTCCTGCTGGACGGTCAGGCGGGAATGCCCTGCCTCTTGTACGGCGATCACGAGGCAGTACTCCTTGTCCTCCCGGCCACCGGCCGTTACTGCCTCGTCCACGACGAGGTGACGGTGCGCTCCGGTGACGACGGTTGGGTGGCGCTGCCCCCTAGCCGGGGCGTGCGCTGGGATACCCCACCGTGGATCGAGTCGACAGGGGCGCCTCGCCGGTTGACCCACGGTGAAGACGTCGGCCGTGTCCTGCGCCAGTGCTTCGAATTCGCAGACGGCCCCGTGGAGATGCCGACATGACGCACCAATTGCGCGCACACTCGGTTGACAGGGCGGCCGAATGGCTCTTGTCCGATGCTGTGTGTGATGCCGAAGAGGCCCTCCTCGAATGGGAACAGGACGGCCTGACGTTGCTGTGGTGCGGCGCCAGGTTCAGCGCCGTTCGCGTGCCCCTGTGGGTAGCTGAGGCTTCGGCAGGTACTACCGACCCCGCCGCGGTGGACCTATATCTGGCGGCGGCACTGCTCGGAGCGCCGGTCATCCGGTGCCAGCACGGGCAGTGGTTGTACATCCTCTGTGAGCCGAGCACGGTCAAGGGATGGAGGGTGCCAAGCACCGAGTGCCTGGGTGACGGGCACCAGCTGGGTGTGCCGCGACCGGACGTTGTCTCCAGCTCGGGGAGGGCGGCCTCGTACTGGGCGGTCCCTATTTCTGAGCCGGGGCATTTGGGTAACGGCACGGCGGTGTCTCAGTTGGTCTCGGACGGCCACTTTCGGAAGGTGGGTGTCATCAGCCTGGATCGTGCGCGCCAGGTGTGGGACGAGGTCCTGCTTCTGACGCGCGACCTGCCAGGCACGGTGCCGCGGCGCGAGCAACTGGAGCTGTTGGCTGCGGAGCTGCGGCCGTTTGTCGAGCAGTTGGTCAGCGAAGTCGATGACGTCATAGCGGAGGAGACGGACTCGGCTGATCGGCAGACGGCGCAGTGGCTTCTCGACCGAGTTAGGAAGTCGCTCGGGGCCGAAGGAGCGTCTACCGATAGGGAAGCTGCCATGCAGGCCGAGGTGTTGGCTCTGTCTTGTCGGGCACTCGCCGGATTTTACGAGCGGCAACGAGTTCACCGCAGAGGTGGTGAACCCCGTGGGTGACACGACCTCGGGTCGCGACGGTATGCGAGCGCGCCACGATTTCGCAGCAGGAGACGGTTCACGGGTGATGTCCATCTGCTTGCCTTGCGAGGACACATCGGTGCCGGCCGCTCGCAGACTGGTCCGGGAGACCTTGGCTGCCTGGGACGTGCCCGTCCTGGTGGACGTGGTGGACAGGACAGAGCTGATCGTCTCCGAACTGGCCTCGAACGCCGTCCGACACGCGAGGCACGGTGTGTTCCGGCTGACGGTTCATCGTCTGGCCGGTGGGTGTGTACGGGTGGAAGTGATCGACAAGAGCCGGAGTCTGCCGGTGACACGGAGTTCGACCCCTGATGACGAACAGGGTCGGGGACTGGCGCTCGTCGACGCAATGGCGCAGCAGTGGGGAGCGGAACCGTTGCCGTGGGGTAAACGGGTCTGGGCTGAAGTGGGCCCTGACGAGCCCCGCGACGAGACCGATTCGGCGCCTGTCGCCTATCCGTTCGCCACGACGACAGCGCAGGCCATCTACCTGCTCACTGTGGCGGCGGTTGCTGCCTGGATCGGCGTGCTGATCGCCCGCAGTCCGCGATGAGCCGTGGATGGACATCGGGCCAGTGCTGGCGCTGTGACAGGACCGATCTACCGGTGGTCTGGGTCGGCCCCGCACAGTCCGGCGGCCAGCACGCTCCTATCTACCTATGCGTCGGCTGCCTCGATATCGCCGAGACCAGGATTCGGCAGCATTTTCCGGAACGCCAGCCGGACCCGATGGCAGTCACCTACCGCCAGCACCCCGCAACAGCTGTACCCCCATCGGAAGGGTTCCCCATGTCTCGATCGAACGACATCACCCGGAAGCCGGCCTCGGTTGTCTCCATCAGCGTCACGGCACTGGGCGTCCGGGCCGAGGCCGATGGCCGGACCGGACGGGAGGCGTGGCGAATCATTCACCGCCGGCACCCGCGCCTCACGGCGGCCGCAGCCGGATACGGGCTGCTGCTCGGCAGCCTGGTTGTCGTAGCGGTGATCCGCCTGATCGCCTGACCATCCCGGATCTCCCGGCCCGGTCGGTTAGCGGGCCAAGTCCCGGACGCCCCTCTGCAGGGGAACGACGGAAAGCCGGGACGAGGCCCCGGCACCCCGTACAGGGCACTCACCTCCTCTCCGCTCGCACATGCATCCCCACCAGGAGATTCCTTTGTCCCCTCTGCCGTTCATCAAGCAACGCCCACGCGCGGTCGTGGAGGTACGGCCCGTCGACTGGCGAGACGAATGGGAAGCGGCCTGGTTTCGTGAGCGGCTTCAGGACCCGACGCTCATCGATGCCGGTGTCGTCGTCGTTGTCGACGGCATCGGATTCCTGGCGGTGCCGGTCGGCGGTCGGCGACGCGGTGGCTACACCAGCCTTGACAACCCTGAGGCCGTCTACTGCGTACGTGATGCGCTCGTAGGGCGCCGCGGCTTCCCTCGGGTGCGGGTGCACTGGTCCTCATGTCCGAGTACCTGTCATGTCGTTGAGTGGGGCGAGGACGCCCCTGACGCATCTCAAGAGGATGACGTGACGGGCAGGTTCTACGGATACAGCGAGCAAGCGATCCAGACGTTCCTGAAGGGATTTGCTCACCGCGATCGGTGACCGATCCCCGCTGGGTTCGCCCCTCAGCCGCGACTCGTTCCCCGCGACATCGCGCGCCTCGTACACCGTCCCGGCCGCGGTGTAGGTCCCACGGCCGGGACGCCTCACCCTCTACTGGGAGGTTCCCTTGACTGCTCGTACGCTCATCACGGCCGGACAGGCTGTGTCGTGCTACTTCCGTACCTCCGTCGATGCTCCGCACCGCAAAGCGCTCATCCAGATCTGCGAATCGTGCAACGAGAGCTGCAAGCACTGCTTCGTGTCCGCGACGAAGCGCGGCGAATACATGCCGCTCTCCCTGGTCCGTGACCGCCTGATTCCCCAGCTCGCCCAGGCCCGCGTCAATCGGGTCACCCTGACCGGCGGGGAGCCCTTCATGCATGAGGACCTGGTCGAGGTGGCCGCCGCGTTCCACGACGCCAACATGGGAGTGGGCGTGTGCACGAATGCAACGATCGTGACGGATCAGCAGGTCCGTGCGTTCGCCGACATGGGCGCCCACATGAACGTTTCCATCGACGGCTTCTCTGCCGATTCCCACGGAGTCTTTCGTGGCCGCCCTGAGTGTTTCGAGGAGACTGTTGAGACCGTCCGGCGGTTCGCCCGAGCCGGCATCCTGCAAGGTCTTCTGTGCACGCCGAACAACCTTGCTGAAGACGAGGAGTACGCCCAACTATGCGCGTTCGCCCGGGAGCACGGAGCGACGTACGTGCTGATGAATCCGCTGGGGGAGATGGGCCGCGGAGCGGCCAAGGGGGCGCAGAAGCTTCGGCGGCCGGACGACCATATGCGGCACATCGCGGAACTGACCGCGCCGTTCGCTGACGAGAGCCTGGAACTGGTGAACATCCGGTTCCCGAACGACGATAAGCCGCTCGCGGGCTGCGAGGCGGGGACGATCATCTACGTCTTCACCAAGGGCGAGGTCACCGTGTGTCCTTACCTCGTCTTCGCCGCCCGCACGAACGTGAGCCAGCACCCTGACACCGACTTCATCGTCGGCAACGTCTGGGAGCACGACGACATCGCGGCTCGGCTTGACGCCTACCGCTTCCACGACCGGTGGACGGTCGGCGACAACCCGACCTGCGGCAGTTGCCCGATGAGCGAGGGCTGTGGGAAGGGCTGCCCGGCCGCGGTCGTCGCTTCCGGGCAGCGCATCGGTGCGGTCGACGCGGAGCTATGCCCCGTCGTACCCCGGCAATCCCGCACGCTGCCCGTGGTCGGTGTCTCATGAGCGCCCGTTTCATCACCCTTGACGGCCCGGGTGGTGTGGGAAAGTCGACCGTCGCCGCAGCCCTGGTACGGCAACTTCAAGGTGAAGGCCACTCGGTGTACGCCACCCGGGAGCCCAGTGACAGCCCGCTCGGGCAACTCGCGCGGCACGGGACAGAGGAGTACCGGGGGATGAGCATGGCGTGCCTGATCGCCGCTGACCGCTACCGGCACGTAGAGCAGGAGATCCGGCCGGCCCTGGCGCGCGGAGACGTGGTCGTGTGCGACCGCTACGTGCCCTCTTCCCTTGCGCTCCAGGTAATGGACGGTGTCCCGCGCGATACGGTCTGGGAGCTGAACCGGCACGCGGACATGCCCGACCTGGCCGTCGTCATAAACGCCCGGGTGGACGTCATCGCCAAGCGGCTGGAGGCACGCGGCGCGCACAGCCGGTACGAGCGGGAACCTGGTGGTACCGAGCGTGAATGCGCCTACTACTACGACACCGCTAGGTTCCTCATGGCTGCCGGCGTCCGCGTTCTGCAACTGGACGCCTCGACGGCCCAGCCGGAGGATGTCGCCCGCGCGGTCGTTGCGGCGATCAAAGAACCACTGCTGACAGGACGGGGCCGCTCGTGACCACCCTGGACGTGCTGACGTTCAACCTGAATAACCCGGGCCGGGAGCGGGCCGAGCGCCAGCTCGACTATCTGGCCGCCCGACCAGAGGACGTGCTCGTGCTCACGGAAACGGTCGACAGCGCTGGTTGCGATCTCCTGGCGGGCGCGTTCAGGGACGCTGGGTACAACGTCCATTATCCCCGGCCCCCACGGGGCGAGCGTGGCGTGATGATCGTGTCCCGGCTGGTCACTACAGCAAGGCCGGCAGCCGTGAGCTACCTGCCCCACCGCTGTGAAACAGTCACCGTCGGTACTGACCAGGGACCGCTGGATATCGTCGGCCTGTACGTGCCTTCACGGGACTCTACGGAGGTCAAGACGAGACGGAAGCAGGACTTCCTGAGCGACCTGTGCTGGAGCCTTCCGTCCGGCTGTCAGGAACTGCGCCTGGTGCTGGGTGATTTCAACATCCTGGAGCCGGACCACCAACCCCACTACCGCTTCTTCCGGCGGTTCGAGTATGCGGCCTACGAGTGGTTTGCCGAGGCCGGCTATCGGGACGCGTTCCGGATGTTGCACCCGAAGGCACAGGAGTACTCGTGGGTCGGACGTACCGGCGACGGATACCGCTACGACCACGCGCACACGTCCTCCGGCCTGGCGACGGCGCTGATCTCCTGTACGTACGTGCACGAGGTGCGCACCGCTGAAAACCGGCTGACCGATCACTCGGCGTTGACGGTTTCCCTGGCTCTGCAGGCCACGGCGCCGCTCCCGGTGACTACCCCCGCGACTCAGCCCACCGGACTGTTCTGACCGACCGACTGATGACCGACCACGATCGAAGGACAGCAAGAAGACGTGGACAGCATGCAATGGGACACGATCGGCCGCCTCGTCGACTGGCTCGACAAGGAGAGCCCCGTCACCGGCGAGCAGGCGAAGGTGATGCGCGTACTCAAGATCGGTGAGGAGTTCGGCGAGGTCGCCGAAGCGCTGCACGGCGCCATGGGGGCGAACCCGCGCAAGGGCGCCAGCCACAGCTGGGACGACGTCCACAAGGAGCTGTGCGACGTCGCCATCACGACCTTGGTCGCACTCGTCTCCCTCACTCCGGAGGCCCGGCAACTGTTCGAGGCACGGCTGGAGCACATCGGCCGACGCTCACTGGACTGATCATGCAGCGATTCAGGATCCGAAACTCCGAGCCTCAGCTTCCGCCCGCTACGTCCGAGGCTGAGCTGAACAGGCTGCGCAACATCGAGCGTATTCTCAACCCCCCTGATCCGACGCTCAGGGACCGATTCTGGTCCCTGATGTGGAGGGCCGAGGACTGGTGGTGCCGGCACGTCAGCCAGCGGGACCTGTACCGCATGCTCGACGACGCCCGTCTACAGATGGGGGAGCGTCAGCGCGCATGGCCCCGGTCGGCCCGGAGGAATGGCCCTCACAGCGGATGGTGAGGATGGGGCGGCCGAAGGCAACGTTCGCCCCGTTGCGGCGTCCAGCGCTGCACTCTCGCCGCACCGGCTGAAAGGCCAAGTCCATCCGATACGAGCGCTCCCGGCTGGCACGCCGAGAGCACGCTCCGAACGGCGCTCCTCGACGAGCAAACATCGACTGGCGGGGCCTAGTTACTTTGGGTGGTGTACAACTCCTCCCAATTGGCCACTGCAATAGTCGTAGATGCAACTAAGCGCCGGTGTGAAAGATGCCTGCGGCTCCCATTCGTCGGGCGTTTCGGCCATGATCGGAGCGAGGGGCGGCGAAGCCCCCGGCCCCCGCCCTGCGGGGGGCGCGGCGGCTCCCTTTCCTTACTCCGCAAAGTGGGTGTGGAGCCGCAGGTGGGCCCGGCAGTGCAGATCTGCCGGGCCCACTTCACATCACGCCGGGCAGGCCCGATTGGTTGCGTGTTCCCCGCGGTGCTCCCGCGGGAGCACCCCAGCGGGCGGAGTCGGGCCGAGCCGGGTTGCGGCGGGCTCAGGCGGGACGAAATCAGCAGGTCGAAGAAACGCAGCAGGTCAGCAGGGGTGCCTGCAAGGGTTCGCCACCGGCTCCGCTCGTGTGACATGCCGCGAGGAGCTGAACGCAATCATCGCCGAACGGTTCGCCGAGTGCGACAGCGCCGAGGTGATGAAGGTACTGGACGAGACGGGCATTGCCAACGCCGGCGTCAACAACATCGAGGACTTTCTGGCGCATCCCGTCCTCGCCGGTCGTGAGCGGTGGCGGGATGTCCGCATCCCGGGCGGCACGGCGGTGCCGGCGCTGCTGCCGCCGGTGGACCTGGCCGGCAGTGCCCCGCACATGGACGCGGTCCCCGCAGTCGGGGACCACACCGACCGGATTCTGGCCGAACTGGGACACAGCACAGCCGACATCGCCGCTCTACGAGCCGACCACGTCCTGTGACACCGGCCGCCCGGAGAACGATCCACCCCGAGGAGCATCACAGCATGAGCACTCTCGACACCCTGTCCGAGTACGAGCAGATCATCGTCAGGATGATGCACGACTTCGTCGACAAGGACGTCAAGCCGGTCGTACGGGAGCTGGAGCACACGAACACCTATCCCGAAGCCCTCATCGAGCAGATGAAGCAGTTCGGCATCTTCGGCCTCGCTGTCCCTGAGGAATACGGCGGCACCCCCGTCTCCACCCCCTGCTACGTTCTGATCACCGAGGAACTGGCGCGGGGTTGGATGAGCCTGGCCGGTGCGATGGGCGGACATACCGTGGTCGCCAAGCTGCTGTTGCACTTCGGCACCGAGGAGCAAAAGCGCTGTTACCTGCCAAGGATGGCCACCGGTGAGGTCCGGGCGACGATGGCGCTGACCGAGCCCGGCGGTGGCTCGGATCTGCAGGCAATTCGTACGGTGGCCCGCAAGGATGCCGACGGCTACTTGGTGAACGGAGCCAAGACCTGGATCACCAACTCCCGGCGCTCCCAGCTGATCGCCCTGCTCTGCAAGACCGACCCGGAGGCGAGCCCGGCGCACAAGGGCATCTCCATTCTCCTGGTCGAGCACGGACCGGGTTTGACGGTCTCCCGCGATCTGCCCAAGCTCGGCTACAAGGGCGTGGAGAGCTGCGAGTTGTTCTTCGAAAACTACCGGGCGCCGGCGGACGCCCTGCTCGGCGGTGTCGAGGGCAAGGGCTTCACACAGATGATGAAGGGCCTGGAGACCGGCCGCCTCCAGGTCGCCGCCCGCGCCCTCGGCGTCGGCCGGGCAGCACTGGAGGACGCGCTCGCCTACTCCCAGGAGCGCGAGTCCTTCGGAAAGCCAATCTGGCAGCACCAGTCCATCGGCAACTACCTCGCCGACATGGCGACGTCCCTGACCGCGGCCCGCCAGCTCACCCTGTACGCGGCTCGAGAAGCGGAGGCGGGTCGGCGCGTGGACATGGAAGCCGGCATGGCCAAGTTGCTGGCTTCTGAGACCGCGATGCAGATCGTCCTCAATGCGGTCCGTATCCACGGAGGTTACGGATACTCGACCGAGTTCGACGTCGAACGGTACTTCCGCGATGCCCCGTTGATGATTGTCGGCGAGGGCACCAACGAGATCCAGCGCAATGTCATCGTGAGCCAGCTGGTCAAGCGAGGAGGACTCGACGCGTGAAAATCCTTGTGTGTGTGAAGTACATGCCCGATGCCACTGGCGACCGGCACTTCGCCGATGACCTGACCGTCGACCGGGACGGCGTGGACGGTCTGCTCTCCGAGCTGGACGAGTACGCGGTCGAGCAGGCCCTGCCGATCGCCGAGAATGCCGACGACGCCGAGGTCACCGTCCTGACCGTGGGCCCGGAGGACGCCAAGGACGCGCTGCGCAAGGCCCTGTCCCTGGGTGCCGACAAGGCGATCCACGTCGAGGACGACGACCTGCACGGCACGGACGCCATCGGCACCTCGCTGGTGCTGGCCAAGGCCATCGAGAAGGCGGGCTACGACCTGGTCCTCTCCGGCATGGCCTCCACCGACGGCACCATGGGCGTGGTCCCGGCCCTGCTGGCCGAGCGTCTGGGCGTGCCGCAGGTGACGCTGCTGTCCGAGGTCTCGGTCGAGGACGGGGGGTCGTCAAGGGCCGCCGGGACGGTGACGCCGCCTCCGAGCAGCTCGAGGCATCCCTGCCGGCCCTGGTCTGCGTGACCGACCAGTCGGGCGAGGCGCGTTACCCCTCCTTCAAGGGCATCATGGCGGCCAAGAAGAAGCCGGTGCAGTCCTGGGACCTGTCCCACCTGGACATCAAGGCCCTGGACCACGGTCGACGCCGCGACCGAGCGTCCGGCGCGCACCGCGGGCACGATCGTCAAGGACGAGGGTGAGGGCGGCAAACAGCTCGCTGAGTTCCTCGCCAGCCAGAAGTTCATCTGAGCCCGCATGCGCTGACCGCGCCTCAACTTTCGTACGCAGGCGAGCAATCCCATGGCTGACGTTTTCATCTACGTCGACCACGTGGGCGGTGCCGTCCGCAAGCCCACCCTGGAGCTGCTGACACTGGCCCGCCGGCTCGGCGAGCCCGTCGCCGTAGCTCTCGGCAACGGTGCCGCCGACACGGCCGCCGCGCTCGCCGAGCACGGCGCGGTGAAGGTGCTCACCCACGACGCGTCCGAGTACGCCGACTACCTGATCGTGCCGAAGGTGGAGGCGCTGCAGGCCGCCTACGAGCAGGTGTCCCCGGCCGCCGTCCTGGTCACGTCCTCCGCGGAGGGCACCGTGCCGGTATGCAGACCTCGAAGACGCTCACGCGCTGCGCGAACTGGCCATGGATTGGGCGGTGAAGTTGCGTTGCAGCAGGTCAGCCGCCCGCTCATGCCCGTCGTCGCGGACGGTAGTGCGGACCTTCTTGCCGCGTCGGGCACTCTCAAGGCACAGGTCACGCATCAGCCTGGCGAGGGTGCAGCGGGCCGCCACGGCTATGCCTTCGCGGTGCAACTGTCGCCATACCTTCCGCACCCCGTAGACGCCGAAGTTGGCAGCGTGGATACGACTTATCCGCGTCTTCAACTCGGCGTCGCGGACTGCCCTGGCCCTGGGCGTGTGCTTCTTGGCGGCGTAGTAGGTGCTCGTTGCGATCTTCAGTCCGTGGCTGGCCAGGACATGGCAGATCGGCTCGACCCCGAACACCTTCCGGTGTGCGTCGATGAACGCTACGAGCGCTTCGACGGCCGGTCGAGCTCGACGCGAAGAAAGCCGACGCCGCCTTCAAGATCTCATTGGCCCGCCGCAGTTCGGCGTTCTCGTCCCACAACCGCTTGATCTCCGCGGCCTCCTCCGAGGTGGTGCCGGGACGCCGGCCGGCGTCCACGTCGGCTTTGCGGGCCCAGGTCCGCACCGTCTCCGCCGTGCCGATGCCCAGCTTCGCGGCGACCGCCTTCATGGCGGCCCACTCGGTCGGAAAGTTCGGACGGATCACCGTGACCCTGCGCACCGCACGCGTACGAAGCTCAGCAGGGTAGGGGGACGGACGCAGCCGAGGACCTCGGGCGCTCAGAACGGCCCGGGAGGGGGTCGCGCTGGTGGGCGCGCATCCGCGAGAAGTGCCGCAAAGATGACGCTCTCGCGCGGGCTGAGTGAGACGTCCATGGCCGTGGACGCCCGGCACGTGCCGCAGGACCGAGGGACGGGTTGCACAGGCACACCGCGATCTAGGCTTCCGTATTATAGTCTTACGGTAATGTCGGGCGGCCGGGACAGGGAATGACCTGTGAGGTCGTCGCGGTTGCCGCAGAAACATGGCCCAGCCCCAAGCCTTGTCAGCAGGGAGTGCGCATGACTGTCCAGGACCTCGAACGGCAGACCTTCACTGAAGCATGGGAGCAGTGGCACCGGCAGAAAGAGGAGGTACTCGCTGGCCCCCACGGATTCCTCGCAATCGCGAGCCTGCACTGGCTGAGCGAGGGTCCGGCCCGCTTCGAGGACGCGCCCGGCGCATGGTCGAGCAGCGCTGAGGGCGTGGTGGTCGAGCTCGCCGAGGGTGAAGAGCTGACCGTCGACAGCGCGGTGGTACGCGGCCGGTACGACTTCGGGGTGATCGCCGAGCGGGACAGTCTGTACATCGGCGCCGGCGACGCCGTGATCGAGGTCGCCAAGCGCGGCGGCCACGACATCCTTCGCCCCCGCCACCCCGGCAACGCACTGCGTTTGGCCTTCACGTACACCCCCGCTTACGCTCCGGATCTGAGCTGGGTACGTGAGGGCCGCTTCCTGCCCTACGACGAACCGCGGCCGGTGACGGTCGGTGCTGCGGTGGAGGGTCTGGAGCACGTCTACGACTCGCCCGGCCAGGTCGAATTCGAGTTGGACGGCGCGGTGCACCGGCTTACTACGTTCAACGGCAAGACTCCCGGCAGCTTGATGGTGCTGTTCACCGACCAGACCTCGGGCGTGACGACGTACGCCGCGAACCGGTCCCTGCAGATCGCGCCCCCGGACGCCGACGACCGGGTGGTCCTCGACTTCAATCGCGCCGGGAACCTGCCGTGCGCCTACACAGATCTGGCGACCTGTCCGCTGCCCCCGGCTGAGAATCGGCTGCGCGTGGCGATCGAGGCCGGCGAGAAGATCCCGCTGGAGCGCGGTGGACAGCCCTGACGGGCCGTCGGCCTCGGAGGCTTGGGCGAGATCCGGGTTGCTCAGCTCGGCGGCGTTGTCCGCCAGTGGTCAAGCTGCTCCTTGCTCAAGCGGCCAACACAGTGCCAGCTTGGCCTCCACCAGCGCGCGCAGGGCAGGCCGTTGAGCGAGCTTGGCCAGTTTGGGGCGGCGCCCGCGTTCGTAGGCTGCCGCGTCTGCGGACGCGGCCCAGTAGCGGTCCCTGCCACCGTTGCGCGCCATCTCCCGGGAGGCGGTCGATGGTGATCTGCCCAGCCGAGGCTTGAGTACGCGGTGCAGCAGCGGGTGTACTGCGTTCGGTATGCCTTGTGCCGGCGGGGGCTCAGGCTCTGCGTGTGCGCGGCCTGGCGAGTCGAGGATGAGCAGGAAGGAGATGAGTGCGCACACGGCGAGAAAGGCACCGATGGCGGTCATACCTTCTTGTGGGCCGGCGGTGAATCCTGAGCTGTTGCCGCGGACGATGGTTCCGAGTACAGCGACGCCGAGTGTGCTGCCGATCTGCCGGAATGTGTTCTGCACGGCGAAAGGTCATCAGACCGAGCAGTACGGTGAGCGCGAAGGCGGCGCGCCAGGTGGTGATGCTGAGCAGCGTTCCGCCGACCACCGGACCGGCCGTCAGCCCCAGACTGGCCACGCCTGCCCAGATGCCCACGGCACGGGCGCGGGTGCGTGGCTCGGTGAACACGTGCAGCTCATCGCGGAGGGTGGCGACCGGGGCCGCCACTGCCTGCTCAATGCTGACGACGGTGATGCCGGATAGGGGCAGAGCTTCGAGGTACTTATGCATGCACTGACCTCCAGGAACGGCCCCACTGGCTCTAGTAACATCATGAACACTGATGATCTCCTGAGTGAAATAGCAATTCTTGATAAGCCCATACCGGGTGCGGATGGTGATGGGGAGAACCGTGGACGTCAAACAGCTCAAAGCGCTCGTCACGGTCGCCGAGGTGGGCAGCGTCACCCGGGCCGCGGAGCTGCTGCACCTGGTGCAGCCGGCCGTGACCCGGCAGATCCGCATGCTGGAGCAGGAACTCGACGTTGCACTCTTCGAGCGGACCCGGCAGGGCATGCGGCCGACCGAGGCAGGCGTGATCATGGTGGGCCGGGCCCGACGAGCCCTGAACGAGCTGGAGCGGGCTCGGGCCGAGGTCCTGCCCACCTTCGGCGCGGTATCCGGGATCGTCACCGTCGGTCTGCTGGAGAGCACGAGCGATCTGCTGGCCGAGCCCCTCGTCTCGGCTTTCGCCCGGGACCACCCCGGCATCGAACTGCGCTTGATGACCGCATACTCCGGGCATCTTCAGCAGTGGCTCGACGACGGTGACCTGGACCTGAGCTTGCTGTACAACCTGGAGAGCACCCCGTCACTCAACGCCCGTCCGCTGCTGTGGGAGCACCTGTGGGCAGTTGCTCCGCCATCTGCCGGGCTGCGGGCCGACCGTCCCGTGCCCTTCGCCGAGGCGGCAGCCCATCCGCTCGTCATGCCCGCGTCCGGCCATGCCCTGCGTGCCCTCATCGATGCCGCCGTGGCGCATGCCCGCGCCTCCATGGAGGTCGTTGTGCAGACCAACTCCATGCGGGTGCAGAAACAGCTCGTCCTGGCCGGGCACGGCTGGACCGTCCTGCCGTGGATGGGCATCGCCGAAGACGTCGCGAACGGCACACTCAGCGCCGCACCGCTGTGCGAGCCCGACGTCCGCAGATCGATCGTGCTCGCCACCCCGCGATCGGGGCGGATACCGCCCGCCGTGGACGTCGTCGCACGAGAACTTGGGCGGCAGATCAATACGGCCTTGGAACAGGGAAGATGGCCCTCAGCACAGAGGCAGCCCCGGTGACAAGGTGAGTGAGTAGCACTCCTTGCTGCGCCCACTCGTTGCCGGGGCCGGTCAGCCCGTCGGTGTAGAGGGCGAACAGCATGCTGGGGGTGAGGGGGACGTCCGTGGCCCGATATCCGGGATCGGCCTTCACCCCGAGCAGGACGCCGATGTCGAGCTGCGTCTGCCGGACATGGACCGCGAGCGCCATGAGGATGCGCTGGCAGTCCACCGGCACCACCGACCAAGCCGGCTCCTCAACACCACATCGGCACCTGCGACTTCGGCCTTCACTGTCTCCGTGACACCGACCTGAGCCGCATCGCCCCGGCGCTGCCCCTCACCATAGACTGGAGTACCGTATTACGGTATTCTCGATTGCTCGAGAATATGTGCACCTGGTCATGCAAGCTTGTGGAAAGTGAGTTCAGCTGTGTCCAGTAAAGCGTTCACAGGACTGGAGATGAGCCCGCTGAAGCTTCGGGAAGTCACGGTCGCCAACCGCGTGTGGATGTCCCCCATGGCCCAGTATTCCGCGGGACCCGATGGGAAGCCGACCGACTGGCATCTCGTGCATTACGGTGCACGCGCAGTCGGCGGGGTGGGCCTGATCATGGTCGAGAGCAACGCCGTGGGGCCGCTGCACCGGACCACCTCGGCAGATCTCGGGATCTGGAATGAGGAGCAGGCCGCCGCGCACCGGCGTCTGACCTCGTTCATAACCGAGCGTGGCACGGTTCCCGCGATCCAGTTGCTGGCCGCGGGCAGGAAGGGGTCACACCAGCTTCCCTGGGTGGGCGAGGGACAGAACGGCCCTGTGCGCGTGGCCGACGGCGGCTGGGAGACGATCGCGCCCTCAGTGATCCCGTTCGGTGACTTGAGCGTTCCGCGGGAAGCCGACCACGACGACATCGACGAGGTCGTCGAGGCATTCGCCCAGGCGGCCCGGATGTCCCACCTGGCGGGGTACCAGGTCGTCGAGATTCACGCCGCGCACGGATACATCTTGCACCAGTTCCTGTCCCCCCTGTCCAACCGCCGGACGGACGAGTATGGCGGGAGCCTGCAGAACCGGATGCGCCTTCCGCTGCGGGTGGCACGGGCCGTCCGTGAAGCCTTCCCGGCGGAGAAGCCCGTTTTTGCCCGCGTCACCGCCACGGACTGGTTGGAGGGCGGTATCTCCCTCCATGAGGCGGCGACGTTCGCCAAGGAACTGGCGGCCGGGGGCATCGATCTCCTCGACGTCACGTCCGGCGTGCTGGTGCGGGACCTGGAGGCGCGCCCGCCGGTGCAAGACGGGGTCAATGTCGAGTTCGCAAACACGCTCAAGGAGGCATCAGGACTCGCGGTCGCCCCGGTCGGACAGATCGGCGACCTGTCGCTGGCCGGAGAGGTCGTGGCCGGTGGCCAGGCGGACGCGGTGCTGATGGGGCGCGCTTTGCTTCGCGATCCCTACCTCGTCCTGCACGACCGGCCCGGCGACACAGCGGCCTGGCCGAACCAATACCACCGCGCATTGTAAGACCAGAACCGTTACCTGGAAACACGAAAGGAAATGGGGATGACGATTGCGAACAGGACTTCTGTGAACCGTGAGGTTCAGCGTTCGAACGACACGACGATCCGGTACACGATCAGCGGTACGGCCGACGGGCCGACCTTGGTTCTCGTCCACGGCTGGGGCTGCAACCGTACCGACTTCGACGCGATAACCGGCTTCCTCCCCGAGCACTATCGCGTCCTCGCGGTCGACCTCGCCGAACACGGCCAGTCCCGGTCCACGCGAGACGTCTGGACCATCGAGGAGTTCGCCCGCGACATCGCGGCTGTGCTGGAAGCCGAGTCGGTGGACACCTGCGTCGTGGCCGGGCACTCCCTCGGCGGAGCGGTGGCCGTCGAAGTCGGCCGGATACTCCCCGACGTGGTCTCGCACGTGGTCGCCCTCGATGCGCTGCACTACCTGGGCCTGTTCCCGGCGCAGAGCGAGGAACAGGCCGAGGCGATGAAGCACATGTTCCGCGAGGACTTCGCCGGAGGGGTGCGGGGCCTGGTCGAGGGAGGTTCACCCGCCGGGACCGACGAAGCCCTCAAGGACACCTACTTCGAAAAGATGGTCGCTGTACGGCAGCCCGCCGGCCTGCATGCCATCGAAGGTCTGGTGCACTGGGACATGGACGCCGCACTGAGCGAGGTCAAGCAGCCGATCACGCTGTTCGCGGTGCGTGCGATCCTCACGCAGGAAGCCATCGACCGTTACGGCGACCGCATCCGCATCGTGCCCGTCGACCTGGGAAGCCACCACTTCCCTGTCGAGTCGCCCGAAGGCACGGCCAAGCTGCTGGCCGGCGTGATGTCCGACTAGGACGACGAATCAGGCTCCGGTCGCCGCAGCCGACGGCCAAATCTCTCGAACCCGCCTGGGTACTCATTCCGGCTGGGCACCCGCACCACACTGGAGTACGTATGACCGAGCAACAGCCATGGCAGTGGGACGAGTCGGCCTGGCGCGGGCACGTCGAGCGTGTGCGTGCTGGACGGCCGCTGCGACCGGAGTCCTGGCCCGGTGGCGCGAAAGTCGCTGTGGCATTGTCGTTCGATCCCGACCACGAGACGATCCCGCTGCGCGACGGCGAGGTACTGCCGGGCAAGCTGTCGCAGGGTGAGTACGGCGCTCGCGTCGGCGTGCCACGGATCCTGAAACTCCTCGAACGCTTCGACGCACCGTCGACGTTCTTCATGCCCGCTGTGTCCGCACTGCTGCACGAGGGCGAAGCGAAGTCCTATGTGGACGCAGGACACGAGGTCGCTCTCCACGGCTGGATCCACGAACGTAATACCGACCTGCCTCCCAGGGCCGAACGCGACCTGACCTTCCGGGCCGCCGACACCCTCGAACGCCTCACCGGAACACGCCCGGTCGGCATCCGTACCCCGTCGTGGGACTTCTCTTCCCAGTCTCTGCGGATCATCCGCGAGCTGGGGCTGAGATACGACTCGTCGCTGATGGCTGACGACGACTGCTACGAAATCGTCGCTGATGGCGAACCAACGGGCATCGTCGAACTGCCCCCCGAATGGATCCGCGACGACATGCCCTACTTCAACATGGATCGCTTCACCACTCTTCGGCCCTACACACCACCACGTGGGGTGCTGACGATCTGGCGCGACGAGTTCGATGTCGCCTACGCCGAGGGCGGCATCCTCCAGCTCACGATGCACCCCCACGTCATCGGGCACCGCTCCCGCATCACGATTCTCACCGAGCTTCTCGAGCACATCGCCTCGCACGAGGGAGTCTGGTTCGCCACGCACGCCCAGATCGCCGACCATGTACTCAGTGGACAGGACCTGCCGCGATGACCGACATCAACGAACGCATCGAGCGCGAGTTCGAGAGGAACCTGAACTCCGCCCTTGAGCTCTCCCACCGGATCAGTGCCAACCCCGAACTGGCCTTCGAGGAGTACGAAACGTCGGCGTCGATCATCGCGACACTCACGGACAGCGGGCAGTTCACGGTGGAGCGAGGGGTGGCCGACCTTCCGACGGCGTTCGTGGCGTCGGCAGGATCTGGTGATCTGGCGTTCGGTCTCTGCGCGGAAATGGATGCACTCCCCGGCATCGGCCATGGCTGCGGCCACAACGCCATCGCTGCGGCCGCAGTCGGCGCCGCCCTCGCACTGGCCCCCTACGCCGACGAACTCGGGCTCACCGTGCGCGTCTTCGGCACTCCCGCCGAGGAGAAGGGGACCGGCAAGGAAATCATGGTCAACCGCGGCGTCTTCGACGACACCCACGCCGCCATCATGGTCCACCCCCAGCTGAAAGACGTCGTCATTCCGCACTTGCGCGCCTCACGATCCTGGAGCGTCACCTACACAGGCATTGGCGGACACGCCTCGCGCCCCTGGAGTTCGCTGAATGCCGCCGACGCGACCGTTGTCGCTCAAACCGCCATCGGTCTCCTGCGACAGCAGCTGCGTGACGGCATCAGGGTGCATCACGTGGTCAAGGAAGCCGGGGGGGCCGTCAACGTCATCCCCGATCGGGCAGTCGTCGACTGCATGATCCGCTGTGACACCCTCGCCGAGGTCGATGAGGTGTGGGAACGGGTCCAACGCTGCTTCGACGCCGGCGCCATCGCCACCGGCACCAGCATCGAGTACACCTCACTGCCCTCCATCTACCGCGAATTCCGGCACGACCCGGACCTGGCCCCGCTGTTCGAGCAGCATGCGGAGGCCATCGGCCGGACCTTCCCCGACTATCCGGACAAGATGTTCGGCTCGACCGACATGGGCAATGTCTCGCTGCGCATTCCGGCGCTTCACCCCATGCTCTCCTTCGGCGGCCTCCCGCCCGAAGCGGGCAACCACACCGCCGCCTTCGCCGAGGCCGCCGCAGGCCCTGAAGGCGACCGGTTCGTGCACGACGCGGGTCTGGCCATGGCGCTCACGATCGCCGACGTCGCCCAGTCCGAGACCGTCCGAGCGCGACTGATGGGCAAGACGTTCGAGAGCTGAGGAAGCACACGCGGAGTTGGCCTCCGGATGCGAAGAAACGATCGAGCGGCTGACACCGCAATTGTCAGGCCCGGGTTGCCGCGCCCTTGCACATTGCGCAGATGGCGGGGTGGGGCGGGCTCGGCTTAGACCGTGTCCTCCGTGGTGAGGCGGTCGTTGGCCCCACCACGGGGCGGAGTACGTGGAGTTGGATTGTTCCGGACGGGCTGTGGGAGATCGCGGACTCGTTGATCCCTCCGTCGAGGGCGCGTCCGCAGGGCGGCGGTACGCAGGACACACCTGATGAGACGCTGTTCGCGGCGATCAGCTACGTGCTGGTCAGTGGCTGTGCCTGGCTGGCGCTGCCGCCGATCCAAGCCGACCGCTCACCGTCGGTTCCTGATCTGGTCCAGAGCCGGTGTCTGGGGCCGCCTGGACCAGGCTGTGCTGCATCGCCTGGACCAGGCCGTGCTGCATCGCCTGGACGACGTCGGCCTCGTCGATGTCACCCGCGTCGTAGGCGCGGGAGTCGGGCTGGGACAGCGAGGCGGACGCCGCGAGGTAGAAGGCCCGTTTGAGCTGTTTGTTGCCTCGGCGGGAGGGGTGCTCGCCTCGGATGGAAGAGCCGGACCTTCGGGTGGCGGGTGCCAAGCCGGCGTAGGCGGCAAGGTGGCCCGCGGTGGCGAAACTGCTGCCGTCACCGATGTCGATGAGGACGCGGGCTGCGGTCCTGACCCCGTTGCCGGGCATGGAGGTCAGGACCCCGGCAAGAGGGTGGGCCTCCAGGAGCTCCTCGATCCGAGTGGCAGGAACTCTGCGCTGGTCAAGCACTGCGCTAAGCGAAGCGGCAAGGCTCGGGACGATCAGTGCGGCGGCGTCCGTGCCTGGAACGACGACAGTCTGCTCATCGAGTGCGTCAAAGATGTCCGCGACGAGTCGTTCGGCCATGCGCGGCGCTTTGGGGCGCAGCGTGGATATCAGCCGTCGTTTGCCGGCCTTCCTCAACTGGGCTGGTGAGCCGGGACGTTCAGGAAGGAACAGGACCGCTGGGTGGTCCAGGCGAGGGCCCAGGACCCGTTCGAGCGAGGGATGGATCCGGGTCAGCAGCCCGCGCAGCCGGTTCTTGATGCGGGATACCTCACTGGCCAGGTCGTCGTCGAAGCCTGCGAGCATGTTCAGCTCGGCGACGGTTTTGTCGTCCGACGCCAGGTCGCGGAGGGTGTGTGGCATGGTGCGGGCGGCGTCAGCAATGATCGCCGCGTCGCGGGCGTCAGTCTTCGACTCACCGGGATAAAGGTCGGCGATCCGCCGCATCGTCAGCCCCGGCAGATAGGCGACACGGCAACCCACATCGCGGGCCACGGCCAGCGGGAGAGCACCGATCGAAGCCGGCTGATCCACCACGACCAGCACGGTGCCGTGCCTGGTCTGCAGTTTCTCGAACAGCTCACGCAGCTTCGGTTCACTGTTGGGCAGTGGCTTGTCGAGCACTTTCTTGCCTGCCGGAGTCAGCGTGGTGCCGCGATGTTCGCCCTTGCCGACATCCAGACCGAAATAGACGTCGATCTTGCCTTCGCGGTTCATGCTACTCCCCAGTAGCCGTTTCCCCGGTCTCGCCTGCGGCATCAGCGTGCCGGCATCCACGTTACGAAGGCATGCCCCTACCCAGGGCGGACGCGAGCGGTGATGCCCCTGATCAGCGGTCTTGCCAATGCCTCCCGGCCCGGTGACACCACTTTTTCGACCATGATCGGCAAGGGGCACAAGCCATGCCGGACCCGGAGACCGGGAACCCCATTGCGGGGCCGCGAAAACGGTCACGGGGGCGAACACACAGGTCCGAGCCCCGTGGACCGGGGCAAGCCGGGCGCCAAGATGCACATCTTGTCGGACGCGAACGGACTGCCCCTCCTCGTCGGTGTCTCGACCGTCAACGTCCACGACAGTGAGGGACTGAAGCCCATGGCCGAGGGCCACCAAACGCAGCACGACCCCTCCCGCGGCCGGTACTGCAAGCCCCAGCGGCTCCACGCGGACAAGGCTTACGACGTCCCTCATCTGCGGAGATGGCTATGGGGGGAAGCACATCGGGGTGCACATCGCCCGCAAAGGAGTCGAATCCAGCGAACGACTCGGCCGCCGCAGGTGGGTGATCGAGCGCACCATGTTCCTGGCTGTCTGGATACCGGTGCCTGAGCCCTCGCTACGAGAGGAACCCTCGCAACTACCTGGCCTTTCTTGGCTTGGCCGCCGCCCCGTGCTGCTAGAGACGCCTCGTCCGCCTCACCACGTAGGACACGGTCTTAGCTGGCGTTGGGTTCCTGGCTCTCGCGCTGCCGCGCGGCAAGTTCGCGGAGTGCGGTCGCCGCGGCATTGCGGACGTGAACCTCGCACGCCTCACGAGCGGCGGCGGCATGACCGCGCACGGCCGCGGCCTCGTGGATGGCAGCCAGTTCCCGGACGGTTTCCGGCCCGCGCCCCTCGGCCTGCATGGACAGCCCGCGCAACATCTGCACGCGGGCATGGATGCCACGCAGGGTTGAATCGATGATCGGATTCCCTGCCCCGGCGATGAGGATGTCGTAGAACTCGTCCTTCATCGTCACTCGCTCGGTCAGGTCAGCCCCGGAGTAGGAGTGTGAGAACCGCCGAACCACCTCGCCCAGCTGTTCCCGCTGCTCGGCGGTGGCCCGCTCGGCGAACAGGGCCCCGGCCAAGCCCTCCAGCGCGCCTCGCACTTCGTAGAGGGCCTTGGCGTCGAAGGCCGTCAGCTCGGTGACGACCGGACCACGGTTGGGCACCGTGGTCACAAGCCCTTCGGACTCCAACTGCCGCAAGACCTCACGGATAACCGTCCGGGAGACCTCGTATCGCGCGCACATCCGGGCCTCGACCAGCCGCTCCCCAGGTTTGAACTCCGCTGCCAGGATGTCCTGACGGAGCAGTTCGAGCACCTGGGACCGCAGTGGCGCAGCCACACGCCGTACTCGTTGCCCCGTCACGGTTGCCTCCTTTTATTCGCGGAAGACCATATTACAGTAATAAATTGCTTCCGTGGGAGAGGGTCACGGCAGCGCCGCCATTATCGGGGAGGCCGGCGGAGGCCGATGTCACCTCGATAACGGCGGCGCGGTCACTGGGTCAGGTCGACACCGGTCATCTCTGCCATGTAGCGGGCGATCTCGGACTGATCCGGGTTCTCCTCATCGAGGCCGGCGAGCGCCGCCTGGCAGAACCGGACACAGGCCTGCGAGACCTCCGGCGACAGGCCCACTGACGACGACAAGTCTAGGGCGGTGGTGATGTCCTTGACGGTCAGCGGGAGCGAGAACCCGACCCGGAACCGTCCGTCCAGCACCTCCGGCCCGATCTTGACCTCGGTCGACTGGTTGCGACCGGTGGACCGGTTGATGACGTCGAGCATGGTCCGAGGATCCAGGCCGAACTTGGTTCCCACAGTGAGCACCTCAAGCGCCCCGACCAGGCCGATGGCTGACAACAGGTTGTTGAGCGCCTTCAGCGCGTGCGCGGACCCGGCGGAGCCGACGTGCGTCACCGACGTGCCCATCGTGCGCAGTAGCGGAAGGGCACGCTCGTAGTCTTCTACCGGCCCACCGACCATGATTGTCAGCTCGGCTGTCGCCGCCTTGCGCGGACCACCGGAGACCGGTGCGTCGACCATTCCTACTTCGCGTTCCCGGAGTTGCTTGGCCACCTCCTGGGTGGCCCGGGGCGCCGACGAGCCCATGTCGACGACGAGTGCTCCCGGATGCAAGCGGCTGGCGAAGCTTTCGGGGTCTCCCAGGTCGCCGAGCACACGTTGGACGACCGTGCTGTTGGGCAGCATGAGGATCACGACGTCGGCGCCGGCCCCGTCGAAAGGACTCGCCAAGGGTGTCACACCGTCGCTCCGGGCGGCCGCGTCGATCGCATCGGGGTTGGCATCGTAGACCGCCACCGGCACAGATCGCGCGAGGTTGCGGACCATGGGTTGGCCCATCGTGCCCAAGCCGATGAAGGTAACCGTGTTCGTCATGACTGTCGTACTTTCTCTGTCGGGCTGATCTGGCCCTTCTGGGGCCCCTGGATCTGCTCGTATGGCTGCATGAGCGAGCCTTGGGCGGCCTGGAATACGTGGCCGCCCCGGGCCCTCTGCTGACTCGGCCGTCAATAGGGGCATGCGCGCGATCGCTGTTGTAAGGACAACGTCGGCGTGGTTGTTTTCGGTGCCGGGCAAGCGACGACATGGCGAAGGTGACCCTGCCCGGTTCGTGGGCGGAACGGATATGGGTAAAGCCCATCACCCCCACGCGGGGAGCCGCCGGTCGGTCGAACGTCAGGCGTCAGCGCCCGAACCCCCCTGGAAAGCTTCCACGGTCGGCTCCAGGCCGTCAGCACCGACGACCTCACGCCAGGCATCGAAGCCGGTCTGGAAGGCCACGATGCCGGCCTCGGGCAGGCTGATCTCGATCGCCTCAAGGATCTCCTGCGCAGTGACCCCCAGGTCGAGCGCGACCTGGATGTGACTCTGGATGTGTCCCTTCGAGGCGCGCATCACCGTGAGACTGACGATGAAGATGAGCTCCTTCGTCCTACGGTCCAGCGCCCGCTGGTCGAGGTATGCGGCACTGACGAGACCGTTGGCGGCCTGCAGTACGTTGAAATCCTGCTTGGCCATCACCTTGTGGTAGTCGAGGACGTAGCCCCGCTTGCGCGTCATGTCGTCGATGTAGTGCTGTGCATCCTGAACGGTAGTCATGTGTGCTCCTTCGGTCGGCAACCTCAACCGTAATACAGTAATACGTTACTTGCCAAGGGCTGGGCTCCCTACCCCGAGCGATGTCTGGTGACGACATGGCCTCTGAACTGCCTTCCTGAAGCGCTCGCGCAACCGACTTGTCGGGCCCGGGGCTGACAGGACTAGGTTCTGTCTCTTTGGTCGGCGTCGGGCCCACATGAGGATGGCGGCGAGGTGGAGTGCGGCCTGGTAAACGATGGCGAGTCTGTCGGTTCGCACGGGCAGGCCGCGCCACTGTTTGAAGCGGTTGATGCAGCGTTCGACGATGTTCCGCTGCTTGTAGACGTCATGATCGAAGGCCGGCGGACGGCCGCCTCGCCGGCCAGGCCGCAGACGGTGGCCAATCTGATCGGCAGGCTGCGGCCAAGTGGACCTTCGTCTCAGCCCGCCACGAGAGCGTCCGAGCGCGTGATCGGCCGGCTCGGAGTGTTTTGGTGGCCACGCCCGTGATCACGCTGACGCAGTCGGAGGCACATGTCTCGGTGACATGCGCGGCGAATCCCTTCCAGCGGATGATGTGCCGTGGCGGACGTAGCGCGCCGTGGTGTCGTAAGGGGAGACGACCGCCGACGAGGAGGGCGGTAGCCCACCGTCACTGTCGTCGGCGGTGCGCCAGCGCAGCCGGCCTGTTGCGGCGCGGTAGTAGGTCTGCACGACGATCTGCCGCAGGGCCTCGGCCTGCGGGCCGGGCCGGTAGCCCGGTTCGTGCCGGTGGAGGCGTTCCAGCAGGCGGCAGGCGTCGTCGCCGGCGGCGAGGGCCCTGGTCTTGGGCCGGGTGGGGTTCTTGCCCAGGTGGACCGGACGGCCGTATCGGCGCCCCCGGTCCTCGTCGACCAGGCCGACCAGCATGTGTCCGGCTGTGCGGGCGACTTCTTCCAGCGCGGCACGGACGGCCTCGGTGACCAGTTCCAGCCGGGTCAGGTCGCGTACCGCGGCCAGGACGTGGGTGGAGTCGGTGCGCTGCGTGGTGCGCTCGCGTACGAGTCCGGCCTCCTTCAGGCGGGCGAGTGCGAGGTCGAGGAGACGGTCGGCGCGGTCGTCCTGGGGGAGGCGCCCGCGGAAGTCGGCCAACACGCTGTGGTAGAAGCCGGGATCGTTCAGCTCCATAGCCAGCGCGTATGTGAAGTCGATGCGGCAGCGCACCGCCTCGGCGGCCTGCCGGTCGGACAGTCCGAGCAGGAACTGCAGAACCGAGATGGTGGCCAGTTGGGCGGGTGAGAGGCCGGGGCGCCCGTCACGCGGGTACCAGTCGGCGAAGTCCTCGTCGGGCCACAGCCCGTCCAGCCGGTCTCTCACCCACATCGCCGCCGTACCGTCCGGGATTGCTCGCCCGCGCGATCTGCGCAGTCAGAGAAGGGACTTGCTCACCGGAACGCGGGCGGAGCGACAACGGACACCTCGACAACTGCATCGGCCTTCGAAACAGCCCCGAGCATGCCCGCTGATCATGCTGCCGCACCGGGAGCCACCAAGATCCCCGACAGAGTCAAGCTGAAACCAGACAAGATCACTTCACGCGCAGACCCGGGCCGCGCAGGAAGCAAACTTGTGATCCGCGTGCGAGTCACGAGCTGTGACGGAAGGCTGCGACAGCGATGGTGCGATCGGTGGAGATGTCATCGATCACGAAGTTTGTTCTTTCCTCCGCCGGGTCGTCCGGGTGATGGACGGTCCGCATCCGCAAGCGGAGCGTCGTGTCCGGGTCGGCGTTGCCGAAGTAGCAGATCCGGGCGTCATGGATGACGCGATTGAGGAAGGAGCGGCCGGACCGGCCGAGCGAGAGCCATTGACCGAGCTGGGCCTGTTCGGCGATGGCGAAGAAAGAAGCAAAGTGGAGCAGTCCCGCGCCGTTGACATCGTGGGTGATGTCGACGGCACGTTCGACGACGTATTCAGGCCCGGAACTCGGCCAGGCGTCCCTGAGCGGGTCGGGAAAGGCGTTCCGGCTACGGGCCTGACTGCACAGGGAGCGTGGTGAGTGGGCCTCGGGAAGCTTGGGGAGGACGGCATGGTCGAATCCGACCGGCGGGGAGTGCACAAGGCCCACATTCGTGTCGGATCCGCCGCGAGAAACCCATAGGTTGAGGTTCTCTACGTATATACAGTCGTCTCGGTGCCGTGTGTAGGCTTCGCCCAGGTCGAACGGGTCGGTGCTGTCGTTGTCCTCAAAGTCGGCTGTCCGCCGCAGCCGGTGCAGAGTAAGGACACCTCGACGGCCTGCGTCAAAAACCTGGGACTGAACTTCCAAACGGTCACCAAAGGTGAGCTGTTTGGGGTGGAGGCCCGCGCCGGAGGTAATTCGGTAGTAATAGAAGGAGAGATAGGCGGGCCGTCCTTGCCCGTCGCGGGCATTGAAGACGTCCAGTCCGCAGGCGTTACTCACCGCTTCCCACGTCCAGTCGCCGATGCATGCGACAAGTGCTTTCGTGGGACCGCACATGCCCGGGCTCACGGTCACCAGCCGTCGCAAAGAGGTCGACCCCATACGGTGGACCCGGTTGAAGCTGAAGGGCGGGGCAGGAGCTTGAGGATATGTCGTCATGGTGTGCTCCACTCCTTTGCAGCGGATGCGGCCGCAGGAGAAGTGCGATCGTGGGGCTGGGCGCAGAACGCTGACAGGTCAGAGGAGAGGGCGGGGGCACCGAGGAAGTCATCCGTCAGTGCGAAGCCGCCGATCAGGAACTCCGCGTCAGCCAGGACCCGAGCGCACAGCGTTTCGATCAGGCGAGGAATACGGTTGGCCTGGGACGGGGTCAGTACGCCATGGGTTACGTACCACGTGGCATGCCGGCTGGTCAGTCCCAGGGCGTAGATCGACGCGAGCAGACGCAGCGCGCGCTTGGCTCGGAGAGAGTGGGTGCCGGCCACTGCCTCCGAAAAGGCTTGCACCGCGTGTACGGCCCCGCGGCTGTGAGCCAGGTCGATGGCGGTGTTGATGTGGTGGTTCCATGCGGCGAAGACAGAGCTTCCCCGGCGTATTTCCTGACGCATGGAGCGAGTGGTGTCCTGACCTACCACACCTTGCCGGTAGCACAGCAGTTCCAAATGGTACAGCGGGTCGGTGAGGCTGCGACTGTGCGGAGAGGGCTTGGGATGTACCTCCGGGTTCGCGAGCAGTTCGCTGCCGACCTTTGCGAGCAGAGGTAGATTGTCGCCCTCAGCCGTGACAACGCCCTGTGCCATGGAGATGTAGTCCGCAATGCGGTTGGCAGAGAACATGCCCTGGGCGCCCATGCGTTCACGGCACGTCGTGAGAACATCCGTCATGGTCCAACTGGTTACCGCCTTGGCGATCGCGATGAGCTGTTTCGTGTCATTGCTGCCGCTGGAGTGCAGGTACTCCCGTTTGACGTGATTGATCAGGAAGGTCATCGCGTAGACGTCAGCCAATGCGCGGAACAGTGCGGTCTGCTGACTGCGGTAAGCCAGAAGTGGTACGTCCTGCTGTGCGGGGGCGCTGGTGTGGCGACGCAGGCTGTACCGCACCGCTATGTACGTGCTCGCGCGTCCCGCGGAGACCAACGCACTGGAGAGACAGAGCCGGCCGGCGTGCACTCGTTCCAGAGAGGTGAAGAAGCGGCGACGACGACTGCGGATTTCGCTGACGAACTCGCCTCGCTGGGTGATGTGACCCATAGTTCCCCCCAGAAAGTTGCGCCGGGGCACGCGGACATGGTCGAACCAGGTGACTCCGTTGTCCAACGCGAAACCGGGCTTCTCCGGTAGAGGGGTGGCCCGTACTCCAGGAAGCAAACCGTTCTCATCGACGATCCGGACCACGAAGGGAAAGACTCCGCAGTCGGCGCCTTGGACGATCAGCCGAGCCATGACCACAGCCAGCTTCGGCACGTCCTGAATGCCGCTGAAGGGCATGAACTTCTGGGCTTGTGGGTTTGGCGTGTTGATAATGAACTCATCCGTGGCATGGTCGTACACGGCCTGGGTCTGCAAGGCGGCTGCGTTGTTGCCCCATCCGAGTTCCGTGACCATGAACATCCCCACCGTGCTCATGGTCGAGAGCTCTTTGATGTAGTCATTGAGATCATCGCGGTCTTGGCCGTGCTGAAGAATGGTGGCCAAGCACAGGTTGTAGTGTACGGTCAACAGTGGCAGCGCAGTGGTGTCCATCAGTGCGGGCCATTCACTGACCGCGAATAGCCTTCTTGGGTCTGCGATGATGCCCTCGGCCGCACCCGCGTGCTCATGAATCAAGCGTGTGCGCTCATAGGCGAGTCGGCCCTGCTCGGTCATCGTCAGGCCTTCGCGCCGGGAAAAAAGCCCGTCCGTCACGGCCTCGCGAATCGGGGCGTGGATTTCCTCGAAGTCGCCATCGAATACGAGATCGATGAGTTCGTTGTGCTCTGCCTTCTCAGGCAAGACCGGTTGTTGATGCTGAGGAGTTTTTTCCATGGCGGTAACACCTTCACGATTGGCAACTCGTGTGCATGCTATGCAGAGAGAATGACCGTCAGGCACCGAACAAGAGGCTGACATTGTGTCCGCCGAACCCTGAAGAATTACTCAGGGCGTGGTCCAGGGCTACTGCGCGCGGGCTCTCAGAAACGATGTCAAGCCGAACCTCGGAATCCAGTTGGTCGAGGTTTGCCGTCGGTGGGATCGTCTGGCGAGCGAGGCTCAGCGCGGTGTAGGCGGCTTCGACGGCACCGGCGGCGCCGAGGGTATGGCCCGTGACTCCTTTTGTCGATGTGACAGCGACTCGTTGTGAGCCGAGGAGGGCGATGGCACTTGCTTCGGTCGCATCGTTGAGCCGAGTGGAAGTTCCGTGGGCGTTCACATGCTGTACGTCCTGCGGCGGAACCCCGGCGTCCCGGCACGCGAGTCGCATCGCATCCTCGATTCCTTGGCCTGTGGGATGAGGAGAGGTGGCATGATGCGCGTCGCAGGTGGCACCGTAGCCAAGCAGTCGGGCCCAAACGTGGGCGCCTCGCGCATGTGCGTCAGTGACACGTTCGAGCACGAGGATTCCCGCACCCTCCCCGATCACGAAGCCGCTGCGGTTCGCATCGAAGGGACGGGATGCCTGTTCCGGCGGCAACGTTCCGCTGTAAAGGGCCCCCATACGTGCGAAGCCCGTGACAAAGGTGGGAGTCACCGCCGCTTCTGTACCGCCGGCAAGAACTACATCGCACGCACCGGAGAGCAGGAGGTCCCTGGCCACGCCGATGGCCGTGGCGCCCGAGGCGCACGCCGTCGCTGTCACCAGGTTGGGCCCTGTTGCCCCGTACTCGATGGCCATGCGCCCTGAAACCATATTGACCAGCGCCATGGGATGAAAGAGAGCAGAGACCCCCTTGCTGCCCTGACTCAAGAAACGTTCATGCTGGGTTTCAAGAGTGGATACGCCGCCTGCGGCAGATCCGACCACGATGCCAACGCGGCTGCCATCCCACCTTCCGGGATCCAGACCGGCATCGGCGACAGCCTCCTTGGCTGCGACCAGAGCCAGCTGAACGAATCGGTCCGTCCGCCAGACCTCGCGAGCCCCCACCACCTCTGCAGCGTCAAAAGTCGGCACCCTGCACGAGATATCAGCGGCTGCACCGACGAGTTCAGGGTCCTTCGCTGCGAGCCCTCTGCCTTCACAGATTCGTTCCCAGTTCTCCTCCACTCCGATGCCGGCCGGAGTGATCAGTCCGATGCCCGTTACGGCGATAGCGCGATTCACCGGTGGTTTTCTCCGTGTGCCTCAAGTACGGAGGCCACCTCAGCGAGTGTGGAGTTCTTGTTGACGCTGCCCTCCTCCAGAGATGTCCCGAACTCCGCGTCAAGGATGTCTATCAGCTCTACCAGCGCGAGTGAATCCATTTCCAGGTCCTCGAAAGTGGACTGAGGGCTGGTCTCCTCTCGTGCGATACCCAGCCTGGTGGTGAGCACAGTGACCAACTGCTCGTATGTGGCGGCCATATCCAACTCCATGCACTTGTAGAGGTTCTGGTTTCAATTGTCTGAAATTAACCGATGATGCATCGCTTCGGACTGTGAACATTCGGTGCATGCCCTTTTCGTGACGACCAAAAACCTGTCCGGACGTGTCGGCAGGTTGTGCACAGGTCCCCTCCCTGCGAGTCGGGCAGAGGGCGATGCGCCTCTTATCTGCCCAGCGACAAGCAGGGCAGATAAGGGAGGAAGGGACGATCCCATCAATTTGCGGCCAGCAGTAGAACTGTGACCTCAATGCAACTCGACGGGGCGGTCCCTCAAAGAGCTCCGGAGACGATTGCACATCGAGATTCGAGGGAAATCGTTGTAACTTTCGAGTGTCCGGCAACTCCGTTCGGTCGAGCATGAGTTGGCGAAAATCTATCCCCCCGGGCACTCGTATGCAAGTGTTTGGCGCGGGCAAGAAGGGATCCATGCACAACCCACCGACGGGCATGGGTGGCCCGTTTCGCGTTCGATGTCACGATGACGGGGAAATCGGGAAGCGAAGCTGTCGCGCCGGATGGCCCGCAGGGAAAAAATATTCACACCTGGTGCGTCGGGACTGTAAACCGTGACGCTCGGTGGTGGGTTTGTTGGTGTATGGGGTGGCGGTTGACCTGGTGTGTCGCGGGTTTGTTGAGAGGCCGGGTGAGTGGTTCGAGTGGGGAGGCCAGGCTGTGTGAGCTGGGGTTGTGCCGTTTGTGCTGAGTGGGGCCGGGGCTCGTTGTAGGTTTCGGTAGCGTGAAAAGGGCCCGGTGTGTTTGTGCTGGTCAGGGTTGTTCTGCCTGGTCGGTGTGGGGTTAGCCTCGATTCGTCAGTGGGTTTCGGCCGTTGATTGGTGCAGCTGTTCGCCCGTAATGTCCTCTGCCGTTGGAGGACGGGCCGTCGCGTGACGCCGCGGGGTGCGCCGGGTTCCACGGGCCCGGGGACTGCGCGTTCTCCTCCTTCCTGGTCCTCGTCAGGGCGTGAGCCGGCCGTCAGGTGGGGGCCGGAAGCTGAGCGAGTCTGTTCCAGCTGGTGGTGAACGCCGCCGCCCAGGGCCAGGTCCGCTCGATGCGCAGGATGCGACGGCGAGCGTGGCGCGCCAGGCGGGCCGGAAGATGATAGAGGCGTAGGCGCATCGTGTTCGG
>NZ_JBIAXM010000035.1:0-77536 GCF_042896695.1 Streptomyces sp. NPDC001270 | reverse complement strand
CGCAGTCACCTCGTCCGGAGTCACATCTCACTTAACGCCACACCGAACCCGAAAGACACGCAGGACCAAGACCAATCTGACCAAGCACTACTAGCACCGATTGATCCGCCGAGGTCCGCGGTCTTCGGCCACGGTGCCCGGAGTGCCAGAGCGTGGGTGGGGATCGTGATGAGGGCGAGCACTGCGGTCAGCGTGAGGTAGGTGCCCCGCCAGGACAGGTGGTCGGCGAGGATCGCGGTCAGCGGGGCGAAGACTGTTGAGGCGAGGCCGCCTGCGAGGGTGACGATGGTCAGGGGCCGGATGTGGTCGGGGGCGTGCCAGCGGGTGAGCGCGGCGAAGGCGGGCTGGTAGAACGTCGAGGCCATGGCGAGACCGGCTGCGGCCCAGCCCAGGAGGAAGACAGGCAGGTTGGGTGCCAGGGCGATGGTCAGCAGGCTGGCGGTGCCGAGGGCGGAGCCGGCTGTCATCACCGTCCGGGGCCCGCGGTGATCGAGGACCCGGCCGACGCGGATCCCGGCGAGTGCGGATATGACGAGGCCGAGGGAGAACGCCGCGGTCGTCAGGCTCGACGACCACCCGGTGGCAGCGGTGATCTGGGGGTTGAGCACCGGGAAGGCGTAGTAGACGATGCCCCAGCTGGTGATCTGGGTGAGGCAGAGGGCGGGCAGTGCGGCGCGGGGCCGCGACCGGTCCCCCGATCCGGTCGCGGCCCCGCGTGCGGAGGTGTTGAGGCTGGTCACGAGCCGCAGCAGCCGCCCGCCGACACGTCGGCGGAGACAGGGGCGGCGCCGAGCTGGATGAGCTGTGGCGCGGGGGTACAGCAGCCCCCGCTGCTCTGGTCGGCTTCAGGTGCGTCGAAGAGTCCGGCGCCGCCGCAGACTCCGGTATCGGGAAGGGTGAGTTCGACGCTGTCGGCGGCTTCGAGATCGCCTGCGAGGGCGGCGGCGATGGAGCGGACCTGCTCGTAGCCGGTCATGGCCAGGAACGTCGGGGCGCGGCCGTAGGACTTCATGCCGACCAGATAGATGCCCTGTTCGGGGTGGGCGAGCTCGCGGTGGCCGTGCGGATAGACGGTGCCGCAGGAGTGCTGGTTGGGGTCGATCAGCGGCGCGAGCGCGGTCGGGGCCTGGAGGCGCTCGTCGAGGCCGAGGCGGATCTCGGACAGGAACGACAGATCGGGGCGGAAGCCGGTCAGCACGATCACCTCGTCCACCGGGTCCAGGCGGCGGCCGTCCTCGGCCACGGGCACGAGTTGCTCGCCTGTGCGCTCGATCGCCTCCGTGCGGAAGCCTGTGACCGCGTCGGCGTGGCCTTCTTCGACGGCGGCCTTGGCCGCGAGGCCGAGCGCGCCGCGAGCGGGCAGCTGGTCGGCGGTGCCGCCGCCGAAGGTGGCGCCGGAGATGCCGCGGCGCAGTACCCATACCGCCTTCGTGCCGGTGCCGTCGCCCGACTTGGCCAGGTCGGCGAGGCAGGCCAGCGCGGTGAAGGCGGAGGCGCCGGTACCGATCACCGCGGTGCGCTTGCCCGCGTACCGGGCCCGTACGGCCGGGTCCTTGAGGTCAGGGACGCGGTAGGTGATGCGGTCGGCGGCGCTCTTCTCGCCGAGGGCGGCGAGGCCGCTGCCGCCGGCCGGGCTGGGGGTGGCCCAGGTACCGGAGGCATCGATGACCGCGCGGGCAAAGACACGTTCCTCACTGCCGTTGGCCGCGGTGACGTGCACGACGAAAGGCTGATTCTCGCGGTCGGCGTCGACGACGCGGTCGCGGCCGGTGCGCGAGACGCCGGTGACGGTGGCGCCGGTACGCACGCTAGCGCCCAGGACGTCGGCGAGGGGCTGGAGGTAGAGGTCGGCCCAGTCCCCGCCGGAGGGGTAGGTAGCGGCGTCGGGTTTGGTCCAGCCGGTGGGAGCCAGCAGCTTCTCGGCTGCCGGGTCGGTGACCTCGCCCCAGGTGGAGAACAGCCGGACGTGGGACCACTCGCGCACTGCGGCGGCTGCGGTGGGGCCTGCTTCCAGTACCAGCGGGGTGATGCCGCGCTCGACGAGGTGAGCGGCGGCGGCGAGACCGGCGGGTCCGGCGCCGATGACGACGACCGGCAGGTCCGACGTGGTGGTGGTCATGGCAGGTCAGTCCTCCGGGGTACGCGGTCGGTATCGGCCCTTATTTCGACTACTGTCGATACACGGAGCTTGCCATCAGGTATCGACGAGTGTCAACATAGACACATGTCGAAGCTAGAGCTTGCGGAACTGCCGGTGTCGGCCGCCCAGGCCGTGGTGCCGTGCTGCCCGCCGATCACGTCGGCCGAGTTGTCGCAGGCCGACGCGGAGAAGATGGCCGTGATGTTCAAGGCGTTGTCCGACCCGGTGCGGCTGCGGCTGTTCTCCCGTGTCGCCTCCCACGCGGGCGGCGAGGCGTGCGTATGTGACATCGCCGACGTCGGTGTCTCCCAGCCGACCGTCTCCCACCACCTGAAGAAGCTGCGTGAGGCCGGACTGCTGACCTCCGAGCGGCGCGGGACCTGGGTGTATTACAAGGTCGCCCCGTCCGTGGTCGCGGCGATGTCCGCGATGCTCGACCTGCGCGGCTGACGACACCTTCGCAGGTCAGCCACCGCGTCCGGCGGACAGCAGCGCGCCAGGTAGTCCTTCGGGGCGCCGAGCCGCTGCGCCATGGCGGCGCTGTCCGCGCGGTAGAAGACCTGCTTGCCGTCCTTGCGGGAGACGACCAGGCCGCCGCGGCGCAGCAGGCTCAGGTGCTCTGAGGCGGTCGGGGACCTCAGACCACACACGTCGGCGATCGCCGACGGTCCGCTCCATCCCGCTGGCGAACTGGACATCACGGCCTGCCGGGTCTTACCGGCCAGGGCCTTGAGGAAGTCAGTGTCCCTCAATGGTGAAGTTGGTCGTGTGCGGCGCTGACTGGGGTGGATTTCAGCATGAGGCCGATGTGGGGCTTCCTGTCGTCGAGCGTGTTGGCCGGCCACTCGTACTCTTGTCGCGGTGCTGATTCGGCTTGCTGATGATTCGGCAGATGTCGGTGTCGGTGCAGGATGCCGGGTCGGTTTCGGCGGCTCGTTGGGCGAGTTCGCGCAGTGCGGCGCGGGTCTTTCGGAGTTCGGTCATGCGCCGGTTGATCTCGACAAGGTGCTTCCCGATGAGGTCGCTGACATGGTTGCACGGGGCTTGTCCGCTGTCGCGCAGGGCGAGGATGCCGCGGATTTCGGCGAGGGTGAGCCCGGCGTGCTGGGCGTCGCGGATGAACGCGAGGCGGGTTTTGGCCTCGTCGGGATAGTCGCGGTAGCCGCCGGAGGTCCGTGGCGGCTCGGGCATCAGGTCGGCCTGCTCGTAGTAGCGGATGGTCTTGGCCGGTACTCCGCTGACGACGGCCAGTTCTCCGATGCGCATGGCTCCAGGCTAGCCCTTGACCTTCCAGTGCACTGGAAGGTCTAGCGTCCCTGGTGGAGGCGTTGAACCGGAAGGACGATGAGCCATGCGGATCACGGTGCTGACCGTGCCCGGCTGCCCGAACGCGCCGGTGACGCGCGAGCGCGTCCAGGCTGCGCTGGCCGGGCGTGCGGCCCAGGTCGAGATGGTCGAGGTCCACGATGAGACCGACGCACTCCGGCAGGGCATGACCGGGTCGCCGACCGTCCTGTTCGACGGCGTCGACCCGTTCGGGCAGGCCGGGGCCACGCCGGGCATGTCGTGCCGGATCTACCGGCACGCGGACGGCACCGTGGACGGAGCCCCGAGGGTGGACGAACTACGCCAGGCCCTGGCCCCAGCGGGCTTGTCCGCGCCGGGGGAAGGGGACTGCTGCGAGCGGGACCTGCTCAATCCGGTCGGCCGGGCCGGACGCGGCCGGCGTGCTCCAGCCGAACGCGGACTGCGGGTGGTGCACCAAGCGGTGCTGCGGCACTTCGCCACCACCGGCCAGGCCCCACGAACAGCCGCACTGGAACCGGTCGCGGTGCGCGCCGGACGCACCGCCGACGAGGTGCTGGCGACGCTGGCACGCGAGGACTTTCTCACCCTTGACGAAGACGGGCAGATCCGCGCGGCCTACCCGTTCTCCGCCGCGCCGACCGCCCACCGGGTGACCCTGACGGGCGGGACGCATGTGTGGTCGATGTGCGCGATCGACGCCCTGGGCATCCCCGAGATGCTCGCCACGGACGCGGTGATCTCCTCGTTCGACCCGGTCACCGGCGAGCCGGTCACCGTCACCAGCCGGAACGGCCGCATGGTGTGGGAGCCGCCCTCGGCCGTAGTGTTCGTCGGCCGCCGCTCCTGCGGCGGGCCGGCTGCCGCGGTGTGCTGCGACGCGCTGAACTTCTTTACCTCCGCCGACTCGGCACATTCCTGGTTCAAGCAGCACCCGGACGTGCGGGGCAAGGTCGTCGGCCAGGCGCGCGCCGAGCAGATCGGGCGGCAGACATTCGGGCCCCTGCTGGCCGGCTGACACCGAGGTCAAGCACCGGCAGTACCGGCGGCCGGCCCCCCGGGCAGTGGCAACGCGGTCGTGCCGGCGGGCGGGGCAGGCTTGGGACGGCGCGGCTCACGCGCCCCGGCGCCTCCAGGTCCTGGCCCACCATCAGGGGCAGGACATGCAGGAACGAGACGGATCACCCGCAGCGTCGACGCCGCCCAGACCAGGGCGACGAAGGCGGCCCCCGCACCTGTCGGCACGAGGAACTTGGTGACGGCGCCGCCGATCAGCAGCCCGACCATGGCCACCGGAGCCGTCAGCGTCCAGCGCAAGTACGCCTGGTAGGTGACGACCGTACGCCCCAGCCGGACGATGCTCCGCGGCCCCTGCCACGACGTCCACGGGCGACGTCCGTACCGCAGTCGTGCTGTACAACGACTCGACCTACCGGAACAGTCCTTGGCCACGATCGCCTCCACGGCTCGTTACCGACGCCTCACCGCCAAGCGTGGGCCTCGCCCAAGCGCCAGGGCAAGACTTCCGGCCCCTCACTCCTGGCTCAAGCGCGGTCAGTCTGCTCACCAGTACAACTGGGTTCACTGTCATCGAAGGTGAAAAGGCTGGGCTCGCTGGAAAACATCTCAATTGGATGGCAAGGGACACTGATGGCAAGTCTTGAAGTCGGGTAGGGCTACTCGTCGCCCCACTTGGTCCGGCGTGCAACGAAGTGGGGAGTTCCAGCGCAGCTACGGGGCCCCGTCCACTTGGCACCCGGCCGGGGCCCCGCACGCGCTACCGATGTGGGTCAGCTCGGCTGGTCTCCGGTGTACCGGTAGATGCCGCCGGCCGAGTTGACGTGCCACACGGTGCCGTCGGCCGCGGCTCCGATGTCGACCGCGCTGCCCGGGATACCGACCCAAGGGTTGGCGTCGCGTCCGGTGTACCGGTAGATCTGGTTGGAGGAGTTGACACCCCACACGTTGGTCCTGGAACCGACCGAAATGCGGGACAGGCCACCGGAGATGTTCACCCAGTCGGTTGAGCCCTGGTCTCCGGTGTACCGGTAGATGGCGCCAGCCGAGTTGACGCACCATACGGTGCCGTCGGCCGCGGCTCCGATGTCGACCGCGCTGCCCGGGATACCGACCCAAGGGTTGGCGTCGTGCCCGGTGTACCGGTAGATCTGGTTGGAGGAGTTGACACCCCACACGTTGGTCCTGGAACCGACCGAAATGCGGGACAGGCCACCGGAGATGTTCACCCAGTCGGTTGAGCCCTGGTCTCCGGTGTACCGGTAGATGCCGCCGGCCGAGTTGACGTGCCACACGGTGCCGTCGGCGGCTACGCCGATATCGACGGCACGACCGGGGATGCCGATCCAGGGGTTGGCGTCGTGTCCGGTGTACCGGTAGATCTGCCCAGAGGAGTTGAGGCCCCACACGTGGGTCCTGGACCCGACCGAGATGGTCGTGAGACCGCCGGAGACATTGATCCAGTCAGCCATGAATGCTCCCTTCGCCGTGGATGTCGCTATTCGGGTATTTGGCGAGCGGCGAAGCAACAAAAACGGGCCCATATTCTGACTTGCGGTTGAAATGATCTAAAAATCGATGTTTATTTCATCCCTGCCTCTGAGCTTGCAGGGAACGGACGGTCTGTCCCGGGCTTTTGAGGCCGGAAACGTTATAACCCACACGGGGGATCGATGCGGCGCTCTGTTTACTGTCCAGATAATCGCGCTGGTCGGTGTAACCGGCCTCGGTATCGGCGCTGGGCAGGCCAGCCTGGCCACCACTGACCTGGCCCCACGCCATTCAGCGATGGCCGGCCGCTTCACCGCGGCGGCGTCGCCACCACGGCGCCGGGGCTGGGCTTCGTCGGGGTGGAGTTCCAGCGCAGTTTCTCCTCCAAGACTCTGCGTGGTGTGGGCCGCGACGCCGCACATGTCCTGTCCCGGCTGCACCGGCAGAACTCGTGAGGCTGACTGCGCCGTTCACGGCAGGCAGGCTGCGATCTCGGAGGCGGCTTCCCTGGCTGGCCGCCCGACTCCGATGAGGGTGGCTGAGGCCGGTCCGGTCCGGTCCCCGTAACCGAGCAGGTGCAGCCGCGGTTCGTCCACGGCGCGGGTGCCGTCGGTGGCGATGTGGCCCTGGCTGCCGCGCAGGCCGAGCGGGGCGAGGTGGGAGAGGGCGGGCCGGAATCCGGTCGCCCAGATCACCGCGTCTGCCCGGGTACTTGTCCCGTCGGCCCAGATGATGCCGTCGGCGGTGAGGCGGGTGAACATCGGCTCGGCCTTGAGCAGTCCGGCGTCGCGGGCGGCGCGGACCGGCGCGACGGCCACGATGTCGCCGAGCGCGCCGACACCCTCGGTGTCACCGGTGCCTTCGTCGAGGGCGCGGCGCCGTGCGGTGGCGGTGTCGAACAGGGCCCGGCCGTCGATGTTGTCGGCCAGGAACCGGGGTGGGCGCCGGGTGACCCAGGTCAGCGTGACGTCCTCGGCCAGGGCGAGGTCGGCGGCGATCTGTGCGCCGGAGTTTCCGCCGCCGACCACGACGACCCGCTGCCCGGCGAAGTCGGCCGGACAGCGGTAGCCGGTGGTGTGCACCTGCCGGCCGGCGAAGACGCCTTGGCCGGGGACGGTGGGGATGAAGGGCCGCCATCAGGCGCCGGTGGCCGAGACGACCGCCCGCACCGACCAGGTGCCCGCGTTCGTCTCCACACGCAGTCGTCCGGCGTCATGTTGTATGGATTCGGCGCGGACGGGGCGGTGGACGGGCAGTTCGTAACGTTGCTCGTAGCCGGCCAGGTAGTCCACCACGTGCGCGGCATCCGGGTATTCCTCACCCCTCTGGGCGGGCATGAGCCGGCCGGGAAGCGAGGAGAACGCGGCCGGGGAGAACAGGCGCAGAGAGTCCCAGGCGTGCTGCCAGGCCCCGCCCGGCCCATCCTGGGCGTCGAGGATGACGAAGTCGGTCTTCTTGCGGCGCAGGTGATAGCCGGCGGCGAGCCCGGCCTGGCCGCCGCCGATCACCACCACGTCCACGGTGCGTGTCACGGGGCCGTCGTCAGCGCGGCGGCGGCGAACTCCTTGCGCCAGGCGAGCGCGACGTAGACCAGGCCGATCAGCACGGGAACCTCGATGAGCGGGCCGACGACGCCGGAAAGAGCCTGGCCGGAGGTGACGCCGAAGGTGGCGATGGCGACCGCGATGGCCAGCTCGAAGTTGTTGCCCGCCGCGGTGAACGCCAGTGTCGCGGTGCGGTCGTAGGCGAGGCCCAGTCCTTTGCCGAGGAGGAAGGCGCCGAAGAACACGACCGCGAAGTACACCAGGAGCGGCAGCGCGATGCGTACGACGTCCAGCGGCTGCGAGGTGATGGTCTTGCCCTGCAGGGCGAAGAGGATGACGATCGTGAACAGCAGCCCGTACAGGGCCCATGGGCCGATCTTCGGCAGGAACTTCGCCTCGTAGTTCTCGCGGCCCGCCTTCTGCTCGCCGATGCGGCGGGTCAGGAAGCCGGCCAGCAACGGGATCCCGAGGAAGACGATGACGTTCAGCGCGATGTGCCAGACGGACACGTCCAGCCCCTGGCCGTTGCCGAGGTGCAGCCAGCGTGGCAGCAGGTCGAGGTAGAACCAGCCCAGCAGGCTGAACGCGACGACCTGGAACACGGAGTTGAGCGCGACCAGGACGGCGGCGGCCTCGCGGTCGCCGCAGGCGAGGTCGTTCCAGATGATGACCATGGCGATGCAGCGGGCGAGTCCCACGATGATCAGGCCGGTGCGGTACTCGGGCAGGTCCGGCAGGAAGACCCACGCCAGCGTGAACATCACCGCCGGTCCGACGATCCAGTTGATGATCAGCGAGGAGATCATCAGCTTCCGGTCGCCGGTGACACGGTCGAGCCTGTCGTAACGGACCTTGGCGAGGACCGGGTACATCATCACCAGCAGGCCGAGGGCGATCGGCAGGGAGACCCCGCCAATCTCGATCTTCGCGAGCGCGTCGTTCATGCCCGGGATGAGGCGGCCCAGGCCCAGGCCGACGGCCATGGCGAGAAGGATCCACACCGCGAGGTAGCGGTCCAGCGTGGACAGCTTCCTGACGATCGAGTCGTCCTCGGCCGGCCCGGTGCCTGGCGCGGGGGCGGTGGTGGGCTTGACGGAGGTCACGGGCAGGCCCTCCTGTTCTCGGCAGCGGTACGGGCGGACTCCGCCAGCGCGGCGAACTGCTCGGACAGTCCGGCCAGGACCTCGGGGCGCAGCTTGTAGTAGACAAACCGGCCGCAGGGCTCGGTGTCCACCACGCCGGCCTCGCGCAGGACCTTCATGTGGTTGGAGAGGTTGGTCTGCTTGGCGCCGGTCTCCTCGACCAGATGTGTGGTGCACAGGGTCTCGCGGGCGAGCAGGGTCACGATCTTGAACCTGAGCGGGTCGGCCAGAACCCGGATCAAATCAGTGTCGACTGACGTCATCATGGACTGATACTCTCACATCATTCGGCGCTGATACCAGTCCGAACTGAACTGTTGGGCCCGTCGGAGGGGTTCCCGTGTCCGCCTCACCACCACCCGCCTGGGATGACCGGCTCAACGCCGGAGCCGCGCGCCTCGCCGCCCGCCACCAGGGACACTTCTCCGTGGAGACCGTGCAGCAGCTGCTGGCCGACTCCTACCGGCTCCTCGCGGAACACGCCCGGGTACGTACGCATCTGGTGGTGCTCGCCGAGCGGCTGGCCGCCGAGCGCCTCGACGCTCTCGCGCACACCCAGGTCCCGGAAGCGGGGTCGGGCGTGGTGCGGGTGCTGTTCGTGTGCGGGCACAACGCCGGCCGCTCGCAGATGGCCGCAGCTCTCCTGGCACACCGGGCGGGCGAGCGTGTGATCGTCTCCTCCGCCGGTACGGATGCGGCCACCGAGGTCGAGCCGTACGTCGCCCAGGTCCTCCTGGAATCGGGTCTGTCCATCGCCGACGCCTACCCCAAGCCGCTGACCAGTGAGGTCGTCGAGGCCGCCGATTTCGTCATCACGATGGGCTGCGGAGACGCCTGCCCCGTGGTTCCCGGCCGGCAGTACCTGGACTGGTCCGTCGCCGACCCCGACGGCGCCCCGATCGGTGTCGTGCGCACCATCCGCGACGACATCGACGCCCGCGTCGCCGACCTTCTGGCCGGCCTCCCCGGCGCCTGAACCCCGCACTCCTCTCATCACCTGTTGATCCACCGCAGCAAGGAAAGAACGATGTCCGACAAGCCTTCCGTCCTGTTCGTCTGCGTCCACAACGCCGGCCGCTCGCAAATGGCCGCCGCATGGCTGACCCACCTGGCCGGGGACCGCGTCGAGGTCCGCTCCGCCGGTTCCCACCCGGGCACGGTCGTGAACCCGGCCGCCGTCGAGGCCATGGCCGAGGTGGGCATCGACATCTCCGCCGAGACGCCGAAGATCCTCACCGTGGACGCGGTGCAGGAGTCGGACGTCTGCATCACCATGGGCTGCGGCGACACCTGCCCCGTCTTCCCCGGCAAGCGCTACCTCGACTGGAAGCTCGACGACCCGGCCGGCCAGGGCGTTGAAGCCGTGCGCCCGATCCGCGACGAGATCAAGACCCTCGTCGAGGGCCTGATCAAGGAGATCGCCCCGGAGTCCGCGGCATGAGCGAGATACGGGACGTCGTGATCATCGGCTCCGGCCCTGCCGGATACACCGCCGCCCTCTACACCGCCCGCGCCCAGCTGAAGCCGTTGCTGTTCGGCAGCAGCATCTTCGTGGGCAACTCGCTGACGACCACGACCGAGGTGGAGAACTTCCCCGGCTTCCCCGAAGGCGTGGACGGGCCCGTCCTGATGGAGAACATGCGGGCCCAGGCCGAACGCTTCGGCGCCGAGATGATCGACGACGACATCGTCTCCGTCGACCTCACCGGCGACATCACACATAGTCGACCCGGCCGCCACGGGACAACTGCTCCACCACATACCCGTACAGATCCAGCCCCGGCCCGGCCTCCACCGCATCGGTCACCAATCCCAGACGCGACGACAACTTTCCCTCTCCCGCACGGTCGTCACGTGTGAATATCAGCCCCTGCAGACCACGCGCGGTCCGGTTATGTTCGATTTGTAGCGCCAAAGTCCTTTTGCTTGGGTATCCACCATGTGAGGACAACGCCCCCACACGATCACTCGGCCCCGATCACGCCCACGACAAGAGCGCACCCGTTGAACAGCTGTCTCGGCGGCGCCAACTCGCGATAGGTGCTGGGAAGTCGGAACGCACTACCAGGCAGCACCATGGCCCTCGGGGCGGGAGAAGCGACCGCCGTGGCTCAGGGTAGAGCGGCCGGCCGTTGGCCCGATGGCACCGCCGGTACCGTGTTTGCTGTGGACAGGAAACTGAGCGACGCGGAACTCGACGAGCTGGTCGAACAAGCCACCGTGGACGCCTACGACGACGAAGAGCAGCTCACGGGCCTGTACACAATGCTCACGGAGCATCTGGCCGTCCCGTTCAAAACGGTCGTTCTCGGGGTCGAGGTCACCGTGAAGAAGGTGGACCTGCTACCCAGCAACCAGATCGTGGCGGTCTGTACGCGAGACAGGCACCGGCAGGCGATCGGCATCCTCGACCTTCCGTTGCCGCATCCGGCGCCGGAGGGAGCCGAGTGGATCGAGGCATACCGGCATTGGGGACCATGAAGGCACCCGGGTCAGTGGCCGCCCGGCAGCGCTGGCCGGTAGCCCTCATCCGCGAGCCAGGCCCGGGCCCAGCCGTACTGCCGCTCTGCGGAGAACAACCAGTACCGCTGCAGCTACTCCGGTGAGGTGACCAACATGTCCTTGAAGCGGCGAAAGGCTCCTGGGCCCTGGATCGCGGTTGTGCCTGCCGAGAAGCGCATCCACGCAGTTCAGGGGGTATTGCAGGCGGTTGCGGCAGGATGATCACTCGTGTTGCTTCGGCTCACCTACTTGGCTGTCACCCATGCCTTCGCTGCCATGCGGCTACTGCCGGTGAGCGACCGCGAGAGGGACGCGGAGATCCTCGTTCCACGCCACCAGATCGCCGCCCTCGAACGGCAGCCCGATCGTGACCACGAACACCGGGGCCGCCGTGCGAGATGCGCGACAGGCCCGGTCCTCATCCTCAGTCCAGCTCTCGGGACTCGTCCTCAGACGCGGTCCCAGGAGGGCAGATGCCTCCGCTCGTTCTGGACGCCTCCAGGGCATTGTCAAACCCGAACGGGTCCACGACGTCCTTGAGTATCTCCAATGCACCCTTGCGCCAGGTACGGAGGACAACGAAGAACAGAAGAGGCAACGGGCAACCTCGTCGAACCCCGATTCTTGGGGCACACCTCGTGCCAGACTCAGCCTCGGATGCGAAGTGAAACAACTCCGTCACGGTAGGTGTTCGCCGTCGGTCTTCGTGTCGGCCAGTGAACGTCGAACGAAAGTTCCCCGTGGGGGCGCACGGCTCTCACGGTCGCTGTTTCAGGGGAGGACAATGATGAGTGCAACTTTACGTTTCGGCCCGGAACTGCGGCGTCTGCGACAGGAAACGGGGCTTACTCTGACCGAGTTCTCCGTAGCGCTCAATTACGACAAGGGGCACCTCAGCAAGGTCGAGCGCGGGGAGCGTTCCGCGTCCCCCGAACTGGCCCGGCGGTGCGACGCCTTCCTCGGCGCGAACGGTGAGCTGCAGCGCCTGGTGGTCCGCCCCAAGACCGACTCGGACACCACCGAGCCCCCCGCCGCCCCGAGCCTCGGGTTCGTCGGGCGTCGGGCGGTCCTCGCGGCGGGTACGGGGTCGCTGATCGACTTCGGCCTGAAACTCGGCGGTCAGGCGTACTCTGCCGCCAGTCCCCTTCTTCCCTCCTTCCGCATGCAGTTCGACCAGCTACGACAGCTTGGCCAGTCCACCGCGCCGAAGATCCTGCTTCCCCTGCTGGAGACGCAAACGCGCACGGTCGCCGGGCTGGCCGCCGACACCCCGTCCGCCACCCGGGCCCCCATGCTCCTGCTCGCGTCGCGGTTCGCGGAGTTCACCGGCTGGATGGCTCAGGAGGCCGGGGACAGCGGCGCGGCGCTCAGCTGGACCGGTGAGGCCGCCGAACTGGCGCGCGCCGGGGGCGATCCGTACCTCGGTTCCTACGCGCTCGTGCGACGCGCCCTGGTCACGCTCTACGGCGGGGACGCCGCGGGCACCGTCGCCCTGGCCCGCCGGGCCCAGAGCGACGAACTCCCGCCGCGCATCCGGGGACTCGCGGCCCAGCGGGAGGCGCAGGGACACGCGCTCGTCGGCGACGAACGCGACTGCCTCCGCAGCCTCGACAGGGCGCGGGAACTGCTCGACAGGAATGACGCCCGCAGCGGCGCCGAGCCCGTGATCGGCACCACCCACGTGAGCGATCCGGCGGCCATGACGACCGGCTGGTGCCTGCACGACCTCGGTCGTCCCAAGGCCGCTGCCGAGGTCCTCGACCAGGAGTACCGTCGCCTCCCGCCGCACGCGCTGCGCACCCGTGCCCGGTACGGCTTCCGCAGGTCCTTGGCGCACGCCGCCTCCGGAGAGGTCGAGCACGCGTGCACGATCGCCGGGGAGCTCCTGGCCGTGATGCCGGCCGTGCCCTCGGCGACGGTGAACAGCGACGTCCGGCGGCTCGCACGGGAACTCTCCCGGTTCCGGAGCAGCCGGGCCGTACGCGATCTGCAGCCGGCGCTGGCAGCGGTTCTCGCCCCCACTCACGACTGACACCGGCTCCACGACCGGCACCGGTTCGAGCCACCCGGCGCGCCGGGCTACCTGGTCCCTCCAGCCTTCAGGATCCCACGATCCCCCGGCGGAACCCTCTGATTTCCGTCCGCTGCCTCGCACCGCGCGCCCGGCTTCTTCGGGCTGCCCGCGACCAGTGACGCGCCGGGCGACGCACCTCCATCCGTACGCCCTCCCGTGGACGCGTCATGCCGTCACACGGTCGGGACCTCATGACTCAGGCGGACCTGGGCCTCGGAGCCCAGGTCCGCAGCCCCCGCGCTCGTACCCATTCACCCCTGTCTTCCGTCTTCCTCTCACGAAGGGAACCTTCATGCCCGATGTCTTCGTCAACTACCGCACGGGTGACGAGGAATCCGCCGCGACCATGATCGCTCGGGAGCTCATCCGGCGGTTCGGCACCAAGCGGATCTTCTTCGCCAGCAACTCGATCGAGTCCGGCCACCGCTTCCCGGTGGAACTGGTCAGGGCGGTTGAGGAGTGCGGGGCGCTCCTCGCCGTGATCGGCCCGCGCTGGGCGGAGGTACGGGGGGCCGACGGCCGCCTCGCCCTCGAAGCCGAACAGGACTGGAACCGGCGTGAGATCCGGACCGCGCTCGACCGCGGGATCCTGGTGATCCCCGTGCTTGTCGGAAAGGCCACGCGGATCGACCGCACCGTCCTCCCGGACGACCTGCGGGAGCTGGCGGACTGCCAGTACAGGCGGTTCGACCACCGCAACGCCGAATCGGATCTGACGGCGCTCGGCGACGCCCTCGCCCGGCTGCTTCCCGACCTGGGCGCGGTGGACCGTGACGCCCGTGCGGCGCGAGAGCAGGCGGAGGCGAAGTCCCGCAAGACGTCGACCCAGGATGTCGAACACACCAGGATGCGGACGCGAGACGTCGAGCAGCGCGTGCGCGGCGGCATCGGAAACCTCAACGGAGACCTGTCCGGCACCTTCGTCAACGAGCCGCAGGGGCCCGTGAACACCGGTCGGGGCCACCAGTACAACGCCCCCCACTTCCAGGGCGACAACACCGGGGTCCAATTCACCGCGGGTGACAACAGCGGTACGGTCCACCAGCGCTTCGAGCGCGAGCCCCGATGCTCGGACGACGAACGATGACCGAGCAGGACCGCGTCACCGTCAACGATCCGCGTGGCCCGGTGAACAACGGCGCGGGGCCCCAGTACGTCTTTTACGGCGCCGGCGCGGATTGGATGATCCGCAAAGGAGTCGAGTCTCTCCGGATCGTCCGTGAGGACCGGATGCGCCTGGCAGACCGGTTCGTTCCGCCGGTGGGCTACCGCGTCGCCGCCGACTGCCTGGAGAAGCCCGGATCGGTGGTGCTGCTGGAGGCTCCGCCCGGCAGCGGCCGACGCGCCGCGGCGATCATGCTGCTGCACGAACTCGGTGAGGACGGGGGCGCCAACGATGGGGGAGGCCGGTTCGAGGAGTTTCCCGCCACGGACGAGGACGAGGTCCCCCTCGCCCCCGGCGAGGGGGACCGCTTCCTCCTCGACCTTTCCGGGATCGCCGACGAGGAGGCGTACACCAAGGCCCAACGCCACCTGGCCGTACGCCGATCGCAGGTCCAGAAGGCGGGGGCCCACATGGTCGTCGTCCTGCCGTCGGGCATGGAGCACGCCCACGCGCCGGACCTCCAACCGCACACGGTGACGCTGGGACGCCCCCGGGGTGTCGCCGTCGTCACCCGGTACCTCCGCATGGACCGGATGACCTTCCGCCCCGCTGACTTGGGGAGCGCCGACCTCCAGCGCCTGTACGACCGCTCCCCCATGCGGGAACTGGCGCGGCTCGCGGGGCTGCTGAGGAACGCCCGCGACAGCGGCCGGTTCGGTGCCGACTTCGCGGGATGGCTCGACCAGGCGCTGCACGCGGTGACCGACCGTGCCGGTGAGGTGGGCCGACAGGTGGCCACGGTCCGCACCGCGCCCGAGCGGGCCCTGCTGCTCGCCACGGCGGTGTTCGAGGAGGCCCAGGCCGACACGATTTACGAGGCGTGGCACGGCCTGATGTGGACGCTGAGGCACGAGGAAGAGGCGACGACCGAGCTCGCACGGACGGATTTCGGCGAGCGATTGGCGGCGCTCGGGATCGAGCGAGACCCGGACGGACGACTCCGCTTCGGGCAGCTGGCCTACGCCGACGCGGTACGGACGTACTTCTGGGCGAATTTCCCCGGGACGCGCGAGGACCTCAGGGACTGGATCGGCCGTGTCGCCGGGCTCCGCGGTCTGACCGCCGACGACCGGGTGAACGTCGTCGTCCGCTTCGGCGAGCGGTCCCTGGACGTCGGGCGGCCCGACCACCTCTTCGACCTTGTGGTCCGCTGGGCTGACAGCGCGACCGGTGCGTCCTGCGACCCGCAAGCCGTGGCGGCCCTCGAACTCGGTCTGAGCCACGAGAGGTTCGGAGGATGGTTCCGCAGACGCATGTACGAATGCGCGAGGTCCGGCCCCTTGTCGGACGGCCTCGCCCGCGTCCTGACCGTCGCGTGCCGTCAGAGCCTCGGCGCGACACACCCGAATCAGGCGATGGTGCGGCTCCACTACCTCGCGGTACGGAAGGGGAAGGCGGCGCACGAAGCCCGGGCGGCCCTTCTCGACCTCGGCAGTCGCAACCGTCGGCTCTACCGGCTGCTGATCGACCGCCTGCGGGACCGGACGCGTCAGGAGCCGCGCAGGGCAGAGCCCCATCTCCGACTGCTCATGGAGCTGTTGAGGAGCGACCGGGCACCGGACCCGGCACCGTGGCCGGACCTGTACCTGGGGTGGGAGACGGTTTTCTCCCAGCCATCGACGGAACTCTGGAAGCCGCTGGTGATCAGTTGGCTGACCGCCGCGGCAGGCGACAGCACTCGGGAGATGGCGCTGGGCGTGATGGTCGGTGCGGCTAACGGCCGTGCGGTCGCTCTCAACCGCCTCTACGCCATCGCCTGCGACTGGGCGGGGAACGCACGCCACCCCTCCCGGGCGGCGGCCGTCGCCGCCCTCCTCTGGCAGCACATCGACCACGCACAGTACGCCCGCATGGAGAGTACGGAGTGTGCGGGCGCCGGACCACGGACCACGGAAGAGGCATGATGAAACACCGCTTTCGCAGCCTGCTGTTCGCCGCTCTCTGCGCTCTCTCACCGGCTGCTCTCGGAAACCTCCTGCACTGGTCGGCGTGGCTGTGGGGCTTCATGTCCCTGGTCACGACCTCTGGCTCCCTGCTGCTCGTGATGACCGTCCTCAGCGGCGGTCGCGCGTCAGCCGACCCGTACGAACCCGGGGAGCCCGAGCCACCCGCGGCGCCGACGGAGCAGCCGTACCAGGAGACGCGAGTGGTCGACGCGGCACTGCCGAGCGCGGCGGACGGCTACGACTTCCTCTTCTCCGCCACCGTGTGGTGGAGGCCGGCCCTCGACCACGCCGAACGGTCCAACGGAGCCTCCCCGGTCCTTGCCGTGTCCTCGATCGTCAACCGGGCCCTGGAGGTCGTCCGTCGTGAAGAGCCCGGCCGGGCGAGCTTCGCGCGGTATCTCCTGGAGGGGGAACTGGGCGTCCCGCTCCCGGACCGGAGCGGACGAGTGAAGGCCCTGGCAGCCGATGTGACGCTGACCCTCGCCCCTGCCGACCGCGAGCGCCTGCGGAAGTTGAACGACCTTCGCAAAGACGAGGAGATCTGGGAGTACGAGCGTCAGCACGAGCGCAACAAGCGACGCTACCTCGGTGACGACGTGCTCAAGAGCGCGGGCAGCGCGGTGGTGTGGTGGCTGTCCCGTCACGAGAACGAGATCGAGAAGGCGGTCGACATGATCGGCCCGCTCGCCCAGATCGCGGCGGCAGCCAACGACGAGGAGGTGCCCGAGCTCTTCCGCCACCTGCTCGTCCCGCCTGTGGGCACGCGGAGCGAAGCGACCGTCGGGGGCCCGCTGTGGGACGGACACAGCCAGGAAGGAGGGACGTTCGAACGTGAGGAGGAGGTAGGGGTTTCGGACCGGCTGCTCCTGTTGCTGGCGGCGCTGGGTCTGAAGCCGGACATGGACGAGTACACGGTGTTCGTGCACCGTGTGGTGCGGAGTCTGGAAACGGCCGGGCTGGACGAGGCCGCCGAGGAGATCAGGCGGACCCTTCTGCCGGCACCCAACGAGAGCGGGGGCGAGGGGGCGGAGGGGGGCCCTTCAGATGAGGGGAGCACCACGGGGCCCTGGTCGGCCGACTTCCCAGCCCCCGAGGGCTCGCCGTTCAGCGACGCGGCCGCGGACCCGGATGCTGACGCGGGCGCGGGCACGTTCAGGCCGGGGGCGGCGGAGAGCAGCGCGGGCGAACAAGACCAAGGCTGGTGGGACACAAGCGAGGACGACATGACACCACCGCGCCCCTGGGACACCTCACACAGCCCGCACCGGCCCGCCGCACCTCGCGCACTGGACGAGGACGACGAGGCCGGGAGCTGATCCGGTAGACGGTCGGCTTCCCGGGGCTCCCCTCACCTCACACCGCGGCCGGGGGAGCCCAGTACTACAGCCTCAGGTCTTAAGGTTGTAGTACCAGTACGCAGGACCAGTGCCGTCCGACGGCGCCATACGCGTCAGCGCAATCTCCCGGACCCGTATCCGTGTCGGCACTTACTCCCAAGTCCCGCCGGTCCGGTCGCCTTCCAGCTCGGCGCGCCAAGCAATTCCCGTATCACTTCTGGTCACACGCTGGCGCACGCCGGGCTTGGTTAAAACGGACCCAGATATCCATGCCGCTCGTCACCGGGAAGCTCCTGGATACTGCAGGTGCCGATAAATCATCCTCCCAGGTCACAGCCTTGATTGCCGATCTCCGATACAACGGACAGCCGTCCTGCTGTCTTCACCTGGACAGGGGCGGACGGCATCATGATCGGTCGTGCTGCTGCGCCTGGCCTGTCTCGCCGCGACCAACACCCTGGCACTCCTGCGCCTTCTGCCGATGAGCGACCGCGACAAGGACATCGAAATCCTCGCGCTGCGCCACCAGTTGCTCGTCCTGCAGCGTCAGGTCGGCAAGCCCACGTTTACCGATACCGACCGCGCCGTCCTCGCCGGCCTGCTTCACCACCTCCCGAGGGAGAAGCTGCGGCACCTCCTGCTGTTGGTACGTCCAGACACGATTCTGCGCTGGCACCGTGACCTGCTCAAACGACGCCATGCAGCGACCTGCGTGCCCAAGCGCCGCGGCCGCCCGCCCACCGTCCGCTCGATGCGCACCCTCGTCCTGCGCCTCGCCCGTGAAAATTCCTCGTGGGGATATCGCCGCATCCACGGCGAGCTTGCCGCACTCGGCATCAAGGTCGCCGCCTCGACCATCTGGGAGATCCTCCGCGAGCACGGCATCCCGCCCTCACCCGAACGGCAGCACACGACCTGGCCCGACTTCCTCCGCAGCCAGGCCGACGCACTGCTCGCCTGCGATTTCTTCGAGACCCGCACCCTGACAGGCACGCGCATGTACGTCTTCGCGGTCATCGAACACGCCACGAGACGCATCCGGATCCTCGGTGCCACCGCACACCCGACCGCACAGTGGACCGTCCAGCTCGGACGCAACCTTCTCATGGACCTCGAGGACGCGGGCAGCACGGCCAAGTTCCTCATCCGCGACCGAGACTCGAAGTTCACGGCCGCCTTCGACGCCCTGCTCGCCGACGCCGGGCTGAAGGTCGTCACCACCGGCATCCAGACACCGCGCATGAACTCCATCATGGAGCGCTGGATACAGACCTGCCGACGCGAACTCCTCGACCGCATCTTGATCTGGAACCAGAGCCACCTGGTCCACGCGCGACGCGAGTTCGAGACCCATTACAACGAGCACCGGCCGCACCGAGCCCTGAAGCAAGCCGCGCCGATCCGCCCACTCCCCCAACCGATCAACGAACCAGCGCAGATCAAACCCCTGGAGGTACGCCGACGAGACCGACTCGGCGGAACCCTCCACGAGTACCAACATGCCGCCTGACCAGGCCGGATGATTTATCGGCACCCACAGTGTCGACATCGTCACGATGAGCGAATCTCCGCAGGTCACCGAGGGTGCGTCATGACCAGCCCTTGCCTGCGGCTCCTGCCCAGGACTCTAACCTGCGGCCAGCGGCCGAGCCGCTTTCACAGGTGCAGAGTGGACTCCACAGTGATCCGTGATCCCGGAGCCCACCGCCCGCCCCCGTTCCCATCTGTCTGGTGCCCCGCCAAGGACTCGAACCTGCGACCAAGCGCAATAACGACACCACCATCACGCCCGGCTGAACGGCCCACGCGGGCCCCGTCACGGCTATTCACCCCGCGCCCCGCCCGTATGGCCGACCACCCGAAACCCCCGCCCCACACCGGCATACCCGCCACCCCCACCCCGACTCCCCACTCAGCCCCCATCCAGCCAAAATCCAGCCGCCGTACAGAGAACGACAGATGACGACAGATGACGAGGCGTCAGCTCATCCAGCCACCATCCAGCCACAGGCACGCGAACGGGGCCGACCCGAAATCGGGCCGACCCCACCTGACCTGCCGTTTTGCTAAATCGCCAGATCCACGGTATTGCATGCCCTATACACTGAACCGGAACTCCACGACGTCACCCCGCCTGCGCCTTCTGTAGATGCCCCGGCACAGTCACTGCAAACGAATCTCCGCAGGTCACACGGATTCGGACATGACCAACCGTTGACTGCGAGTCCTGCCTGGAACTCGAAGCTCCGACCACGGTCACGACCCAGCGCCTCCCGCTCCCCCATGGCCAGTGCAGCCGGCAAGCAAGTCGACGCACTTCTCACCGACCGGCGGTCACATGCCGGTAACCGGCAGCACATCCGGCGACAGCGCCGCCGCCCGCGCCCCCGCACTCGTCATCCGCTTACGGTGATGACGCCGGCACAACACCTCATACCCCACCTCCGCCACCGACCCCGCCACATCACCCACAACGACCTGCTCCCCCTCCACAACCATCTCCCCACCCACGGTCCGCGCATTGTGCGTAGCCCGCGCACCACACCAGCACATCGCCTCGACCTGCAACGTCTCCAAACGATCCGCCAGCTCGATCAAACGCTGAGACCCAGGAAAAAGCCTCGTCCGGAAATCCGTGGTGATACCGAAAGAGAAAACATCCAGCTCCAAGTCATCCACGATCCGGGCCAACTGGTCGATCTGCCCGGGCAACAAGAACTGCGCCTCGTCCACAATCACATAGTCGACCCGGCCGCCACGGGACAACTGCTCCACCACATATCCGTACAGATCCAACCCCGGCCCGGCCTCCACCGCATCGGTCACCAATCCCAGACGCGACGACAACTTTCCCTCTCCCGCACGGTCGTCACGTGTGAATATCAGCCCCTGTAGACCACGCGCGGTCCGGTTATGTTCGATTTGTAGCGCCAAAGTTGACTTTCCACAGTCCATCGTCCCCGAGAAGAACACCAATTCGGACATCAGGCCAGAGGAACCTTTCCAACCAAACGAAGACAAGAGACCCCACCGACACACACCACCCCACCACCAGCCCCCACCACACCACTCACACCACAACATTCGAATGGCGAATACCCAAGAAAATCGGTGGACTTCCCGCAGTCCATCGTTCCGGAGAAGAACACCAGCTCGGGCATGGGAGGTTGAGCACCTTTCGGCAAAAGTGTGGCAGCGGGTCGGCGTTCAGGTACGTACTTCGAGCAGGGGCACCAATTGCTCGGCGGGGGTCATCGAGCCGTGGTTGCCGACCATCGCCGACTCCTTCGGCTCCCGCTCGGAGGCGATGATCAGCACCTCGTCGTGGGCGGCGGCGACCACGTCGCCGATGCGTGCGTACACGCGGTCGTCGACCCGTGGCCCGAACCAGCCCGCGGCGACCGCCTCGTCCCGCGAGGCCACCCAGAACTGCTCGCCCAGCACCTCGCGCCAGCAGGTCAGGACGTCGTCCGCGGCGCCCGGCAGCGCGTAGACATGGCGCGCGCGGCCCTCGCCGCCCAGCAGGGCGACGCCCGCCCGTAGCTCCCAGTCCTCGTCGAAGTCGATGCGGTGCAGTTCGTCGAAGGGCACGTCGACCATGCCGTGGTCGGCGGTGACGTAGAGCGCGCTGCGCGCCGGCAGTTGCTCGGCGAGGCGCTGGACGAGCCGGTCGACGTACATGAGCTGGCCGCGCCAGGTGTCGGAGGCGACGCCGTAGCGGTGTCCCGCGCCGTCCAGTTCGGCGTAGTACGTGTACACCAGGGCCCTGTCCGCGGCGGCCAGTTGCTCGGCCGCGAGGTCCATGCGCTCCTCACCGCTGAGCCGCCCGTGGAACGTGCCACCGCTGAGCGCGACCTTGGTGAGCGGGGTGTTCGCGAAGGCCGGGGAGGAGACCTGGGCGGCGTGCACGCCCGCGTCCTGGGCCAGCTGGAAGACGGTGGGGTACGGCTGCCAGACCCGCGGCTCGGTCCACGGCTGCCAGCGCAGCTGGTTCATCAGCTCACCGGTTCCGGGGTCGCGGACCGTGTACCCCGGCAGACCGTGCGCACCCGGTGGCAGGCCGGTGCCGACGGAGGCGAGGGAGGTCGCGGTGGTCGCCGGGTAGCAGGCGGTGATCGGACGGCCGGTGCCGCCACGCGAGCCGGCGAGGAGCGAGGTCAGGAAGGGTGCCTCGGCGGGGTGGGCCGCGAGTTGCTCCCAGCCCAGACCGTCGATCAGGAAGACGCAGTTACGGTCGGCTGCGGTCAGTTCCGGGATCGCCGCGGTCATACCGGGGACGGACATCCCGGCGGCCAGGGTGGGCAGCAGATCGGCGAGGGAGCCGCTGCCGTACTGGGGCAACGGCGCGCTGTCGAGGGCGAGCGGCTCCGGATGCGCGTCCCAGGCTGCGGTCTGCGCCATCAGTGCGTGAGATCCGCGGTCGCCTCGGAGAGCGCCTGCGCGAAGGCGAGCGCCTCGCGCACCGACTCCGGGCCGTCCCCCGCCTCACTGACGCGCAGACTGAGGTCGTCCGCCGTGGAGCTGCCCGTATAGCCGTGGTCGGCCTCGCAGTTCGGGTCACCGCAGGCGGCGGGTTCCAGGTCGATACGGGAGACGGCGCCCCAGCCGATGGTCAGCACGACCTCGCGGGGCGGTGTACCGGGCTTGTACTGCTCCGGGTTGGCCACCACACGGCTGACCACCACGGACGAGATCCGGTCGAGTTTCACGGACTCCGTGGAGGTGGTGGCGAACGGCGTCGGGGAGTCGCTGTCGGCGGCCTGTTCGTCGGTGTGGCTGACGATGAACCGGTTGCCGGTGAGGACCAGCACGGTCACGTGCCGCCGCACCTCGTTCTGGTCGAAGGTCGTCTCCTGGTGGACCAGGTACGACCGCATGGGCTCACCGCCCACGGCGGCCTCCACCGCCTCGGCCACGAGGGCCGGGTAGTAGCCGCTGCGCTCGATCGCCGCACGCAGCCCCTGGGTCGTCGTACTGGTCTTGGCCATGGCGTCCATCCTAGTCCGTGGGCCCGTGAGCTCCGGTCCGGTCGGGAACGCCGATCCGGACGAGTCGGGAATGCCGGTCCGGACGAGTCGAGAACGCCGTCCGGTCCCGTCGGGAAGGCCGGTCCGGCGGGTGGGTGGGTCCGGCCGGACCGGGCGGGCAGGAGGGATCATCGGCCGGCGCGCGGGTTCCGGCCGGTCGGGGACACTGGGCCGGTATGCGGGTCCGGCCAGTGCGTGGGGCAGGCCGGTGGCCGTCGGCACGGTTTGCGAGGCGGTCCTCCCGGATCGGTGCGCTGGAAGACGAGGCGTCCGGAAGACTCGGCGCTGGGGAGAGGCCCTGTCGGGGAGAGCCCCCGCCGGGGAGTGCGTGTCGGGTCCGCGTCAGGACGCGGGGAGACTCGGCGGCGGTACGGCGGCAGGCGAGCACTCGGCGGTACGGCTGCCGGCGGACCCGCGGCAGGGCACTGCGGCCTCGACCGGCCCCGCGGCGATACGGCGGGCCCGCGTCAGTACACCGGAAGCGTCCGGGGTCCGAGGTCGTCGCGGACCGGCGCGGGCGCGAGCCGTACCGCGGCGCCGAGGACGCTCAGGCCGTGCGGGGCCACGACCACCGGTTCCAGGGTGACGGCCACCACCTCGGGGTGGTCGTGAACCAGCCGGGACACCCGCAGCAGCACCTCCTCCAGGGCGGGCGTGTCGACCGGCGCGGAGCCGCGCCAGCCGAACAGCAGCGGCGCCGTCCGGATCGAGCGCACCAGCGAGGCCGCCTCCCGGTCTGTCACCGGGACCAGCCGGTGCGCGATGTCGCCGAGCAGTTGCGATGCGGCTCCGGCCAGCCCGAAGGACAGCACGGCCCCGGCCGCCGGGTCGATCACGGCCCGTACCACGGTGTCCACGCCCCGGGGCGCCATCGCCTGCACCACCGGCCGCAGTTCCTCCGGCTTTCCGAACAGCTCGGTCAACTCGGCGTAGGCGCGGCGCAGTTGCTCCTCGTCGGCCAGGTCGAGCCGTACCCCGCCCAGGTCGGCGCGGTGGCGCAGGTGCGGGGCGGTCGCTTTGAGGGCGACCGGGTAGCCGAGGGTGCGGGCGGCCTCGACGGCCGCGTCCGGGCCGGGGGCGGGCAGTGCGCGGCGCACGTGGATGCCGTACTTGCCGAGCAGTTCGCAGGTCTCCTCGGTGCCGATCGTGAGGTGCTGTCCGCGGGTGAGCAGGCCGGCGATCAGGCCGGCGGCCCCCTTCTCGTCGATGTCCTCGTACTCGGGCACCTTCCCGGGATCGGCCGCCTCGCGCCGCCACTGCGCGTACCTGACGGCTTCGGCGAGCGCCCGCACGGCGCGCTCGGCCGCCGGATAGGCGGGAATGAGACGGGTGCCCTCGCGGGCCGCTCCGGGTGCGGCGCTCTCCTGGGTCCGCCTCCGTGGCGCGCCGGGCGGTGGCGGGGCAGGCGACGGCTCGGCGTCGTCCCCGGACGTCTGTGCCCCGGGCGGGAGTAGATGGTGCGGCGGCTCGGCGTCGTCCCTGGACGACTGCGCCCCGGGCGGGAGCGGACCGTGCGACGACTCGGCATCGTCCACGGACGACTGCACCCCGGGCGGGAGCAGATCGTACGGCGGCTCGGTATCTTCCCCGGACGACTGCGCCCCGGCCTGCGGTGCCGTGCCGGCCGCGGCGGACAACGCCTCCGCGAGTCCGCCCAGTTCCACGTGCACGACGAGCACGGGCTTCGCCGGAGCCGCCGCGGCGGCGGAGCGCAGCGCCTGCGCCAGTTCCGCGTCCCGGGGCGGGCCCTCCCCGATCGCCGGGATGGCCGTGACGACCACCGCGTCGCAGGTGTCGTCCGCGAGCGCCCGGGACAGCGCCCGGTGGAAGTCCTCCGCGGTGGCCTGCGTCGTCAGGTCCAGCGGGCGTCCCGGGCGCAGCCCCTCGGCCAGGCACCGGTCGTAGGTGAGCAGCCCCAGTGACTCGGAGTTGCCGAGGATCGCCACCCGGGGCCCGGCGGGCAGCGGCTGGCGTGCGAGCAGCAGTCCCGCGTCGACCAGTTCGGTGATCGTGTCGACCCGGATGACTCCCGCCTGCCGCAGCAGCGCGGACACCGCGGCGTGCGGCAGCCGGGTGGCCCGGACCGCGTGGCCCAGTGGCGCGGATCCTGATCCCTGCACCACGACCAGCGGCTTCGCCGCGGCCGTCCGACGTGCCAGCCGGGTGAACTTGCGCGGGTTGCCCAGGGTCTCCAGGTACATGAGGACGACGTCGGTGTCGGGGTCGTCGTACCAGTACTGGATGAGGTCGTTGCCGGAGACGTCCGCCCGGTTGCCGGACGACACGAAGGTGGAGACGCCCGTGACCCCGGTGACCCCTCCCCCGCGCCGGTGCAGCCGGGACAGCAGCGCGATGCCGATCGCCCCGGACTGGGCGAACAGGCCGATCCGCCCGGGGCGCGGCAATTCGGGTGCGAGCGAGGCGTTGAGCCGCACCTCCTCGGCGGTGTTGATGATCCCGAAGGCGTTCGGTCCGACGAGCCGCATGCCGTACGTGCGCGCGTGCCGGACGAGTGCGCGCTGCCGCTCGTGTCCCTCGGGGCCGCTCTCCGCGTATCCGGCGGAGATCACCACGAGACCCTGTACGCCGTGTTCGCCGCAGTCGGTGACCGCCTCCCTCACCTGCTCGGCCGGGACGGCAAGGACCGCGAGGTCGACGGGGCCCTCGATGTCCCGCACCGAGCGGTACGCGGGCACTCCGTCGACCTCCTCCAGTTCCTCGGGGAAGGCCGAGTTGACCGCGTACAGGCTCCCGGTGAACCCGGCGTCCCGGATGTTGCCGAGCACGCCGCGGCCCACGCCGCCGGGCGTGCGGCCCACGCCGAGGACCGCGACGGAGTGGGGCGCGAGCAGCCGGCGCACGGAGCGCGCCTCGGCGCGCTGCTCCCGGGCGCGCTGCACGGCGAGCGAGCGCTCGGTGGGCTCCAGGTCGAACTCCATGCGTACGACGCCGTCCTCGAAGCTGCGCTTCTGGGTGTAGCCGGCATCCGTGAACACCTTGATCATCTTGGTGTTGGCAGGCAGCACCTCGGCGGCGAAGCGGCGGATCCCACGCTCACGCGCGACGGCGGCGATGTGTTCCAGGAGGGCGGAGGCGACCCCGCGGCCCTGGTGCGCGTCCTGCACCAGGAAGGCGACCTCGGCCTGGTCGGAGACTGTGGGAGCGGTCCCGGCGCGCCCTTCGGCCGGGGTGGTGGCGGGTGGCAGGCCGAAGGGCGCGGGCAGGCCGTCGGTATCGACGCGGTCGTAGCGCACGGTCGCGATGAACTCGTCGCCGATGGTGGCCGCGAGTCCCACCCGGTCCACGAAGTCGTGGTGGGTGAAGCGGTGGACGTCCTTGGCGGACAGGCGCGGGTACGGAGCGAAGAAGCGGTAGTACTTCGACTCGTCGGAGACCTGCTCGTAGAAACTGACCAGGCGGTCGGCGTCATCGGCGGTGATGGGCCGGATGCGTGCGGTGCCGCCGTCGCGCAGTACCACGTCCGCCTCCCAGTGGGCGGGGTACTCGTGCCGGCCGGGCCGGTCCACCGTGGTCCGCATGGGGCCCAGAGTACGGCTCGCCAAGGACAACGGCGCGAGGCAGTCTGTGGGGGACGGACACCGGACCGAGGCCCCGGTCCGGCGACCCAGCGGGGCCGGACGCGGCACCGCTCCGGGCATGCTTCACCATATGGAAAACTGGTCTAGACAACTCTGAACTCCGAAGGGCAGCAACACATGGCTGAGCGCCGCGTCAACGTCGGCTGGGCCGAGGGCCTTCACGCCCGTCCCGCCTCCATCTTCGTCCGGGCCGCCACGGCCGCGGGCATCCCGGTGACCATCGCGAAGACCGGGGGCGCCCCGGTCAACGCCGCCTCCATGCTCGCCGTGCTCGGCCTGGGCGCGCAGGGCGGCGAGGAGATCGTCCTCACCTCCGACGCCGAGGGCGCCGACGTCGCCCTGGACCGGCTGGCGAAGCTGGTCGCCGAGGGGCTGGAGGAGCTGCCCGAGACCGTCTGAGCATCCGCCGTCGCGCACTGACGCAGCCGCGTCCGGGCGCGTGTCGCCGCAGTGGCGACCGGAGCCGCGTCAGCCCTGTCCGGGCGGCGCGGCTTCACCGTGTCCGCCCGCGTCCGCCTGTCCCCGCACGTGTCCCCGCACGTCCCCGGCCATCTCCCGTCCGAGCCGCATCGAATTCACGGCAGGCACACTCGGGCGGCACCCGACGAGAACACGCGGGCGGCACTCGACGAGAATTCGGGCGTACGGAAATACGGCAGCGGAAATACACCGCCACCGAATACCTCTTCTTTGTATACGGCGCCCTTGTTAATTTCGCAGACCCGACATGTTTACGGGACGTTGCGAAGTCCTCACGGATACCGGGCGGTCGCCGCGCGCGAAGCGCGGTCGGTGCGCGCCGGTCGCGCGCTCGGTGTGCAGGGCCATCACCGCCCGCGCGCGCTCCGCGTCGCCGCGCGCCACCGCGTCCACGATGACGCCGTGCTCCGCCCAGGACTCGACGTGGGCGGTGGGCGCCTCCACCGCGTACATCCAGGCGATCTTGTGCCGGAGCTGGGTGAGCGTCGAGGTCAGGGCCTGACTCCCGGACGCCTGGGCGAGCGTCTCGTGGAACCAGCCGTCCAGGGATCGCAGTTCCTCGCTGTTGCCCCGCCTGGCCCGCTCCTGGCCCAGCCGGACCAGGCCGCGCAACAGCTTGAGGTGGGCCTCGGTGCGCCGCTGGGCGGCCCGGGAGGCGCCCAGCGGCTCCAGGAGCAGGCGCATCTCCAGCAGGTCGGCGGCCTCCTGCTCGGTCGGTTCGGCCACGCACGCGCCCGCGTGCCGCCGCGTCACCACGAAGCCCTCCGCCTCCAGCGTGCGCAGGGCCTCGCGGACGGGGACGCGCGAGACGCCGTAACGGCGCGCGAGAAGTTCTTCGGTGAGCCGGCTGCCGCGTTCGTAGACACCGGCGACGATGTCGTCCCGGATCGCCGTGCACACCGAGTGCGCCGGAATACGCATACCCGACCTCCGCCTTAATCCCCGTGAAACGTCGACGATTGACGCGTGTTCCGCGACTCTATTGCAATGAGCCGGAATTTCCGATGGCGGGCCGGAATCCATGGATATTTTTTGGACAGCGGCACGTCCGAAACGACGAAACCCCGGGCGCGGCGGGCCGGGGTCACGGGAGGGGTCGCCGTCGATCGTCAGACGTTCACGCCGTGCCCGCGGAGGTAGCCGACGGGGTCGACGTCGGAGCCGTACTCCGCCGTCGTCCGGACCTCGAAGTGGAGGTGCGGCCCGGTCGCGTTGCCCGTCGCGCCGGACAGCCCGATCTGCTGTCCCGGGGTGACCTGGCCGCCCGCCGAGACGCCGACGGACGACAGATGGCCGTACTGGGTGTACATGCCATCGGCCATCCTGATCACGATCTCGTAGCCGTACGCGCCTGCCCAGCCGGCCGACACCACGGTGCCGGAGCCCACCGCGTCGACGGCGGTGCCGACGCCGGCGTGGAAGTCGATGCCGGTGTGGGTGCCGGAGGACCACAGGGAGCCGCCGGTCCGGTAGCCGGTGGAGACGTAGGACTGCGCGATCGGCGCGACGAAGGCGTTCAGGCGCGCACGCTCGGCTTCGCGGGCGGCCCGGGTCTCGGCCGCGCGTTCCGCGACCGCCTGCTGTGCCGCCGCCCTGCGCGCGGCCTCCCCGGCCGCCTTCTCCTCCGCTGCCCGCCGCTGCGCGGCCGCCTGGGCATCGACCTGCTCGGCGACCAGGTCACTGAGGCCGACGACGGGGGTGAGACCGGTCCGCTCCGCGGGGGCGCCGGCCGCGTGTGCCGGGCCGGCCGCGAGGGTGCCCATGACACCGGTGGTGGCGAGGGCGGCGACGCCCGCCGCCCGAGTGGTGGTGCGGTGCGTCCGGCCGGGGCGCCGGTGCTTCCCTGCGGCGTGGGTGAACGCCATGGAGTGGCTGATCCTTTCCTTCCCTCTCGCCTACCGGGCCTGCGGTGCTGCCCCAGGTCGTGCAGGCGCTGCGGGAGGGTTCGGAGCAGGTAGGTCTCCTACGGTTCCGTGCGGGCCCGGTTCATCCCAGGGACGCGGGTCCCCGGCTCCCGCGGCTCGCGCCGTACGGGGACTCGGCGATGGCTGTCCGGTGCCGCGGCGCGGCGCACTGCCTGACGAACAGCCCGGATGACGCTAAGGGGACAACTTTCAATCCCCAAACAGAACCGGGCGTTTGTAGCGCATGCCACAGGTCAGACTGGCAGGCTCCCCCGCAATTCGGGCATTCCCGGGAAGGGAGAGGGGCCGCGTCCGGGAGCCGGGACGGGGGCGTAGGACTTCGGGAACTGACGAACGGTCGGCTGTCAGGGCGCCACGCGCGCGTGGCGGGCCGCGGTTTGAGGGGGGAAGGTGGGTGCGGATGTGGCTGCTGTGGCGGCTGCGGGCGCTGTGAAGGGTTCAGGCGCTGCGACGGGTTCGGGTGCGTGGGTGTGGGCGAACGGCCCCGGCTGCGGGTGGTGGGCGTGGCGTGGGCGTGGCCCCACGCGCGCGTAGCGGGCCACCGCGCGCATACCGCAAGCGGGCGGCCTACGGGGGTGAAAACGTCCCCGGATGGGTCCCTGGGTCCCGGTGGACCCCCGGTCCGGCGGGTCCCAGGTCCCGGCGGGTCCCAGGTCCCGGCGGGTCCCAGGTCCCGGTGGGCCCGGGAGGCCCGGCGGGGACCCGACGCCCGGGCGGTGTCCCCCGCGCGCGGGACACCGCCACGCGCGCGGGGCCGTGGACTACTCCGCGGGAACCACGCGGACCTCGCCGATGCCGAGGGCCTCGACCGGTTCCTTGATCTGTGCCGCGTCGCCGACCAGGACCGTCACCAGACCGTCCACCGGGAAGGCGTTCACCACGGCGGCCGTGGCCTCGACGGTTCCGGTGGCGGCCAGCTGCTGGTAGAGCGTCGCCTGGTAGTCGTCGGACAGGTACTGCTCCACCTGGTCGGCGAGCGTGCTCGCCACCGCCGCGGCCGTCTCGTACTTCAGCGGCGCCACCCCCACGAGGTTCTGCACGGCGACATCGCGCTCCGCGTCCGTGAGCCCCTCCGCCGCCAGCGTGCGCAGCACCGTCCACAGATCCGCGAGCGCGGGACCGGTGTTCGGGGTGTCCACGGAACCGCTGATGGCGAGCAGCGAGGCGCCCGTGCCGTCCGGGGCGGACCGCAGGACCTGGCCGAACGCGCGCACGCCGTAGGTGTAGCCCTTCTCCTCGCGCAGGACGCGGTCCAGCCGGGAGGTGAGGGTGCCGCCGAGGCAGTACGTGCCGAGCACCTGGGCGGGCCAGACCCGGTCGTGCCGGTCGGAACCAACGCGGCCGATGAGCAGCTGCGTCTGGACGGCGCCGGGACGGTCCACGATGACGACCCGGCCGTGGTCGTCGGCGCTCACCGACGGCACCGGCCGCGGCTCGGACGTGGCGCCGGTCCAGGCACCCAGGGACTCATCGAGCAGCGCGTCCAGGTCGATGCCGGTCAGGTCGCCGACGACCACGGCGGTGGCCGTGGCGGGCCGCACGTGCCGCTCGTAGAAGGCGCGCACCGCCGCTGCGTCGATCTTGGCGACGGTCTCCTCGGTGCCCTGGCGCGGGCGGGACATGCGCGAGGCCGCCGGGAACAGTTCCTTGGAGAGTTCCTTGGCGGCACGGCGGGCCGGGTTGGCCAGCTCGTGCGGGATCTCGTCGAGGCGGTTGCGGACCAGCCGCTCGACCTCGCTGTCGGCGAACGCGGGTGCGCGCAGCGCGTCGGACAGCAGGCCGAGGCCCTTGGCCAGGCGGGAGGCCGGGACCTCCAGGCTCAGCCGGACACCGGGGTGGTCGGCGTGCGCGTCCAGCGTGGCGCCGGCCCGCTCCAGCTCGGCGGCGAACTCCTCGGCGGAATGCCGGTCGGTGCCCTCGGAGAAGGCCCGGGCCATGATCGTGGCGACGCCGTCGAGGCCGGCCGGTTCGGCGTCCAGGGGCGCGGACAGCAGCACCTCGACGGCGACGATCCGCTGGCCGGGGCGGTGGCAGCGCAGGACGGTCAGGCCGTTGTCCAGCGTCCCGCGCTCGGGGGCCGGGAAGGCCCACGGCTTCGCCTCGCCGGCGCGGGGCTGGGGGTGGAACTCCATCGTGGCGAGCTCGGTCACTTGGCCGCCTCCTCGTTGTCGGCGCCGGCTTCGACGGTGGCTTCGGACTCGGGGTCCTCGGGGACGTCCACGTCCTCGGTGTGCTCCGCGGACTCCGCGGACAGCGGCTCGTAGACGAGCACCGCGCGGTTGTCGGGGCGCAGCCGGGCCTGGGCGACCTCCTGGACCTCCTGGGCGGTCACTTCCAGGACGCGCTGCACGGCGGTGAGGGCGAGCTGCGGGTCACCGAACAGGACAGCGAACCGGCACAGTTCGTCGGCGCGGCCCGCGACCGTGCCGAGCCGGTCCAGCCATTCGCGCTCCAACTGCGCCTGGGCCCGCTCCATTTCCTCCGGAGTGGGGCCCTCGGCGGCGAACCGGGCCAGCTCCTCGTCGATGGCGGCCTCGATGACCGGCACCTCGACGTCACCGGAGGTCTTCACGTCCAGCCAGCCCAGGGAGGGCGCGCCGGCCAGCCGCAGCAGGCCGAATCCGGCCGCCACCGCCGTACGGTCCCGGCGGACGAGCCGGTTGTACAGGCGGGAGGACTCGCCGCCGCCGAGGACGGTGAGCGCCAGGTCGGCCGCGTCGGACGCGCGCGTGCCGTCCTCCGGCAGCCGGTAGGCCGCCATCAGGGCGCGGGCCGGGACCTCCTCCACGACGACCTCGCGCAGCTGCTCGCCCATGACCAGGGGCAGCGCGCCGTCGCGGGGCTCGGGCTTGCCGTCGTGGGACGCGATGGAGCCGAAGTACTTCTCGATCCAGGCGAGGGTCTGCTCCGGGTCGATGTCGCCGACTACGGAGAGTACGGCGTTGTTGGGCGCGTAGTAGGTGCGGAAGAACTGGCGCGCGTCCTCCAGCGTCGCCGCGTCCAGGTCCGCCATCGAGCCGATGGGCGTGTGGTGGTACGGGTGGCCCTCCGGGTAGGCGAGGGCGGTCAGCCGCTCGAACGCGGTGCCGTAGGGCACGTTGTCGTACCGCTGGCGGCGCTCGTTCTTGACGACGTCCCGCTGGTTCTCCATGGACTCGTCGTCGAGCGCGGCCAGCAGGGAGCCCATGCGGTCGGCCTCCAGCCAGAGGGCGAGTTCCAGCTGGTGGGCGGGCATGGTCTCGAAGTAGTTGGTGCGCTCGAAGCTGGTGGTGCCGTTCAGCGAGCCGCCGGCGCCCTGCACCAGCTCGAAGTGCCCGTTGCCCGTCACCTGCGCGGATCCCTGGAACATCAGGTGCTCGAAAAGGTGAGCCAGACCGGTGCGCCCCTTGACTTCGTGGCGGGAGCCGACGTCGTACCAGAGGCAGACCGCGGCGACCGGGGTCAGGTGGTCCTCGGAAAGCACCACGCGCAGGCCGTTGGCCAGGCGGTGCTCGGTCGCTGTCAGGCCCCCGGAGCCTGCCTCGGCTGTGGCCGTGTGACCCATGGGCATGTACGTCCCTTCGATCGCGGGTGCGGTTGCGAAACCGCGGATTTCCTGCCAGTCCTGCCACTGTATGCAAGCGTGCGGACCTCGGGCGAAGTTCCCGCGGGACGTACGCCCACAGCGGATCGCGTAGCCTGCGGGGGTCATACCACGAGGCGGCCCCGCGGCCGGCTCCGGCGCCGGGGCCGGCCGCCGGCACCGGGGCCTGGCCCGGGTTGTCAGTGTCGCGGTCCACAATGGTCCGCAGCAGATCACGTTCACGCTTCAGCACGAACGCCCCGCAGGGGAGCGACCGGAAACAGGAGGAGCCGGCAGCGATGGCCCGCCGCAGCACGAAGACCCCGCCACCCGACGAACCGTTCGAGGAGCGAATCCTCGACATCGACGTCGTGGACGAGATGCAGGGCTCCTACCTTGAGTACGCGTACTCGGTCATCTACTCCCGCGCCCTGCCGGATGCGCGCGACGGCCTCAAGCCGGTGCACCGCCGCATCGTCTACCAGATGAACGAGATGGGCCTGCGCCCCGACCGCGGCTACGTGAAGTGCGCGCGTGTCGTCGGCGACGTCATGGGCAAGCTCCACCCGCACGGAGACGCGTCCATCTACGACGCCCTGGTGCGCATGGCCCAGTCCTTCTCGATGCGTGTCCCGCTGGTGGACGGCCACGGCAACTTCGGCTCGCTGGGCAACGACGACCCGCCGGCCGCGATGCGGTACACCGAGTGCCGGATGGCCGAGGCCACCAGCCTGATGACCGAGTCGATCGACGAGGACACGGTCGACTTCGCGCCCAACTACGACGGCCAGGAGCAGGAGCCGGCGGCCCTGCCCGCCGCCTTCCCGAACCTGCTGGTGAACGGCGCGTCGGGCATCGCGGTGGGCATGGCCACCAACATGCCGCCGCACAACCTCGGCGAGGTGATCGCGGCCGCCCGCCACCTGATCCGGCACCCGAACGCCGACCTGGACGCCCTGATCAAGCACGTGCCGGGCCCCGACCTGCCCACCGGCGGCCGGATCGTCGGCCTCTCCGGGATCCGCGACGCGTACGAGACGGGCCGGGGCACGTTCCGGATCCGCGCCACGGTGTCCGTGGAGACGGTGACGGCCCGCCGCAAGGGTCTTGTCGTCACGGAACTGCCGTTCGCGGTGGGTCCGGAGAAGGTGATCTCCAAGATCAAGGACCTGGTCGGCTCGAAGAAGATCCAGGGCATCGCCGACGTCAAGGACCTCACGGACCGGGAGCACGGCCTGCGGCTGGTCATCGAGATCAAGAACGGCTTCGTGCCCGAGGCGGTCCTGGAGCAGCTCTACAAGCTGACGCCGATGGAGGAGTCCTTCGGCATCAACAACGTGGCCCTGGTCGACGGCCAGCCGCTCACCCTGGGCCTGAAGGAACTCCTGGAGGTCTACCTCGACCACCGTTTCGACGTGGTGCGGCGCCGCTCGGAGTTCCGCCGCAGCAAGCGGCGTGACCGGCTGCACCTGGTGGAGGGCCTGCTCACCGCCCTGGTGGACATCGACGAGGTCATCCGGCTGATCCGCTCCAGCGAGAACAGCGCGCAGGCGAAGGCGCGCCTGATGGAGCACTTCTCGCTGTCGGAGATCCAGACGCAGTACATCCTGGACACCCCCCTGCGCCGCCTGACCAAGTACGACCGGATCGAGCTGGAGGCGGAGAAGGAGCGGCTGAACGAGGAGATCGCGGAGCTGACCCGGATCCTGGAGTCGGACGCCGAGCTGCGCAAGCTGGTCTCCGCCGAACTCGCCGCGGTGGCCAAGAAGTTCGCCACCCCCCGCCGTACGCTGCTGCTGGAGGCGGGGGCCGCACCGGTCGCCCCCGTGCCGCTCCAGGTGGCCGACGATCCGTGCCGGGTGCTGCTGTCCTCGACCGGGCTGCTGGCCCGGACCGCGGACGCCGAGCCCTACCCGGCCGACGCCGGGGCCAAGCGGGTCAAGCACGACGTGATCATCTCGGCGGTTCCGGCGACGGCGCGCGGTGAGGTGGGCGTGGTGACGTCCGCCGGCCGTCTGCTGCGGGTCAACGTGGTCGACCTCCCGCAGTTGCCGGAGCCGACGACGGTGCCGAACCTGGCGGGCGGCGCGCCGCTGGCGGAGTTCGTCAGCCTGGAGGACGACGAGACGGTGGTGTGCCTGACGACGCTCGACGAGTCGTCGCCTGGTCTGGCCCTCGGCACCGAGCAGGGCGTGGTGAAGCGGGTGGTGCCCGACTACCCGTCCAACAAGGACGAGTTGGAGGTCATCGCGCTCAAGGAGGGCGACCGGATCGTCGGCGGGCTGGAGCTGCGCACCGGCGAGGAGGACCTGGTGTTCGTCACGGACGACGCGCAGTTGCTGCGCTACCAGGCGTCCCAGGTCCGCCCGCAGGGCCGGCCGGCGGGTGGCATGGCCGGTATCAAGCTCACCGAGGGCGCCAAGGTGATCTCCTTCACCGCGGTCGACCCGGCCGTGGAGGCGGTGGTCTTCACGGTGGCGGGCTCGCGGGGCACGCTGGACGACTCGGTGCACACGACGGCCAAGCTGACCCCGTTCGACCAGTATCCGCGCAAGGGCCGGGCCACCGGGGGTGTGCGCTGCCAGCGGTTCCTGAAGGGCGAGGACTGCCTGTCCCTGGCCTGGGTGGGCCCGATCCCGGCGCGGGCGGCGCAGAAGAACGGGGCGCCGGTCGAGCTGCCGGAACTGGACCCGCGCCGCGACGGCTCGGGCGTGTCGCTGGCGAAGACGGTGTCGGTGGTGGCGGGCCCGGCCTTCTAGACGGGCTCTCCGGACGGCTGGACGGGATCTCCGAACGCCTCACCGGGCTGGGCGGGGTCCCCGAACGCCTCGCCGGACCGGCCCGGGTCCCCGAACGGCGGATCCTCGGGGGCCGGTTCCCCGGCGGCGTACCGCTCGGGATCGTCCCCGCCCTCCGGAGCCGTCACGTAGCGCAGGACGCCCCACATGCCGTGCTCGTCGGTGTGCGGGGCGTCGCCGCTCTCACAGGCCCGGAGTTCCTCGCCGAGGGCGGCGGTGTCGAGGCCGGCGCCGATGAGGACGAGCTGGGTGAGCCGGTCCCCGCTCTCCGTCCAGGGCTCGGGGTAGAAGCGCAGGAACCGCCCGACGGCGTGCACGCCGTACCGGTTGCCGCAGTCGTACGCCCCGAAGTCGATGTGTCCCTTGATCCGGTACAGCCCCTCGGGCCGGCTGTCGAGGAAGCGCATCAGCCGGCGGGGGTCCAGCGGGACGTCGGAGACGAAGGACAGGCTCTCGTAGCCGCTGTGCAGATGGCCCGTGTGCTCGTGCGGGCCGTGCTCACCCTCGTCGTGCTCGTGCAGGTCGTCGAAGGACAGCTGACCGATGCGTTCCTCGGCCGGGCGGCAGTCGAAGAGGAATTCGGGGTCGACGCGGCCGTAGGAGGCGGGCACGACGGCGGCCCGGTCGGTGAGCGAGCCGACGAGGCCGAGCACCCGCTCGCCGTCCTCGGCTCGGTCGAGCTTGTTGACCACGACCAGATCGGCGAGGGCCAGGTGCCGGTCGATCTCCGGGTGCCGGGCGCGGGTGGCATCGAACTCTGCGGCGTCGACCACCTCGACGAGGCCCCCGTAGACGATCCCGGGGTGTTCGCTGGCGAGCACCATCCGGACGAGTTCCTGGGGTTCGGCGAGCCCGCTGGCCTCGATGACGATGACGTCGATACCGGTGTCCGGGGCGGCGAGCCGGGCCAGGTAGTCGTCGAGTTCACTGGTGTCGACGGCGCAGCACAGGCAGCCGTTGCCGAGGGAGACCGTCGAGTCGCCGAGGGCGCCGGCCACGGCCATCGCGTCGATCTCGATGGCGCCGAAGTCATTGACGATCGCCCCGATCCGGCTGCCCCCGCTGCGATGGAGGAGGTGGTTGAGGAGCGTGGTCTTCCCGGAGCCCAGGAATCCGGCGAGTACGACGACCGGGATCTGCTGCGGACTGCGGTGGTGCCCCACTGAGCGACCTCTCTCACGCGGACGCGTGCACCGGCTCACGGCCCGGCGCACGGTCGGGGATGGAATGCCGACCCAGGATACGAGCAGCGACAGGACCCCGCCGTCGTGGGCGTCGGCGGTCCCGTGGTGCCGGTGAGCGTGCGTCAGTGTCCGTGAATGCCCGTGCGTCAACGCCCGTGGGCGCCCGTGAGTATCTGCGGATGCCCGCGCGCGTCAGCGGATGCCCGCGCGCATCAGCGGACCGTGGGTGTCTGCGGATGCCCGTGCGCGTCCATGAGTGGCCGTGGACGGTGCCCGTAGGTGTCCGTGGGGTCCGCTCCCTCGTCACTCGGGCATCGGCACCGGAATCTGCGGCTCCGGCCCGACGTACCGCGCGACCGGCCGGATGATCTTCGAGTCGGCGGCCTGTTCCAGGATGTTGGCGCTCCAGCCGACCACGCGCGCCGCCGCGAAGGTGGGCGTGAACATCTCGCGGGGCAGTCCGCACAGCTCCATGACCACACCCGCGTAGAACTCGACGTTCGTGTGCAGTTCGCGGCCGGGTTTCAGCTCGGCGAGGATCGCCTCGACCCGGCGCTCGACCTCCACGGCGAAGCCGACACGCGGTCCACCGAAGCCCTGGGCGATCTCACGGAGCATCCGCGAACGAGGATCCTCCGTGCGGTAGATCGCGTGGCCGAAGCCCATGATGCGGTCACCGGCCAGGACCCGCTCGCGGATCCAGCCGTCGATCCGGTCCGGGGTGCCGATCGCGTCGAGGGTGTCCAGCGCACGGCTGGGCGCACCTCCGTGCAGCGGCCCGGAGAGCGCCCCCAGAGCCCCCACGAGGCACGCCACCACATCGGCGCCGGTGGACGCGATGACCCGCGCGGCGAAGGTTGATGCATTGAATCCATGATCAATGGTTGAGATCACGTACTGCTCGACCGCCCGGGCCTGCCGCGCGTCCGGTTCCTCGCCGGTCACCATGTACAGGTAGTTGGCGGCGTACGACAGGTCCTCGCGCGGCTCCACCGGCTGCTGCCCACGCCCGAGCCGGTACAGGGCGGTGAGCAGGATCGGTACGGCCGCGCAGGCGGCGACGGCGTCGGCACGGCGCCGGTCGGGGTCGATGTCGTACAGGGGCCGGAACCCCCGGGCCGCGCCCAGCAGGGACAGCGCGGTGCGCGCCCCGGCCAGCGGGCCCGAGGTGCGGCTCGCCGCGGCCACGGCCGGCAGCGCGGCACGGACCTCGGCGGGGAGCCCGCGCAGCGCCTTGGTCTCGGCGAGGAAGGCGGCACGGCGCTCCGGGTCCGGGAGTCCGCCGTACGCGAGGAGGTGCCAGACGTCCTCGAAGCCGCGGGTCCGCGCGAGTTCGACGGCCGGGTACTGGCGGTAGTGGTAGAAGCCCTCGATGCCCCGGACGTCACCGATCTCGGTGTCGGCGACGACCACACCCGCAAGTCCGCGCGGCACATCGACAAGGGTGGCTGGGGCCCTGTTGATGGACATGATTCTCCTCCCTGGAGTTGATTAGACTGTCCATGCTTGACAGATTTCCTGTCAATATTGATCCAATCAATATTTGATCCATACGCCAGTGAGGCGACTACGGTGACCCCCATGCGCGATCAAGAACCCGCCTCCGGCGGCCCCGAGCGGAGGCTGAGCACCAAGGAGACCGCCGAACTGCTCGACGTGAAGCCGGAGACCGTGTACGCGTACGTGAGCCGCGGTCAGCTCACCAGCAGGCGCGAGCCGGGCGGCCGGGGCAGCACCTTCGACGAGGCGGAGGTGACCGCCCTCGCCCGGCGCAACAGGCGCGAGAGCCAGGCCGGGCCGGCCTACGGCGGCGAGCTGTCCGTCCGGACCCGCATCACGCTGATCGACGAGGACCGCTACTACTTCCGCGGCGTGGACGCCGTCGCACTGGCCGCGCGCCACTCCTACGAGGAGGTCGCCGAGTGGTTGTGGACCGAGCGGCTGAGCCCCGGGGTCACCTTCACCGCGCCGGAGGCCACCGTCGCCGTCGCCCGCCGGGCCGTGACCGCCCTTCCGGAGCACGCCGCGCCCACCGATCAGCTGCGGGTCGCGGCCATCGCCGCGGCGACCGAGGACCCGCTGCGCTTCGACCTGTCCGAGGAGGCCGTGCTCGCGACCGCGCGGGTACTCATCCCGACCCTGGTCGCCGCGCTGCCGCTGCGCCCGTACGGCCGGGACGAGGGCCCGCTCGCGCGACGCCTGTGGGGCCGGCTGACCAGCCGTGACCCCGACGAGGCGTCACTTCGCGCCCTGGACACGGCGCTCGCCCTGCTCGTCGACCACGATCTGGCCGCCTCGACGCTCGCGGTACGGGTCGCCGCCTCGGCCCGGGCCCATGTCTACGCGGCCGTGTCGGCCGGACTCGGCGTGATCGAGGGCCCGTTGCACGGCGCGGCCAGCGGACTGGCCCACCGGCTGCTGCTCGACGTGCTCGACGAGGGCAACGCCGGCCCGGTGGTCGCGGCCGAACTCCGGGCCGGCCGCCGCATCCCCGGGCTCGGCCACCGGCTCTACCCGGGCGAGGACCCACGCGCGCGTGCCCTGTTCACGCTCCTGGAGCACATCCCGCGCGCGGAGCCCGCGCTCCTCGCGGCCCACGACATCGTCGCCACGGCCGCCCGGCACACCGCGCTGCACGCCAACGTCGACCTGGCCCTCGCCGTACTCACCGCCTCCTGCGGCATGCCCGCGACGGCGGGCGAGACGGTCTTCGCCGTGGCCAGGACGGCGGGCTGGATCGCGCACGCCCTGGAGGAGTACGGCGAACGCCCGATGCGGATGCGTCCCAGCGGCCACTACGTGGGCCCGAGGCCCCCGCAGCCCCTGCCGGAGTAGCACGGGGAGGGCGGGGCCGGAAGTACCCCCGGGCAAAGTCAGGTTAGGCTCACCTCTGTGAGTAGGTGCGCAACCGTCTCCCGGAGCCTCGACGAGCCCGTTTCCGGTACGGCGGCCACGGCGACGACCTGGCTGCTGCTGGAACAGCCCGGCCCCTGGGGTGTCAAAGCGCTCACGTCGAGCCACCTGGACCGCGCGCTCGGCCGCGCCCTGGAGGCCGCCGCCGACGGCACCGGCGTACGGATCGCGCTCATCCGGCGGCCCGGCCGCCACGCCGACCCCGGCACGCCCGCCGAGCGCCAGGTGTACGCCGCCCACACCGTGCCCGGCGGGGTGTGGCTGCGCGGCGCCACGACCCGCGACCCGCGAGGGCTGCTCGACCTCGACTACGCCGCCCTCGGCGCGGGCGACCACCGCACGTTCGACACGGCGCTCGGCGGCCGCGCGCACGAGGCAGGTCCGCTCGCGCTCGTCTGCACCAACGGCAAGCGCGACCGCTGCTGCGCCCTGCTCGGCCGTCCCCTCGCGGCCGAACTCACCGCGTCCGGCGTACCGGGCGTGTGGGAGGTCACCCATCTGGGTGGACATCGCTTCTCGCCGACGGTGCTCGTCCTGCCGTACGGCTACTCCTACGGCAGGGCCGAGGCCCATACCGTCAAGGAGGTTCTGCACGGCGTCCAGGAGGGCCGGATCGTCGTCCAGGGGTGCCGCGGGAACTCGGCCTGGAACAGGCCCGGTCAGGCGGCCGAACTGGCCGTGCGCACGGCGGCGGGCGAGTACGCGGCGGACACGCTGGGCGTCGTACGCACCGACGGCGCGGCGCCACGCTGGGAGGTGACCGTCGCCCACACCGACGGCCGCCGGTGGCGCGTCATCGTGGCCCAGGGCGCCTCCTTGCCGCCGCGCCAGGAGAGTTGCGGCGCCGCGGCGCTGGGCGCACCCGCCCGGATGGACGTGGTGGCCGTGCGCGAACTGCCCGCGACGGTTCCGGCCGGCTGATCCGGATCCCCGGCGTCCCGCCTACCACACACCCCCGAGATACGGTCAAGAGATCCACACCACACCCCCTACGGCTCGGTCCGCCCACCCCCGTACTGTCGTGGACATGAGTCCCACTCCCCCCGCGCGCCGGCTGCGTCTCGGGCTGCCACGGCGGGTGTTCTCGCAGGTCCTCGTGGCGCAGTTGGCGATCGCCGCGGGAGTCGCGGTGCTCGCCACCGGGCTGTTCCTGGCCCCGCTGAGCAAGCAACTCGACCAGGAGGCGATGCGCCGCGCGCTGGCCATCGCCGAGACCACCGCGCAGGATCCGCAGATCGCCGAGGGCGTCCAGCACACCCGGCCGTCCGTCGACGGACCGGTGCAGGCGGAGGCCGAGCGGATCCGGCACGCCACGAACGCCGAGTACATCGTGGTGATGGACCTGCACGGCGTGCGCTGGTCGCACACCACGCCCGCGGAGATCGGCAGCGTCGTCTCCACCGACCCGAGCGCGGCGCTGGCCGGACGGCAGGTCATGGAGATCGACAAGGGCACCCTGGGCCGCTCCGCGCGCGGCAAGGTACCGCTGTACGACACCCACCACAGGATCGTCGGCGCGGTCTCGGTGGGCATCGCGTACGACAGCGTGCGGGCCCGGCTGCTCAGCGCCATCCCGGGGCTGCTCGCCTACGCGGGCGGCGCGCTGGCGGTCGGCGCGCTGGCCGCCTGGCTGATCTCCCGCCGGGTCCAGCGGCAGACCCGGGACCTGGCCTTCTCCGACATCTCGGCCCTGCTCGCGGAGCGGGAGGCGATGCTGCACGGCATCCGGGAGGGCGTCGTCGCCCTGGACCGCACCGGCCGCGTCCGCCTGCTCAACGACGAGGCGCGGCGCCTGCTCGGCATCGGCGACGAGGCCGTCGGACGGACCCCCGACGAGGCGCTCGGCGAGGGCCGGACGACCGACGTCCTGGCCGGCCGGGTGACCGGCACCGACCTGCTGACCGTCCGCGGCCAGCGGGTCCTCGTGGCCAACCGGATGCCCACCGGTGACGGCGGCGCGGTGGCCACCCTGCGCGACCGAACCGAACTGGAGCAGCTCGGCCGCGAGCTCGACTCCACGCGGGGCCTGATCGACGCGCTGCGCGCCCAGGACCACGAGCACGCCAACCGCATGCACACGCTGCTCGGCCTGCTCGAACTGGAGATGTACGACGACGCCGTGGAGTTCGTCGGAGAGGTGGTCGGCGACCACCGGGTCACCGCTGAGCAGGTGACCGAGAAGATCCAGGACCCGCTGCTCGCCGCTCTGCTGGTCGGCAAGGCGACGGTGGCGGCCGAACGCGGCGTCGCCCTGTGGATCTCGGACCGCACCCGGCTCCCGGACCGGCTGATCGAGCCCAGGGGCCTGGTCACGGTCGTGGGCAATCTGGTGGACAACGCGCTCGACGCCGTGGCCGGCACCCCGCACGCGCGCGTGGAGGTCGAACTGCGCGCCGAGGGACGCACGGCCGTGCTCAAGGTGCGCGACACCGGACCCGGTGTCCCGGTGGAGAAGCGTGAACTGGTCTTCACCGAGGGATGGTCCACGAAGAAGCCGCCCGCGCACGGCAAGCGCGGGCTCGGGCTGTCCCTGGTGCGCCGGTTCGCCGAACGGCAGGGCGGCAGCGCGTCGGTGGGCCAGGCGGGCGGCAGAGGCGCGGAGTTCACGGTGGTGCTGCCGGAGGCCCTGGCGGACCCGGCGCTGGAACCAGGACGTGAGCAGGGGCTGGAACCGGCGCTGACGGCGCCCGCGGAGACCGCCGCCGAGGAGGATGCCCGATGATCGAGGTCCTGATCGTGGACGACGACGCCCGGGTCGCCCGCGTCAACGCCGCCTACGTCGAGAAGGTGCCGGGCTTCCACGTGGCCGGTCAGGCGCACGACGCCGCCGGGGCCCTGCGCCGGATCGAGGCGCTGCCCGGGCTCGATCTGGTCCTCCTGGACCACTACCTGCCCGACGAGACGGGCCTCGCCGTCATCCGGGAGATGCGCAGGCGCGGCCTGCAGACCGACGTCATCATGGTGACGGCGGCCCGGGACGTGTCGACCGTGCAGGCGGCGATGCGCCACGGTGCCCTGCAGTACCTGGTGAAACCGTTCACCTTCGCCGGACTGCGCACCAAACTGGAGGCGTACGCCCAGTTGCGCCGCACGCTGGACAGCGGCGGTGAGGCCGAACAGGCCGAGGTGGACCGCATCTTCGGGGCGTTGTCCGCGCCTGCCGCCCCGGAGCTGCCCAAGGGGCACTCCCCCACCACCGCCGAACTGGTCCGCCGGTGCCTGATGAACGCCGGCGGGCCGCTGTCCGCCCAGGAGATCGCCGAGCGGACCGGCGTGAGCCGGCAGACCGCCCAGCGCTATCTGAAGCTCCTGGAGCGCACGGGACAGGCCCGGCTGACCCTGAAATACGGCGACGCGGGCCGCCCCGAACACCGTTACGTGTGGGCGGCCCGCGGCTGACGGCGCGGCGGCACGGGAGCCGGGTGTCAGCCCGCCGACTGCGCGGCCTTCTCGACGAACTCCGTCGTGTACGTCTTGCTCAGGTCCACCTGGGCGTTCTTGATGTTGGGGTTGAACGCCTTGAGGACCTTCTCGACGGTCTCCGGACCGTTCTGCGGCATCACGCCGTCGTCGGTGAACATCGGCAGCGTGCTCTTGATCGCCTCCGCGTAGAGGGCCTTGTCGCCCTGGGAGTAGTCGGCCGGCATCTTGGCGGCGATCTCGTCCGCGCTGTGCGTGGACATCCACTTGAGCGTCTTGACGAATGCATTGACCAACTTCTGGACGGTGTCCTTGTGACCGTTCACCCAGTCCGTCTGCATGTACAGACTTGACGACGGATACGGGCCGCCGAGCGCCTCCTGCGAGCCTTCGGGAGTGCGCATGTCGAGGAGGATCTTCCCGGCCTTCTTTTCCAGGATCGTCGCCACGGTCGGGTCGGTCGTCATGCCACCGTCGATGGCGCCCTGCTGGAGCGCGGAGATGAACGTCGGACCGGCGCCCACGGCGACGGGCGTGAACTCGTTGACGGCCACCCCGTTCTTGACGGCGAGGTACTTGGTGAGGAAGTCGGTCGAGGATCCGAGTCCGGTGACGCCGAGCTTCTTGCCCTTGAAGTCCTTGGGCGACGCGATGTCGCCGGCCGCCTTCGCGGAGACGACCTCCACCTCGCCGGGCGCGTGCGAGAACTGCACCACGGATTCGACGGACTTGCCCTTCACCTGGAGGTCGAGCGTGTGGTCGTAGAAACCGACCGTTCCCTGGACCTGGCCGGCGACCAGCGCGGTCTCGGCCTGGACTCCGGCAGGCTCGGTCAGGAGCTGTACGTTCAGTCCCTCGGCGTCGAAGTAGCCGAGCCGCTGGGTGAGCATCGCGGGCATGTAGATGACCTTGTCCAGGCCACCGACCATGATCTTGACCTGCTCCCCCTTGCCGCCTCCACCGCTGCCGCTGCCCGCGGCGGTACTGGCCGCGTCGTTGGCGCAGGCGGTGAGCGAGGAGAGGGCGAGCAGGCCGGCGACGGACAGCGCCGCGAGTCTGGCGGTCTTGCGCATGACGGTTCACGTCCTTGTGAGGATGCGGTGCGGGAAAGGGGAGGGCGGCCTTCGCGGCCGTCACTGCTCGGAGTCGGTCGGCTTCCAGCGGAAGATGCGCCGCTCGGCGAAGGTCAGCAGCCCCTCGGCGACGAGTGCGACGACGGCGAGGATGACCATCGCGGCATACACGCCGGCCGAGTTGAAGGTGCCCTGGGACTGCGCGACGAGCAGGCCGACGCCCTTGGTGGCGCCGATGTACTCGCCGACGATCGCACCGATCAGGGCGAAGCCGAAGCTGACGTGCAGGCTGGTGAAGATCCACGAGGTGGCCGAGGGGATGACGACCTGAAGGGTCACCCTCCGGTCGCTTGCGCCCAGGACGCGGGCATTCGCGACCAGATTGCGGTCGACCTCGCGGGCGCCCTGGAAGGCGTTGAAGAAGACCGGGAAGAAGACGAGCACCACGGCGGACGCGACCTTGGAGGCGGGGCCGAGCCCGAACCAGATCACGAAGATCGGGGCGAGGACGATCCGGGGGATCGAGTTGAGCACCTTGATGTATGGACCAAGGACATCGGCGAGGAAGGTGATCCGCCCGAGCGCAATACCGAGGACGACACCGGCGACCACACCGATGACCCAGCCCAGCAGTGCCTCGTAGAGCGTGTACCAGATCTGCTCGCCCAGTGAGCCGAGCGCGGTCCCGTGCGTGATCCAGGTGTAGATCTGGTCCCAGATCTTCGACGGCATCGAGAAGTTGAACGGATCGATGACCTTGGCCCGGGAGAGCCCCTCCCACAGACCGAGCACGGCGATCAGGAGCACTGCCCGGCCGGCCATGACGACGGCCTTGCGTCTGCGGGCCGCCCTGGCCCGGCTCCGCGTACGGTCCGTGGGCTTGTCCGTGCCGGCGACGGGGGTGGCGAGGACGTCATGCGACATGGGCCGCACTCCTCTCACGGGTGATACGGACCTCTTCGCCGAGGGACTCCCAGATCTCGCGGTAGATCTCGATGAACCGCGGCTCCAGGCGGACCGACTCGACCTTGCGCGGCCGGGGCAGGTCGATGTCGAAGACCTGCTTCACGGTCGCGGGCCCGGCGGTCATCACGACCACCTTGTCGGCCAGCGCGATGGACTCCTCCAGGTCGTGGGTGACGAAGACGACCGAGGCGCCCGTGCCCTCCCACAGTTCGAGGAGTTCGTCCGACATCAGCGCCCGGGTCTGCACGTCGAGCGCCGAGAAGGGCTCGTCCATGAGAAGGATCTCCGGATCGTTGACGAAGGTCGCGGCCAGGGCGACGCGCTTGCGCTGACCGCCGGAGAGCTGGTGCGGGTAACGGTCCTCGAAGGCGGCGAGTCCGACCCGGGCCAGCCATTCGCGGGCCTTCTGCTTGGCCTCCGTCTTCGGTACGCCGCGGAAGCGCGGGCCCGCCATGACGTTGGACAGGACCGTCCGCCACGGGAAGGTCGCGTCCTGCTGGAAGACGAAGCCGACCTTGTCGCCGACCCCGGCGACCGGCTCCCCGGCCACCAGCACTTCGCCCTCGGAGGGCTCCTCCAGGCCGCTGACGAGGGTCAGCGTGGTGGATTTGCCGCAGCCCGTCGGTCCGACGACGGCGACGAACTCACCGCGTCCGACGGTGAGGTCCAGGCCCCGGACAGCCGTGTGCAGACCCCCCGACGGGGTCTTGAAGATCTTGCTCGCGCCCCGTAGCTCGATGGCGGGGCCGGTGTCTGCGCTCATGCTCCGGGACCGTAGGTGTGGCCCCCGCCACAGCAGCAGTCTTCTGAGCGCAATCCGTTCTTTTGCTCGCAACAGGCTTTTGTGCTCGTTTTGCTCGCGCTACAACTGCGGAGCCGAAACACGGGCTTAACGCTCGCCTGGCCTTGAGGAAATGAGGCCCCATGATTGACGTCCTGGTGGTGGACGACGACTTCCGTGTCGCCGAGATCAACGCCAAGTACGTGGGAAAGGTTCCCGGCTTCCGGGTGGCCGCCCGCGCGCACAGTGCTGCCCAGGCCCTGGCCTCCGTGGAACGCGGAGCCATCGACCTCGTCCTGCTCGACCACTACCTGCCCGACCGGACCGGGCTCGAACTGGTCCACCGGATGCGGGAAGAGGGCCATGGCACCGACGTCATCATGATCACCGCGGCCAGTGACGTGACGACCGTGCAGAAGGCGATGCGTCTGGGCGCCCTGCACTATCTGGTCAAGCCGTTCACGTTCAGCGCGCTGCGGACCCGGCTGGACTCGTACGCCGCCCTGCGCCGCACGGTCGATCGCGTCGGCGGGCGGGGTCTGACGGGGCAGGAGCAGGTCGACCGGATCTTCGGCGCACTGCGCACCGCGCCCTCGCCGAGTTCGCCCGGTCTGCCGAGCGGCCATTCGGAGCCCACCACCGACCTCATCTGCGGGGTGCTGCACCGCGCCGACCATCCGCTGTCCGCGTACGAGGTCGCCGCCGAGACGGGCCTGAGCCGTTCCACGGCCCAGCGCTATCTGCGCCATCTGGAGCAGGCGGGCCGGCTGCGCCTCTCCTTGAAGTACGGCGACACGGGACGGCCCGAGCACCGGTACGCCTGGGTGGCGCCCTGACGCCACCCGGCCGTGCCCGTGCCGTAACGGTTTCCCGTGGGGACGCGCGGTCCGCCCCTATGCGGCTCCCGCACCGGTCAGCGACCGCACCTCGGTCTCCGCGTACTTGGCCTCGTCCGGGACCTCCGCCGAGGTGACGGTGCCGAGCCAGCCCGCGAGGAAGCCCAGCGGGATGGAGACGATGCCGGGGTTCTCCAGCGGGAAGTACTGGAAGTCGACGCCCGGGAACAGCGACCCCGGGCTGCCCGACACCACCGGGGACAGCACGACCAGCACCAGCGCCGGAACCAGCCCGCCGTACACGGCCCAGACCGCGCCGCGCGTCGTGAAGCCGCGCCAGAACAGCGAGTACAGCAGCACCGGGAGGTTGGCGGACGCCGCCACGGCGAAGGTGAGGCCCACCAGGAAGGCCACATTGAGGTCGCGGGCCAGCAGGCCGAGCCCGATGGCGACCACCCCGATGCCGATCGCCGCCACCCGCGCGACAGCGACCTCACTGCGCGCCTCGCCCCGTTCTCGCCCCCGTCCCCGCCGTAGCGAGGCGTACAGGTCGTGGGCCACGGACGCGGAGGAAGCCAGCGTGATCCCGGCGACCACCGCGAGGATCGTGGCGAAGGCAACGGCCGCGACGATCGCGAACAGCACCGTCCCACCGGTGGAGTCCGCCCCGCCGCCCAGGTCGAGGGCGAGCAGCGGAACCGCCGTGTTCCCCGCAGCGTTCGAGTCGCGCACGGCCTGCGGCCCGACGATCGCGGCGGCCCCGAACCCGAGGACGAACGTCATCAGATAGAAACCACCGATCAGCCCGATCGACCACACGACCGAGCGGCGGGCCGCCCGCGCGGTCGGCACCGTGTAGAAGCGGGACAGGATGTGCGGCAGCCCGGCCGTGCCCAGCACCAGTGCGAGGCCCAGGCTGATGAAGTCGAACCGGGCGGTCCAGTCACCGCCGTACTTGAGCCCCGGCGCAAGGAACGCTTCCCCCCGGCCACTGCGCTTCGCGGCCGTGAACAGCAACCGGTCGAGATCACCGTGAAAGCGCAGCAGCACGAGCACGGTCAGCGCGATGGTCCCGCCGAGCAGCAGGACCGCTTTCACGATCTGGATCCAGGTGGTGGCCCGCATCCCTCCCAGCGACACATAGACCACCATGAGCGCGCCGACGCTGATCACCGTCCACATCTGCGCCGCCGCGCCCGTCCGCCCGAGCAGCAACGCCACCAGACTGCCCGCCCCCACCATCTGCGCCACCAGATAGAGAACGGAGACGGTGACCGAGGCGGTTCCCGCGGCGATCCGCACCGGCCGCTCGCTCATCCGCGCCGCCACCACGTCGGCCAGTGTGAACCGCCCGCAGTTGCGGACCAGTTCGGCCACGAGGAACAGCACCAGCAGCCACGCGACGAGAAAGCCCACCGCGTACAGGAGCCCGTCGTAGCCGAACAGCGCGATGAGCCCGGAGATGCCCAGGAACGAGGCCGCCGACATGTAGTCACCGGCGATGGCAAAACCATTCTCCATCGGGGAGAAGAGCCTCCCGCCCGCGTAGAACTCCTCCGCGGAACCCTGCCGCCTGCGGCTCACCCACGTCGTGATCCCCAGGGTGACGGCCACGAACCCGCCGAACAGCAGGAGCCCCAGGGACTGATGCTGCCCCGTCACGACCGACCGCCCCGCACTCCCCGCGCCATCTCCTGTGTGTTCCAGCGCAGTTCGAGCGCGGGCCGATCCCTGCGCAGCCGCGCGTGCCGCGCATAGGCCCAGGCCAGCACGAAGGTGGTCAGAAACTGACTCAGCCCGGCCAGCATCGCCACGTTCAACGCGCCGACCACGGGCCGGGCCATGAAACCGGGGGCCGTCGTCGCGGTGACCACATAGCCCACGTACCACGCGAAGAAGGCAATGGCACCGGGCACCACGAACCTCCGGTACCTGCTGCGCACTTCCTGGAAAGCCGCGCTGCGCTGCACGTCGAGATAGACGTCACGGGGGCGAACGGCCGCTTCTTCACCCCTCTCGCGCGCGCCGGGCACCGAGGAGGCGAGCGCACCCGTACTGTCCGGCTCTCCCCAGCCGGAGGCCATCGCGTCGTACCAGGGATCGTCGTACCTCACCTCGCGCGACGCCGTGTGCGCCGCTTCCCGGTTCTCGGCCGAACTTCCTGGACCACCCCTGTCCCCGCCGGGACGACCGTTGCTTGACTGCATGCCCAAGGATGGACAGAGCGGAAAGATCCCTGACTCTTCTTCCCTCCCCTCTTCACCCCATCAGGTGACTCAGTCCGCTGAGGGCCGCACCAGCCCCTTCCCGAACGCGTAGCGCACCGCCTGAGCACGGTCCTTGACGCCTGTCTTGGCGAAGAGATTGTTGATGTGGGTCTTCACCGTCGCGGTGGAGACCTGCAGTCTGCGAGCGATCTCCTGGTTGCTCAGCCCCTCCGCGATCAGCACCAGCACCTCGGTCTCCCGCGAGGTCAGCCCGTCCGGCGCCGCCACCCGCGCCGGCTGCGGCTCCGGCTCGGACAACCGCTCCAGCAGCCGCCGTTGGACACTGGGCGACAGACCCGCGTCCCCGGACAACACGCTCTCCACCGCGCGTACGATCTCGTCGCCGTCCGCGTCCTTGGTGAGGTAGCCCCGCGCTCCCGCCCGAAGCGCGGGGAACAGCGACTCGTCGTCCGCGAAGGTGGTGAGCACCACGACCTGGGTACCGGGATGCTTTGCCCGGATGCGCCGGGTGGCCTCCACCCCGTCGCAACGGGGCATCCGCAGATCCATCAGCACCACGTCCGGGGCCAGTTCCGCGACCGCCCTGACGGCTTCCTCCCCGTCGCCCACCGCGCCGACGACCTCGATACCCGGCAGCAGCCCGAGCAGCATCACAATGCCCTCGCGGACGACGGTCTGGTCGTCGGCCACGACCACCCGGGCCGGCTTCCGCCCCACCTGCCCGGTCATACGGGCACCTTCAACGTCACCGCGAACCCCTCCTCGTCCGGCCCGGCCTCCAACGAGCCGCCCAGCAGTTCGGCACGCTCCCGCATCCCCAGCAGACCGTACCCGCCGCCGGCCTTCGTGAGATCACCCGGCTTGCCACCCGAGTCCCTGACGTCCAGCCTCACCTCGTGCTCGGCGTACTCCAGCAGGACACGGACCCTGGCTCCGTGCGCGTGCTTGCGAACGTTCGTCAACGCCTCCTGCGCGACACGGCGCACGGCCTGCGCCGCCTCGACGGGGAGCGGTCTGCGTTCTCCCGTGACGGTGACCTCGGCACCGTCACCGGCGCCGGCCAGATCGCTCAGGAAGTCCTCCAGCGGGGTCATCTCACCGCGCAGCGCGGAGAGCGCCTGCCGCGTCTCGGCGAGGCCGTCCCGGGCCATGCCGCGCGCCGCCACCACCCGGTCGAGGATCTGCTCGCGGTCCGCGTCCCGTTCGATCAGCAGCCTGGCCGCCTCCAGGTGCACGAGCTGGGCCGAGAGGCTGTGCGCGAGGACGTCGTGGATCTCCCGGGCGATCCTGGCCCGCTCCGCCAGTGCCGCGGTTTCCGCCTCGGCCGCTCGGGCGGCCCGCTCCTGTGCGAGCAGGCGCTGCGCGCTGCCCCGCGCCTCGGCGTCCAGGCGCATGACGTACCCGGCGAGGGCCATGCCCACCACGACGGCCGCCGTGGTCAGCCAGACGTCGGTGTTGATCACGGAGAAGGAGGTGAGGGCGACCGCGGTGACCGGCAGTGCCGCTCCGAGAGGGAGCCGCTCCAGTGCCGCGATGGCGCAGCCGCACCACACGACCAGCGCCGGCCCCCGGAACCCCGTCGCCCCGGCGAGACCGGCCATGCCCAGAAGGAGAACGATCAGCACGACGGAGGGCCACAGCCGGTGACGGTAGGTCGTGTGGTAGAAGCCCCAGGACAAGGCCGCGGTCACGAGGATCCCGCCCACGGTCGCGACCTTGCCCCAGACGTTGACGTGGTTGGCGTCGAAGGCGCCCCAGACCAGCACGCCGAGCACCAGCATCCGCACGGACCAGGCGAGCAGGCGCCTCGGCCTGGTGACCCCCTCGCGGCCCAGCGCCTCGCGGGAGGGCCAGCGCGTCCAGGTGTTCTCCGTCACACGCCCTCCTTCCACGCCGACCGGCGCTTGGCGTCACCGTACGCCGCGCTGCGGCCGCCTGCCGCGGTGAGGGACTGCGCCCGCCAGATCAGAACGCCCGAGCGGACCACGAGAGTACCCGCGAGCGCGAGGAGCAGGGCAGAGCTGTCCTGATGGACACCCAACGCCGCACCGAGGGCGAAGAGGCCGACGCGCAGTGCGATACCGGCGACCCAGACGGCCGCGCTCGCCTTCGTGCTCTTGGACCAGACGGCACCGTCCGGCTCCGTCCACACCCGTGTGGTCCAGGCCCAGCCGGCGCCCATCGCCAGCCCTATGACCAGCTCGGCCGCGAGCAGCGCGACGGATTCGGCGCGGTGGTGTGCGTCGATCATGCCGGGCTCGCGCAGCGCGACGAACGCCAGGACCAGGGGCAGGATCCACCAGCGCCGGTCGGTGCTGATCCGGCGGGCACGGAACTGCCGCGCGATCACCAGCGCGACGACAGCCACGATCACCAGCGCGTTGACGAGCCCGGACATCAAAGCCTCCGTGAGCGGAAGGGGGATGTCGGCAGCGGGTGCTGCCGACTCCTACGACGCTACGGAAACACGCAGGTCAGCGAATCGGAGCCCGGGTGGATCAGGGGTGGATCCGCAGGTCGTCCGTTCTCCACCCGTGGGTGGAGAACCCGGCCACGCAACCCTGCCGCCGGGCCCTGGAGCGCCGGGCGCCGGGCGCCGGGGGGCGGCATCTCACCGCTGGTGTGTCAGACCCGCCAGACCGGACCGCTGAGAGCACCGCTCCCGGCGCCGGCGAACCCTGGTCGTGGGGACGCACACACCCGACGCGTGTACGGATGCCGGCGCCGGGTCCCGTGCCCGTATCCGCCGTCCCCGTCCCGTACACAGCACAGCGGACCGGCTGCGCCCCTGGGGCCGCAGCCAGTCCGCTGCCACGCTTCGCAGCCGGTCGGCTACGCGTCGATCCGCGAGCGGTCCAGCGTCGCCGCCGAGCTGGAGATGAACTCCTTGCGGGGAGCGACGTCGTTGCCCATCAGCAGATCGAAGACCTGCTCGGCGGAGTCCAGGTCGGACAGGTTGATCCGGCGCAGGGTGCGGTGGCGCGGGTCCATCGTCGTCTCCGCCAGCTGGTCGGCGTCCATCTCGCCCAGACCCTTGTAGCGCTGGATGGAGTCCTTGTACCGGACACCCTTGGTCTGGAATTCCATGAGCTTGTCGCGCAGCTCACGGTCCGAATACGTGTAGACGTACTTGTCCTGGCCCTTCTTCGGCTGGACGAGTTCGATGCGGTGCAGCGGCGGCACCGCGGCGAACACCCGGCCGGCCTCGACCATGGGCCGCATGTAGCGCTGGAACAGCGTGAGCAGCAGGCAGCGGATGTGGGAGCCGTCGACGTCGGCGTCCGTCATCATGATGATCTTGCCGTACCGCGCCGTGTCGAGGTCGAACGTCCGCCCCGAGCCCGCTCCTATGACCTGGATGATCGCGCCGCACTCGGCGTTCTTCAGCATGTCGGTCACAGACGACTTCTGGACGTTGAGGATCTTTCCGCGGATCGGCAGCAGGGCCTGGAACTCGGAGTTCCGGGCGAGCTTCGCCGTGCCGAGCGCGGAGTCTCCCTCGACGATGAACAGCTCGCTGCGCTCGACGTCGTCGCTGCGGCAGTCGGCGAGCTTGGCGGGCAGGGACGAGGACTCCAGGGCCGTCTTGCGGCGCTGCGCGTCCTTGTGCTGGCGGGCCGCGATGCGTGTGCGGGCCGCGGCGACCGCCTTCTCCAGGACCACCCGCGCCTGTGCCGCGGCGTCCCGCTTCGTGGAGGTCAGAAACGCCTTGAGTTCCTTGGAGATCACGGTGTTCACGATGCGGCGGGCCGCGGACGTACCGAGGACCTCCTTGGTCTGGCCCTCGAACTGGGGCTCGGCCAGGCGCACGGTGACGACGGCGGTGAGCCCTTCCAGGGCGTCGTCCTTGACGATGTCGTCCTCGGCGACGCGCAGGAGCTTCTTGGCCCGCAGCACCTCGTTCATCGTCTTGGTGACGGCCTGCTCGAAGCCGGCGACGTGGGTACCGCCCTTGGGGGTGGCGATGATGTTGACGAAGGACCTCAGGGTCGTGTCGTAGCCGGTACCCCAGCGCATCGCGACGTCCACACCCAGTTCCCGGGTGACCTCCGTCGGGGTCATCTGGCCGTGCTCGTCGAGGACCGGAACAGTCTCCTTGAAGATGCCCTGGCCCGAAAAGCGGAGGACGTCGCAGACCGGCTTGTCGGTGGCCAGGTACTCGCAGAACTCACTGATACCGCCGTCGAAGCGGAAGGACTCCTCGCCCTTGCTGCCACCCTCGCCGAGACCGAATTCGTCGCGTACGACGATGGTCAGGCCGGGTACGAGGAACGCGGTCTGGCGGGCGCGCTGGTGCAGCGTCTCCAGGGCGAGCTTGGCGTCCTTGAGGAAGATCTGGCGGTCGGCCCAGTACCGCACGCGCGTGCCGTTGCGGGTCTTGGGGATCTTCTTGGTCTTGCGCAGGCCGCTCTTGGCCTCGAACTTGGCACTGGGGCCCCCCGCCGCGAAGGCGCCCGGGACACCGCGCCGGAAGCTGATGGCGTGGGTGTGGCCGCCGCGGTCCACCTCGACGTCGAGGCGGGCGGACAGCGCGTTGACCACGGAGGCGCCCACACCGTGCAGACCGCCCGAGGCCGCGTACGAGCCGCCGCCGAACTTGCCGCCGGCGTGCAGCTTGGTCATGACGACCTCGACGCCGGACAGGCCGGTCTTGGGCTCGACGTCCACGGGGATGCCACGGCCGTTGTCCCGCACCTCCACGGAACCGTCGTCGTGGAGGATCACCTCGATGTGGTCGCAGTAGCCGCCGAGGGCCTCGTCCACGGCGTTGTCGATGATCTCCCACAGGCAGTGCATCAGACCGCGGCTGTCGGTAGAACCGATGTACATGCCCGGACGCTTGCGCACGGCCTCGAGACCCTCGAGGACGAGCAGGTGCCGCGCGGTGTAGTTGGAGCCGTCCAAGTCTGCTCCTGCCAGCAGCGCAGTGGACGGCACGGACGTATCGGCGGTCACGCGGTTCGCTCCTCGCTGAATTTCAGGTGGGGCCCTTCTGGGTAAGGGCGCGGCTTCGGTCGCCGTCAAGAGGGTACCGAGGCCAGGTAGAGCCGTTGTAACGCCACCCTCGTCTGAACTCAGACTAGTCGAGGGTCGCATGGGTGTTCGATCCCCCCATGGAGTGAAGTACATATCACGTTCCCTTCGAGGCATGAACCATTTAGGCTCCGGGCACGTCCTCTTGCACAACCGGCAAGCCAGCCGGGGGGACCGAAACCCGATAAACAGCGCGAACCCGTAAGACACATAGACACGTAATACGGCACATTCGCCGCCAACCGGCAGCAGACAGCCGCCCCGGAAAGATTTTTTTCGAGGAGAAGCCACGAGCGGGAACGTTTTCGGGCTGGTTGGATGTTGACCCTGGTACGACAGCTCGTCGAGCTAGAGAAGAGGCGACGTGACTACTGTTCTGACCCCCGCGAGCCCGTTGACGGCCGCCGATCGCTGCGACCGCTGCGGCGCCCAGGCATACCTGCGCGTCGTCCTGCTGAGCGGCGGCGAACTGCTCTTTTGCGCCCACCACGGCCGCAAGTTCGAGCCGGAACTCAAGAAGATCGCCGCTGAGATACAGGACGAGACGGAGCGGCTGACGACCGTTCCGGCATCCGCCTCCGAAGAAGAGCGCTGACACCTCGCGCAGCCACGACGAGCCAGTCTCGGCACAAGCCGGTGAACGGGCGGCCGCTCCGCCAGGAACGACCGCCCGTCGTCGTGGCCCCCCACACCCCGGGCGGCCGGTCCGAGGCCGTCAGACGCCCGTGTGCGGCGTTCGCGCGGCATGGACGGTACCCGCGTCCAGCGCCCTGACGACTTCGGAGACCCGGGTGTACACACCAGGGCTCCCAGCCCGCCCGCAGCCGCTCCCCCATGACACGAGTCCGATGAGCCGCCCTTCGGCGACCAGCGGCCCTCCGCTGTCGCCCTGGCAGGCGTCCGCGCCGCCCCTGGACTCTCCCGCGCACAGCATGGTGTCGGCGCGATACGTTCCGTCGACTCCGCCCGGGTACGCCTGCGCGCACTGGGCGTCGGGCAGCACGCGCACGCGTGCGCCATGCAACTTCCGCGGATAGTTCCCGGCGCCGGTCAGATCACCCCACCCGTACACGGTGGCGCTCGTGCCCGGCGCGTAGGCCCGGTCGCCCGTCGGCGCCATGTCGACGACGTCGCTCCGCGGCAGCGAGGTGGCGAGGGTGAGCACGGCGAAGTCACCGACGTTCTTGTCCGCGTCGTAGCCCGGATTGATCCGGATCTCGCGTACGGCGATCTCCTCCCCCTGGGTCGACAGCAGGTCCGTACGGCCGGCGATGACCTTGAGGTCGTGTGCCTGGCTCGGCAGCGTTCCCAGAACTTCCTCGGTCATGCAGTGGGCCGCGGTCAGCACGGTGGTCCTGCTGATCACCACGCCACCGCAGAACTGCCCGGCCCGCGTACCCCCGAACCGGTCACGGCTCGCCAGCGCGACCGTCCAGGGGCTCTGTGAGACGTCTACGGGGAAGCCACCGACGACAACGCCGTCCGCCGCCGCAGGGGCGGCGCCGGCCAGCGGTATGGCGGTCGCGGTGGCCGCCAGGACCAGCGGCCGGATCAGTGCTCGCGCGATGGGGCGACGCATGCACGCTCCTCACTCTGAGTGCCTTTGGGACACCCAGAGTCATGCAGAGCGCGACGACCCGCAGCACGAAGGCCCGGCTCCCCGTGGGGGAAGACCGGGCCTTCGCGTCCGTCGTTCGTGACCGGCCGAGGCGGTCGGGACGGGCAGTCGGTGACTAGTCGAGGTAGTCGCGCAGCACCTGCGAACGCGAGGGGTGGCGCAGCTTCGACATCGTCTTGGACTCGATCTGGCGGATGCGCTCACGCGTCACGCCGTACACCTTGCCGATCTCGTCGAGGGTCTTCGGCTGCCCGTCGGTGAGACCGAAGCGCATCGAGACGACGCCCGCCTCACGCTCGGACAGGGTGTCGAGGACGGAGTGCAGTTGCTCCTGGAGGAGCGTGAAGCTGACCGCGTCGGCCGGGACGACGGCCTCGGAGTCCTCGATGAGGTCACCGAACTCGCTGTCGCCGTCCTCGCCCAGCGGGGTGTGCAGCGAGATGGGCTCACGGCCGTACTTCTGGACCTCGATGACCTTCTCCGGGGTCATGTCGAGTTCCTTGGCCAGTTCCTCCGGGGTGGGCTCGCGGCCCAGGTCCTGGAGCATCTGGCGCTGCACGCGCGCGAGCTTGTTGATGACCTCAACCATGTGCACCGGGATACGGATGGTGCGTGCCTGGTCGGCCATGGCGCGGGTGATGGCCTGGCGGATCCACCACGTGGCGTACGTGGAGAACTTGTAGCCCTTGGTGTAGTCGAACTTCTCGACCGCACGGATCAGGCCGAGGTTGCCCTCCTGGATGAGGTCCAGGAACAGCATGCCGCGGCCGGTGTAGCGCTTGGCCAGGGAGACCACCAGACGGAGGTTGGCCTCCAGGAGGTGGTTCTTGGCGCGGCGGCCGTCCTCGGCGATGATCTCCAGTTCGCGCTTGAGCTTGGGGGCGAGCTTGTCGGCGTTGGCCAGCTTGTCCTCGGCGAACAGGCCCGCCTCGATGCGCTTGGCCAGTTCGACCTCCTGCTCGGCGTTGAGCAGGGGGACCTTGCCGATCTGCTTGAGGTAGTCCTTGACCGGGTCGGCAGTGGCACCGGCGGCGGCGACCTGCTGCGCGGGAGCGTCGTCCTCGTCCTCGTCGGACAGCACGAAGCCCGCGTTCTCGGCGCCCTCCGGCTCCTCTGTGCCCTTGGCCTCTTCGAGCACCTCTTCTTCGAGCAGCTCGGCGTCGTCCTTCTTGGCGGTGGTCTTCTTGGCCGCCGTCTTCTTGGCCACGGCCTTCTTCGCGACGGCCTTCTTGGCGGTCGTCTTCTTGGCTGCGGCCTTCTTGGCAGGCGCGACTTCCCCGGCAGGCTCGACAGCGACGGGCTCGGCCGGCACGACCGGGGCAGCCGTGGCGGCGGTGGCCTTCCTGGTGGTCACCGTCTTCGCCGCGACCGTCTTGGTGGCGGTGCGCTTGGCCGGACTCTTCGCTGCGACGCTCTTTCGGGTGCGCTTGGGCTCCGCGGCACTGACCATCAGCGTCACACCCTCTTCCTCGAGGATCTGGTTGAGGCTGCGCAGTACGTTCTTCCACTGAGTGGCCGGAATCTGGTCAGCTTCGAAGGCCCGACGCACATCGTCGCCGGCGATCTGCCCCTCAGCCTTTCCCCGCTCGATGAGCGCCATGACAGAGATGGATTCGGCGATCTCCGGCGGGAGCGTACGGGATGTGCTGGCCGACACGAACAACCTCTCGGAACGTTGGAAAACGGCTTCCGGCCCCGTCCATGACGGACAGGAGCCGACCACCGGCCTGGGGATGGGCCGACGGCACGGGCGGATGCCGGGAAGATTCACAGCGCCGTTCACGGCGTCCGTATTCCCTCCACGACTGTCACCTCTTAGGTCATCGCACTGATCCCCCGAGCGTTACGCCCAATCTTCGTGGCCCGAGTCACACCCCGTAAGCACTCAAAAACGGTCAGACACGGGCAGAGGAGGTCGGCGACCGTGTCGGCCGGGGCCGCTCCGTCCGGCGGGCCGCGTCGCCGTACGGCCCAACCTCACCGAAGCACCGCCGGGCCCCGCCGGACCCCTCCGGGCAGGGAGGGACCCGGTGAGGTCCGGCGACGGACGGTTCCCTGGCCCGGCGCCGCCGCCAGGGGGCGGTGTGCTCCGACCGCGGCGCCCGCGGTCCGCGGTCAGTGCTCGCGCGGCGCGGGCACCACACGCTCCACCTCGGGGTGGACGGTCAGCAGTTGACGCATCGCCGCCTCGGCCGCGGCGCCGTCGCCGGTGCCGAGCGCGTCGACGATACGCGCGTGCTGGGCCAGGGCGGCATCGTTGGGCCGGTCACAGCCGGTGACCGGCCCGCCGGAGACCTGGAGCGCGGCCGACACGATGCCCGACAGGTGCTCCAGCATGCGGTTGCCCGCGATCTGGATGAGCAGCGTGTGGAACTCGGTGTCGGCACGGGAGAAGGTGAGCGCGTCACCCTGCCCCATGGCGTGGCTCATGATCTCGACCATGTCGGAGAGGCGCTGCTGGACGTCCTCGCGCCCGTGCCCCGCGGCGAGACGCGCGGCGAGCGGTTCGATCGTCCAGCGCAGTTCGCTCAGCTCGCGGCGCTGGTCGTCGCGCTGCGGCCCGAACGCGCGCCATTCGATGATGTCCGGGTCAAGGAGGTTCCAGTCACTGACGGGGCGAACCCGGGTTCCGACGTTCGGGCGGGCACTGACCAGGCCCTTGGCCTCCAGGACGCGGAGGGACTCACGGACGACGGTACGGGACACCTCGAAGCGCTGGCCGATCTCCTCGGGGACGAGCGGGCGGTCCGCTCCCAGGTCGCCCGAGACGATCATCTGTCCCAACTGCTGGACGAGTTGGCCGTGCAGGCCGCGTCCGCGGCTGCCCGCGGCACGTCGCCCCACCCGGCCGAGTTCGGGGTCCGCGCCGTCCCAGGCGGGCGTTCCGACCCGGTCGGCGGCAGGGCCCTCGGCGTAGGGGTAGCGGTCGAGTTCGCCCGGGCCGACCAGACCTGAGTCGGTGGAGCGGGCGGCGGTCATCATGGTGTGCGCAAGGGTACTCACGGATCCTTTGTCGGCGCTGTCTCCAACTCCCTTGAGGTCTTTGGTGAAAAGCACACGAAAGGGTGATCGCTCACCCCGTCGCAATTGACGCCTTATCGGAAAGAAATGGGCGCGCTCCGGGGAGTTGTGCACACGCTGGGATCGGAAGCGCGCGGACAGTCGTCATCTGACCCTGCTGCGCAGGGTCGCGAGCAGATATGCACAGAGCAGAGCGGTCAGGGACAACGTCAGGGCGCCGCCCACAGGTTGGACGAGCACCCGGGCCGCCGCGGCCAGGTACCGCTCTCCCCCGAAGGGCCACTGGAGCAGCAGGACCTCCCGCATCCGGACCGGAAAGTCCGCCGCGGTCCGCACGGTCGGACCTGCCAGCGCCTTCTGTACGAGGGGGACGACCACGACCGGTACGGCGAGCACCGCTGCGAGCCCTGCCGTGGTGGACCGGAAGATGCCCGCCGCCAGCACTCCGGCCCAGGCGCACCCGATCACGAGTCCGAACCAACTCGCACCCAGCGAGAGCCAGTCGGCGGGAACTTCCGCCAGTTCCCGTCCGTAGACGACATAGAGCACTTCGGCATCGCAGCCCACGGTGAGGAAGCCCAGCGCCAGGGCCGTGGCCCCGGAGACGAGCAGTTTCGCGGTGAGCAGCCCCAGTCGGCGGGGCACGGAGCCGCGGTCCGCCGCCAGGGCGGGGTGGCGGAACTCGTCCCCGAAGGCCAGCGCACCGAGCAGTCCCGCGCCGAGCGCCGCGGGCGGCAGCGGCACCTCCCGCGGCCATGCCGCGAACAGCCGTGCCTGCGGGGTGTGGCCGATACGGGCGAGCAGGACGGCCATGAGCGCGGAGAGCGCGAGCACGGCACCGCAGGTGAGGAAGCCCGTGCCGATCCCGGTGGCGCGGCGCAGCTCGTAGCGGAGGGGGCGGAGGGGGCTGGGGGCGGGGCGGACGGAGATCGGGGGCGGGAGGGCGGACAGGGCATCAGCGGTGAGCGACCCGTCCGGCAAGGGCGAGGAATCCACGTGGGCCCGCGTGCCGGGCATACCGGGCAGGTCCGGCGTCGAGGAGTCGGCGGCGCGGAGGGATGCGGTGTGCGCCGCGTCGGGGGCCTGCGCGACGAGCGGAGGTGTGGGCCCGGTCCCGGGTGTCCCCGGCACCTCGGCCGTGAGTACGGCCGGTTTCACGCCGCTCAGCAGGCGGCCGTCGGGATCCAGGTGACCGTCGGCGTCGATCCGCGCGTCCTCAGCGACGGGGAAGCCGGGCAGGTCCCGGGACATCACGACCGATGGCGCGCTCGCGGGCAGCGGCTCGTCGGCGGGGTGTGGCTCCGTCGCCGGATCCGCTTCGTGGCCGGCCCACGGTCGCTTCAGGACGGACCCGCCATGGCCCGGTTGCAGCCGGGCCTCTTCCGGGTCCGGGTTCGCCGGGCCTCGACCCTGATCGTCTCCAGGCGGCCCGTCCTCGGACTGCGGTCCGCCGGGCCGCTCATCCGTCGGCAGCGGTACGCCCAGTTCCCCGGTCATGGCGGCCGGGCGTTCCCCGTCCGCCGCTCGGGTTCCGGCACCGGGCCCCATGTCGCCCACCTCGTCCGCGAGTTGATGGACGAGGATGCCGTGGCGGAAGGCGGCGTCACCGATGTCGGCGGTCGAGCTGCCGTACACGGAGAGGCGATTGCCCTCCTCTCGAACGACCTCGACCGAGCGCCGGTCGGTACGGGCCTCCTTGACGAGCAGAGCCGCGAGGCGGGCGGCGTGCGGGGTGCGGACCGCGACCCTGGGCCGTAGCCGCGTGCGGGCGAACTCCGTGGCCTCCTGGTCGGCGACGAGCCTGCCGTGGTCCAGGGTGACGACCCAGTCCGCGTTGCGTGCCGCCTCCTTGGGCTCGGCGGTGCTGAACAGCACGGTGCCGCCCTGGGCCGCGTGCGCCCGGAGCATGTCGTGCAGCCAACGGGCTTCGCGGGCCGACAGTCCGTCCGCGGGGGCGTCCAGTACCAGGGTGTGCGGGTCCGGCAGCAGAGCGCAGGCCAGACCGAGCCTGCGGTCCATACCGCGCGAAAGCGTGCCCAGACGTTCTTCCCGCAGACTGACCAGGCCGACGACTTCGAGAACCTCGTCGGCGCGTCGGGCCGGAACCCCGGCGGCGGCGCAGAGCATGCGCAGATGCCCGCGGACCGAGCGGGCCGGATGTCCGGGTACGTCACCGAGGAGGACACCCACCTCGCTCGACGGATAGGAGATCTGGTGCAACGGACGCCCTCTGAAGTGGGTGATCCCGCGGCCGTGTTGGAGTTCGAGCATGAGTCTGAGTGCCGTTGTCTTGCCCGCCCGCGGCGCACCCAGAAGTGCCGTGACACGGCCCGCGTGCGCCTCGAAGGAGACGTCGTCGACGGCGGGCGGGTGCGCCTTGCGGGGGTTGCTGGTCAGTCCGAAGGCCTGGATCACCTGCAGCAAGATAGCGCGCCGAGTCCGGTTTTCCGGGTATCACCCTGTCTGCCCCTCGGTGAGGCTATTCCCGGTCGGGCATCACCCCGGGTTTCCGCTCGGCGACCGCTCCCGGTCCGGACCGGACGTGGAGCCGCGCGTCTCCGACAGCGCGGACAGATCGCAGGCGCAGCCTCGCCGATAAGCCCCCAGGTCGATTTCCCGCCGGTCGGCAAACGACCCATCGCCGGCCGGGGCCTGGTGTCACACCTCGGGGCGCAGCATCGGAGGGTTGAGCAAAGTGGCACCGCCGGCCCGGAAAAGCTGGGCGGGGCGGCCGCCCTGGCGTGTGGTCGTCCCGCCGGTGGGAACGAGGAAACCGGGGGTCCCGGTCACCTTGCGGTGGAAGTTGCGCGGGTCGAGCGCCACTCCCCATACCGCCTCGTAGACACGCCGCAGCTCGCCGACGGTGAACTCAGGCGTGCAGAACGCGGTCGCCAGGGACGAGTACTCGATCTTGGACCGGGCCCGCTCCACACCGTCGGCCAGGATCTGGGCATGGTCGAAGGCGAGCGGTGCCAGCGGCTCGACGTCGCGGCCGTAGCCGGCCTGCTGGAGCAGTTCCTCCACGGGTGCCCAGCGCGCGTTGCTCGCGTCGCCGCCCGCCCGGGGTGCGGGCAGGTCGGGGGCGAGCGCCAGATGAGCGACGCTGACCACACGCATCCGTGGATCGCGCCCGGGATCGCCGTAGGTCGCCAGCTGCTCCAGGTGGGCGCCGTTGTCCTGAGCGGGGGCGGACGGGTCGTGCACACACAGTCCCGTCTCCTCGGCCAGCTCACGCGCCGCGGCCCGCGCAAGATCCTCGTCGATCCGTACGAAGCCGCCGGGCAGCGCCCACCGCCCCTGGAACGGCGCCTCGCCCCTGCGCACCGCCAGCGCACACAGGGCGTGGCGGCGCACGGTCAGCACGACCAGATCCACGGTGACGGCGAAGGGCGGAAAGGCTGACGGGTCGTAGGGCATGCGGCGATCATAGTCGTCTGCCTGACGATAAACACTCCCTTCGTCGGCCGCTTCGGTGGCTGATCCACTGGGGTCCGGCGAGGACCCACGAAGGTCTCCGAATTCTTTCACCCGAAAGGCGTCGTGCGAGGTCACGCTCCCAGTTGCAAGCCGTCCGCGGCCTCCTCGACCATGGCGAGCCCGTGCCGGCTGATCCGCAGGGAGAAGGGCGCTCCCGCCACCCTCAGCCCGGTCAGGACGATCTCTCCCAGGGGCACGCTCTGCACCGGCCGAAGGACGATCGTCCGGGCGGGAACGTCGGGGCGGATACCCGCGAGCGCCGACAGGAGCAGCACGCCGGAGGCCGCCGCCGTGGCCGCGGGACGACAGGCCGCAGGGTGGGGCACGGGGGCACTCCCCTCGGTGCGCTGCTCCCCGGCGTACATCTCGGGCAGCCGGTGCCCGAAGTGCTCGGCCGCCGCCAGCAGGCCCCTCAGCACTCCGTTCGCCTCCGTCTCGTGGCCTGCGGCGGCCAGGCCGACGACGGCGAGCGCGGTCTCGCGAGTGCGCACCGCTCCGGTCCGATGGCCGAATGGGTTGTGTCCCGGTTCGTCGGCGGCCAGCCCTCGCAGCCCCCAGCCCGAGTCCATGGTCTGGCTGGTGAACAGCCGGGCCAGCTGCGCGGTCTGCGCGGTGTCGAGCAGGCCGGGTGCCGGCTCACCCGCACCGAGCAGGCCGGTGTCGAGGAGATGGGCCGCGGCGGAGCCCAGGTGCGGCAGGGGGCGCCCGTCCTCGGCGCGGGCGATCACCGGGCGGCCGCCGCCGCGGTCCTCGGCCCAGAAGTCCTTTCGGAACGCCGTCCGCAGGTCCTGAGCCCACTGCCGCAGCCAGGCACCACCGGGCCTGTCGTACGCGTCCAGCAGGTCGGCCCCGAGCAGCGCCGCCCGGTGGGCGTGTGCCTGAGTCTCGCAGCGGGCCGGGCCCGTGGGCTGCGGGTCGCGGAGGTAGGTGCCGTCGCCCACGGTGTGACGCAGCCAGGTCAGGCAGCGCTCGGCCGCAGGCAGCAGTTCCCCCGTCTCCCGTTCCGTCAGCCCCCAACGGCGGGCCTCCGCGAGCAATGCGGGGAACAGCAGCGTCGCCTCCGTTCCGGTGCAGCCCGGCGGCAGGTGGGCGCCCGCGTCGCGCAGTGGTCCGGGGATGAGGCCGGCCTGCGGCCCCGGGCCCGGCAGTTGGGTCCGGGCCAATGCCCGCAGTGTGCCCGCGGCGAGGCGGGTGCCGAGGGGAAGCGTCATCCGGGCGGCGGCCAGCGCCTCGGCCGGGGCCGGACCGCAGCGCCAGGGCACACCCGCCGCGAGGCAGATGTCGGTGGGGTGCGCCGGGTCCCGTACCAGCAGTGCCTGCAGGTCCTCGATGCTCGTCCGCAGCAGAGCGCCGGTCCCGGGGAAATCGCCCAGCGCGCGGGCGTGCGCCAACGGGCTCGTCGCCGCATGGCCCACCGCCCGGAGCGGTCCCGAGCCGTCCGGCCGCACCCGCAGCTCCACGTTCGCCGTCCCGCCCGGTGGCAGGTCGATCTCCCAGCGAAGCAACCCCGCAGAGGCCAGTGCGTCGGCGGGGGGCGGGTTCGCCGTGACTGATGAGCTTCCTGCCTCGCAAGTCCATCGGAGGCCGGAATCGTGGACACTCGCCGGGAGTTCGGCACCCACCGCGCCGGAGGCGATCGCGCTGAGCTCCGCAAGATCGGTACCGAGGGCCACCTCGACCGGCAGGCGCAGTGGACGACGGGCCGCACTGCGCAGTGTGATCCGCTCGGTGCCGTCCGCGTACCGGACGCGCTCGACCAGGACGTCCGGATCCGGACCGGCGGCCGAACTGGAGCACAGCGTGCCCAGGAACCGCACGCGGTCGGCCCCGGCCATCGCGGCCTGCACCGCAAGCGGTTCGCGTCCCGCGATCCGGAGCCGGCATCGGGACAGCAGTCTCCGGCCCGCGCGGTAGAAGCCCTCCAGGCCCCGTCCGGTCAGCTGAGCCTGTTCGGTCGAGATGGCGAGGCCCGGCAGCGCCACGCAGATCAGGGCCGTATGGGTGGGTGGCAGGTCGGTCGAACGGCGGGGTGGTGGCAGGGGCCAAGGTGCCGCGCCGCCCCGCGAGGGCGTGCCGGGGACGCCGCGGGCCTGGGTCGTGGATCCGCTCGGCTGTTGGTTCCACGGCGGCGGTCGATCGAGGGGTTGGCCCGTCGGCGGAGTGTGCTGCCGGTGGGCCTGTCCCTGCGGTGCGGGCGTCATGGGTCTGGGCGGTGCGGGCGCCGCGGGTCTGGGCGGTGCGGGTCGGTTGTCGGCGGTGGGCGGTGTGGGCTGATGCATCGGGCGTCTTCTTCTGCGCGCTGTGCGCCTCGGACGTGCACGGCGCCGGAGGGAGGGCGCCGGAGGGGCGAAGGAACCGCGACGGAGCGGCCCGTCCGGCCGATCCGCCACTCAGGTGAACGGAATGGGGCTGCTCGGGGTCACGCCTCACCTCGGTGCCGCCGACCGGGTTCGGGCTGGGCCACCACCCCGGTCCGGCCTCGCCGCCCGTACGCTTCCGGCCGAACGGCACCGGGCCGTGGTGCGGCTGCCGGTCCCGGTGGCCGGCCGGCCAGTGTTTTCGACGGCCAGGCAGCAATCCACTCGATCGGCGGACCAGGCCGCCGACCCGGCGGAGATTCCGGCCGGAGATTCGCAGCCGGTCCAAAACCGCCTCGCGCCATCGGCCACGGCACCACCGGCGGACGCTCACGAGTCCCCCTCGGGGCCATCGCTCGCGGACCGCGTCCCTCCAGCGGACGCGGGGCCTCGTCGCCCGCCGCTCCTGCCCGCCGCGGATGTACGCGTGCCTCCCGGGGCCGGGACGCCGGGGTGGGTGGAGCCCCCGGCCCGGGGCGGGTGCGAGGAGGCGGCCACCGGGCGCCGGGCCTTCGCCCGTACCGGACGGGCATCGTCGTCGGCGCCGCCCCGGATGCGCACCCGGCGCCGACGGCGTGGGCTCGACTGCGCGGAGCCCTGGCTGGAGGGCGTTTCCCCGTCTGCCTGATCACATCGATCGGGCTGATCGGCATGGTCGGTCCGGCCGGTCCGGTCTGTCTGATCGGCCCGCTCGGTCTGCCCGGGCTGATCGGCGCTGTTCACCCGATCCGTCTCCGCCGGCGCTTCGGTGGCTTCGGTGTGCGCCGTCTCGTCGCGTCCCGCGCGCAGACAGCGACGGATCGCCTCCGGGTCCAGTCCCTCGTTGCACGCCTGGTGCAGGAGGCGGGCGAACAGGTAGTCCGGATCCGCCCCGAGAGCCATTGCCAGTGCTTCCCTGGCTTCCAGGTCGTCGCCGGTGGACCAGGCGACCCAGCCCGCCAGGGTGAGCGGTGCGGCCGCGTGTTCTCCGTAAGGTCCGACGCATCGACGGGCCAGGGCACGCCACAGGCGCAGGGCCGGCGCGGCCTCGTCCCCCTCCATCCACGCGGCGGCGCGGTCCCGGGTCGTGCGGTCCTGAAGGCCGAGGATCAGCCGTGCCGCTTCGTCATGGGTGAGCAGGTCGTCGTCACGCAGATCCGCGGGAAGCAGGCCGGACACCGGGGTGGCCGCCGCGAACCGGCCGAGGGTGTGTTCGGCGAGCACGAGTGTTTCCTCCGCCACCTCCGCCCGGGCCGTGTCGTCGAGGATCCGGGGTACGAGAGCCATGCCTGCCCTGTCCAGGGCGGTCTCCTGTTCCAGTGCGGTGGACGTCTCCCAGGGCAACAGCCGGGCCCGTAGCTCACGCAGCGTCCCGCGTACGTGCAGACCGGCGTAGGTCGCGGCGGCAGCCAGCACGGAGGTTCCCGGCAAGCCCATAGGCGAGCCGTCGTCCGGACAGCAGCCCTTGCTCGGACAGCAGTACGACCAGAACCGGCCGTCCGAGATGCACAGTGCCTCGATGACGGGCACGTCCAGAGCACCGCATTCTGTGCGCAGCAGCTGGGCGAGCGGCTGCAGGCGCAGCTTGACCTCGCGGCCCGTCTCGCCCTTCGCCGGTTCCTGGCAGACATAGGCGACGATCTGTTCGGGTCGGGCTCCTCGGCGTTCGCTTCCGGTCACCAGGCCCTGTGCCAGCTGCCGGGCGGCTGCTCCCCAGTCGTCCCTGTTCGCCGGGATGCCGAGCCTTGCCCGGCCGCCGAACCGGCCGCGTCCGTCCCGGTCGTGGAGGGCTACCAGCACGATGCTGTCCTCGGGGCGGTATCCGAGCAGATACGGCAGGGCGTCGGCCAGTTCGGCCGGGGTGCGCAAGGTGACCTGGGTGTCGTGGCCGGCGCTACCGTCGAGTGCGTTTCGTGCCGTGAAGTCGTTGTTTTCGACAGGTCCAGTCGGTTCGCTGTGATTCGTCATGCGCAGACGATCTCGCGGATCATGGGATTCCGTTTGAGCCTGTGGATAAGTCCGAGCAGGAACACGACAATCTGGCGGAACGCCCGCTCCTTTCGGCCCCATGGACCGCCGCCTCCGTCCACAGGGTCGCCCAGTTGTCGGCGCCGTCCTGTTGTATGGAACGCATGGAGCACACGAGCAACACAGATCTCCGCGCGCAGGCCGACGCCGTCCTCGCCCGGCTGGTCGGGGACACCACGGGCGCCGCACGGCTGCGCGAGGACCAGTGGCGGGCGATCGAGGCACTGGTCGCCGATCACCGCAGAGCCCTGGTCGTCCAACGCACGGGATGGGGCAAGTCCGCGGTCTACTTCGTGGCGACCTCGCTGCTGCGGGCCCAGGGCAGTGGCCCCACCGTGATCGTCTCGCCGCTCCTCGCGCTGATGCGCAACCAGGTGGAGGCCGCGGCGCGCGCCGGAATCCGCGCCCGGACCATCAACTCCTCGAACACCGAGGAGTGGGACGGCATCCAGGCAGAGATCGCGTCGGGCGACGTCGATGTCCTGCTGGTCAGTCCGGAACGCCTCAACAACCCGGACTTCCGCGACCAGGTCCTGCCCAAACTGGCCGCAGCGACAGGACTGCTCGTCGTGGACGAGGCCCACTGCATCTCCGACTGGGGCCATGACTTCCGGCCCGACTACCGGCGGCTGCGCACCATGCTCAGCGACCTCCCACCGGGTGTGCCCGTGCTGGCCACCACCGCCACGGCCAACGCCCGCGTGACCGCCGATGTCGCGGAGCAGTTGGGCACTGGAGGCTCGTCGGACGCGCTGGTGCTGCGCGGCCCCCTGGACCGGGACAGTCTGAGCCTGGGCGTGCTCCAGCTGCCGGACGCCGCGCACCGCATGGCCTGGCTCGCCGACCACCTCGACGACCTGCCCGGTTCGGGCATCGTCTACACGCTGACCGTGGCCGCCGCCGAGGAGGTCACCGCCTTTCTGCGGCAGCGCGGTCACACCGTCACCTCCTACACAGGAAAGACGGAGAACGCCGAGCGGCAGCAGGCCGAGGAAGATCTGCTCGCCAACCGCGTCAAAGCACTGGTCGCGACCTCCGCGCTCGGCATGGGCTTCGACAAACCCGACCTCGGATTTGTGGTGCACCTCGGCTCGCCCTCCTCCCCCATCGCCTACTACCAGCAGGTGGGCCGGGCAGGCCGCGGCGTGGAGCACGCCGAGGTGCTTCTCCTGCCGGGGCGGGAGGACGAGGCGATCTGGGAGTACTTCGCCTCGCTGGCCTTCCCGCCGGAGGAACTGGTGCGCCGCACGCTCGGCGTCCTCGCCGAGGCGGACCGCGCGATGTCGCTGCCCGCCCTGGAGCCCCTGGTGGAGCTGCGGCGCTCGCGCCTGGAGACCATGCTGAAGGTCCTCGACGTGGACGGGGCGGTCAAGCGGGTCAAGGGCGGCTGGATCGCCACCGGGCAGCCGTGGACCTACGAAACCGAGCGGTACGACTGGGTGTCCCGCCAGCGGAAGGCGGAGCAGCAGGCCATGCGCGAGTACGTCGCCGCCACGGGCTGCCGGATGGAGTTCCTGCAGCGGCAACTGGACGACGAGGGAGCGAAACCGTGCGGACGCTGTGACAACTGCTCGGGGGCCCGGTTCTCGGCGGACACGTCCGGGGCCGCGCTGGACGCAGCGCGCGTCGATCTGGGGCGCGCGGGCGTCGAGGTCGAGCCCCGGCGTATGTGGCCGACGGGGCTGCCGGCCATCGGCATCGATCTCAAGGGGCGGATCCCTGCCGGAGAACAGGCAGCACAGGGGCGCGCGTTGGGGCGTCTGTCGGACATCGGCTGGGGCAATCGGTTGCGGCCGATGCTCGCGCCGGGGGCACCGGACGCACCCGTGCAGGACGATGTGGCGAGCGCCGTGGTGGAGGTGCTGGCCGACTGGGCGAAGGGCCCCGGCGGCTGGGCCCCGGGGGCCTCCGACGCACAGCCGCGCCCGGTCGGCGTGGTCACTCTGGCCTCCCGCACACGGCCGAAGCTGATCCACTCCCTGGGCGCGCGGATCGCGGAGATCGGCCGCCTGCCGCTGCTGGGATCGCTGGAGTACGTCGGGAAGGCGCCGCGGCTGTCGCGCAGCAACAGCGCGCAGCGTCTGCACGCCCTGGACGGCGTGCTGGCGGTACCCCCCGCCCTGGCGTCCGCGCTTGCGACGGCGAGCGGTCCCGTCCTGCTCGTGGACGACTACACCGAGACCGGCTGGACCCTTGCGGTCGCGGCCCGCTCACTCAGAAAGGCGGGAGCACAGGGAGTACTGCCGCTGGTCCTGGCCGTCCAGAGCTGATCGCCCGCCGTGGCGCGCCACATGCCCGCCTCCCGGTCCCCCGGCGCCCGAAAGTGTCGTACTCGCACACCCCACGAGTCGCCGGAGGGCGCTGCGGGTAGGGATATAAGCCACAGACCGCTGGATAACGGTCGGTGGCCCCAATTGCTCGTTGCCGCATCCCAGTTCGACAGGAAGAATTGAAGTCCGCTCCCCGCACGGCTCGTCCGTGTTCCGGTTGGGCTTGCTGCGGTGCGCACCCCACGAATCCGACCTCGCCCGTAGTGTGGGCGCGTAGCCGAAGGGAGGAACGTGACCTTCGGATTCGCTCGGTCCTCGGCGGCACCGTTGTCCACATCCACGTCCGCTGCTTCCGCCAGCCGCCTGCTCGAACCCGCCGAGTGGGCCGCCGCGGGGATCCCGCTGCTGCGCAACCCCCGCGAGGTCGTCAGCGGGCTGCACACCCGACACCGGCCCAAGGCCATGACCGCGATCGTCGGCGTGCTGGACCCCGAGGAAAGGCTGCTGGCAAGCGCCTCGTTCACCCGCCGCCCGGCCCCTGCGGACGGCTGGATGTTCCGCAATGCCCTGCTGGCCCAGTTGCGTCGGGTCATTCCGCACGACCTGCGGCGCCGCACGCCCGTACGCACCGCGGTACTGCTCTACTGCCGCGAGGGCGACGCACGTTGGACGGAGGAGGACGGCGCCTGGATGTGGGGACTGCGTGACGCCTGCACTCTCCATGGGCTGCGGTGCGGTGCGTACATCACGCTGACCCACGACGGCTGGCAGGTACTGGGGGAGGGCCGCGGCGGACGCCGCCCGAATATGGACTCGGCGCCGGAACCTTTCGCCACCTCGGACGCCCCTCCCCCGTCGCCCCGCACCGGTGGCGCCGTCTCCGAGGTAATGCGCCGCGCGGCGGCCCGCTGAGCGGTATCGTCCTCAAACCCGGGTTCCCGGCTCACCTCGGCATCCTCGGGACTGTCGTACCCCGGCGCCTACCCGCCCGGCCGACGCCCACGAGGTCCGCGGTGGAGCGGCTTCCCCGGACCACCGCAGATCATCACGCGAGTGCCGCCGCGACGCGCCCGGGGGAATGGCAGCCACCGGTTTCCGGGCATGCCAAAAGCACCACCGTGCGCGTGCCGCTGCAACGGCCCACCAGCCGCCCCTGATGTCCGGCGGAGATCCGGACGCGGCTCAGACGCCCGTGCCCAGCACCGAGTTGATCTGCTGCGGGTCACCGCAGACGATCAGCAGGGCACCGGCCCGGGCGTGGGCCAGCGGGAGGGCGGTGGCGGCAGCGGTGGCGGGGCCACCGTTGACCGCGACCACGACCACCGGACGGGAGGCTGCACGGGAGGCGACGGTGGCGTCCGCATAGAAGACGTCGTCGCCCGCATCATGCTGCGCCCAGTAGGAGGCGTCGCCGAAGGACAGTTCGTGCTCGGCCCACGGGTGCGGTCGGCCGGTGGTGAGCACCAGCACGTCACCGGGGGCACGACCCGACTCAAGGAGCATGTCCACCGCCTCGTCGGCGGCGTCCAGTGCTCCCTCGGCGGGGGCTGGGATCAACTGGATCTGCGGACTCGCCGCGGGGGCGTCGGAAGCGGCCGGCCCCGAAGGAACCGGCTTGGCGGGGGCTACGTCACGCGGCGTACGTTGCACCGGCGGCGCGGGCCGGACAGGGCCTGGGCGACCGGGGCGGGACGGAGCCGCGGGGCGGGGGCCGGGTACGGGACGGGGGGTCGGCGCGTTGCGGCCACTGGCCGGCGTGGCGCGGGGACCCTGGGCACTCTCGTGAATCTGAGGCTCCTCGGGAATGAGAGGCATGAGCTGATATTTATCAAACGTTGGTACGGCTCGCGTGACCGGGTGGCACAACAGTGCGAGTGGGATCGTCAGAAATCGAAGCCGAGCTGACCCTCGATCTCCGGAACGCTTCCATCCGCCCAACTGCGGACCTTCTTGAGGTGCCGCCACTGGGGCAGCGCATCAAGATACGCCCACGACAACCGATGGTGCGGGGTGGGGCCCCGCTCCTCCAGTGCGGCCTTGTGCACGGGAGACGGATACCCGGCGTTGTCCGCAAAACCGAAGTCTGCATGGTCGATACCCAGTTCGGCCATCATTTTGTCGCGCTGAACCTTTGCGATCACCGAGGCCGCCGCCACGGCCACGCAGGAGCGGTCACCCTTGATCACCGTACGTACCCTCCAGGGTGCGCCCAGGTAGTCATGTTTCCCGTCCAGGATCACCGCGTCGGGACGGATCGGAAGCGCCCCCAGCGCGCGCACAGCCGCGAGCCGAAGCGCCGCCGTCATCCCGAGTTCGTCGATCTCCTCCGGTGAGGAGTGCCCGAGAGCATAGGACGTCACCCACGTCCGTAGCACCTCGGCCATCTCGGTGCGCCGCCTGATCGTGAGCAGCTTGGAGTCGGTGAGACCGTCGGGGGGCCGGCGAAGGCCGGTGACGGCCGCACAGACGGTGACGGGTCCGGCCCAAGCGCCGCGCCCTACCTCGTCGACACCGGCAATGACCTTCGCTCCGGTCGTGGCGCGGAGGGAGCGCTCGACGGTGTGAGTAGGCGGTTCGTACGGCATGGCGCCCTTAGCGTACGCCGCTCGGATCCCCGCGCGACACCCCGGCCCGCCCCTCCGGCCGGAATGCCGACTCGCCTCCGCGTCAGACCCCCTTCGGCCGAAGCAAGGGCAGCATCAGCAGGTCGATCATCTCTTCGATGTCCGGGTCCTCCCATTCGCTGGCGCACATCTTGTTGCGATACATCATCATCGCCGGGATGACGTCGTAGACATAACCGTTCGCCGCGCCGGGATGCACCTCGCCTCGCTCGATTCCCCGGCCGATGACCTTGCCCAGCAGCTTGATCATCGGTTCCACGACGCCTTCGACGATCACGGCATGGAAGCGCTCGGCCTGCATCGAGTCGCATTCGTGAATCACCGCGCGGAGCGCGAAACCCGGACGGGAGAACATCGCCTGCCGGGCCTGACGGCACAGGGCCAGCAGATCCTCGCGCACACTCCCGAGGTCGGGAGCCTCCTCGACACTCGGCAGACCGCTCCGCAGCGCGTCTGCGACAAGGTCCTCCTTCGACGGCCAGCGGCGATAGACCGCGGCCTTGCCGGTCTGGGCACCGGCCGCGACTCCCTCCATCGTGAGGCCGTTCCAGCCGACGGTGCTGAGCTGCTCCAGCGCGGCATCGAGGATCGCACGTTCGAGTACGGCGCCGCGCCGACGGAGGGTGACCGCCCGAGCGGGGGCGGCCGTCTCGCGCGAGGTAACCATCTGGGTTTCTCCAGCAGACAAGAGGAGTTGGGGATTCCGGTGCAGGGCGGACGTCACGCGGCAGCAGCGGGGGACGCGATGCGCAATGAAGAGTTAAGTGAACGCTTGCGTTCACTGTTGGGGACTCACTACCGTTGACGCGACAGTGAACGCGATCGTTCACTAATGCCTTCGTGGGGGACCCATAGTGACAACCTCTCAGCTCGTTCAGGACGACATACCAGGAGCGACCGACCGGAAGGGGCATTCCGGTATCGCGCTCACCGTCATCGCGGCCTGCCAACTCATGGTGGTACTCGACGCGACGATTGTGAACATCGCGCTCCCGCACATTCAAGACGCACTCAAGTTCAGCACCACCGATCTCACCTGGGTGGTCAGCGCCTACACGCTCACCTTCGGCGGCCTGCTGCTGCTCGGAGCGCGAGCCGGTGACATACTCGGCCGCCGTCGGGTGTTCATGGCCGGAATCCTGCTGTTCACCTTCGCCTCGCTGCTCGGCGGTCTCGCCCAGGAACCCTGGCAACTGCTCGCCGCGCGCGCACTGCAGGGCGTGGGCGGCGCCATCGCCTCGCCCACCTCGCTGGCCCTGATCACCACCACGTTCCGCGAGGGGCCGGAGCGCAACCGGGCGTTCGGCGTCTTCGCCGCCGTGTCCGCCGGTGGAGGTGCCATCGGTCTGCTCGCCGGCGGCATGCTCACCGACTGGCTCGACTGGCGCTGGGTCCTCTTCGTCAACGTGCCGATCGGCCTTCTGATCGTCTCGCTCACACCTCGGTTCATCAACGAGTCCGAACGCCACCCCGGACGATTCGACATCGCCGGTGCGCTGACCTCGACCCTGGGCATGGCCTCTCTCGTGTACGGCTTCATCCGGGCCTCGGAGAACGGCTGGCGCGACGGTCTGACCCTCGCGTCGTTCGGCGCGGCCGTGGTTCTGCTGCTGGCCTTCGTCTTCACCGAGATGCGAGCCAAGGAACCGATCACCCCGCTGAGGATGTTCGCCGACCGTAACCGCTCCGGCACCTATGTGATCATGCTGAGCCTGGCCGCGGCGATGTTCGGGATGTTCTTCTACATCGTGCTGTTCGTGCAGAACGTGCTGGGCTACAGCCCGATCAAGGCCGGGCTGGCCTTCCTCCCCGTGACGGTCGCCATCGCCGTCGGGGCCGGTCTGTCGCAGCGGTTCCTTCCCTCGCTCGGCCCCAAGCCGTTCATGATCACGGGCTCGGCGTTCGTCGTCGTCGGACTCGTCTGGCAGAGCTTCATCAGCCCCGACAGCTCCTACCTCAGCGGAGTGCTGGGCCCGCTGGTGATCTTCGGCTTCGGCATGGGTCTCAACTTCGTGACGGTGACGGTCACGGCCGTCTCCGGCGTCGCACAGCACGAAGCGGGCGCCGCGTCCGGGCTGCTCAACGCCACACAGCAGGTGGGCGGTTCGCTCGGACTGTCCATCCTCACCACGGTCTTCGGGTCGGCCAGCAAGGACGAGGCGACGAAGCAACTGCCGAAGTTCCTCGCCGACGGCTCGCCCGCGCAGAAGGCCGAATTCGCCAGGACACAGCAACTCCCCGCGCCTTGGGGCCACGAGGTGCTCGCGCACGGCATCTCGACCGCCTTCGTACCCGCGGCCGCGATGGCCGTACTCGCCCTGGCCACCGCCTGGCTGGTGATCAAGGTCCGCAAGAGCGACCTCGAAGCCCTCTCCGGAGCCGCCGGCCCAGGGATCGGCTGAGCCGGAAGGCGGCCCACAGGACCGCGGATGGCCGGACCAAGCCCGGGGGACGGACAGCGAGGGCGACGGTTCGGCCATCCGCACCATGGCCGTGCGGAAGGAAAACGAGATCGGCATCACCGGCCGAACGAGCATCACCGGCAGTACCACCGGCAAGATCAGCACCACCGGAAGGAACAACATCCCCGGCAAGCCCGGCAGCACCGGCGGAACCGGCGTCAGCGGGGCGAACACCATCACCCACATCCCGCCGTTCACCATCGCCAAGCCCCCTCGCCGTTCACTGAACCTCGCGTCCGCGCAGCTCAAACGTCACGCAGACGATGTCAGGACAACGCGCGACCATCACGCAGAGTTCCAGGCGACGCGGCACCCGGTCGTCAGGCGGCAGCCACGGCCCAGCCCGGAAGCGACTCCGCACGCTTCAGCCACTCGGCGGGCGGCCTCCCGGCCTTGCCGGCCGCCAGCACACCGCCGACGATGGCACAGGTGGTGTCCACATCACCGCCGACCTGGGCAGTCGTCCAGAACGCCGCCTCGTAGTCGCCGAGCGCCCGAGCCGCCGACCAGAGGGCGAAGGGCACGGTGTCATGAGCGGACGTGCGCCACCCGCACCCCAGGACGGCGGCGACGGCATCCGCGTCGACTTCGTCCAGCATGTCCCGGGCGCGTCGCAGACCCTCGGCCACGGCGCTCTCCGGCACCAGTGCCACGACCCCGTCGAGAAGCGCCTCAGCACTGGGCGGGCCGTCCGGCGCGGCGGCAAGCGCCGCGGCCGCGGCAACGGCCATCGCCCCGGCGGCTGCTTCCCGGTGCCGGTGTGTCGTGTGCGCCGAGATCTGCGCCTGCCGGGCAGCCTGCTCCGGATCGTCCGCGTACCACGCGCCCAGGGGCGCGATACGCATCGCGGCACCATTGCCCCAGGACCCCTGCCCGCCGAAAAGCCCGGCGGCCAGTTCACGCCAGTCGTGGCCCTCGCGGACAAGGCGCAGCAGTCGGTTGACCGCCGGACCGTAACCACGGTCGAAGTCGTGGTGCGCGGCGAAGGAATGGGCGAGCACGTCCTGGTCGATGCGGCGGTGAGCGGCGAGGACGGCGACCACGGAGCAGGCCATCTCCGTGTCGTCGGTCCACTGCCAGGGGCCGGGGGGCAACTCGCGGCGTCTCAGCAGCGGGTGGTTCGCCGGGACGAAGAACTGGGAGCCGAGCGCGTCCCCCACCGCCAAGCCGCGCAGGCTGGCCAGGGCACGCTCCAGACGCCCCGGGGAAGAGGGATCAGCAGTCATGACCGGGCCACTCTAATTGGTGAACCAGTTCGGCAGCGGATCCCGCCAGCGCTCGAAGGGACGGTCGAGCGTGTACCTGCCGTCGTCACCGAGAACGAGCATGCGCATCTCCCCGTTGTCGGGGTTCGACAGTGATTCGAATTCCGCGACCGTCCAGTGGAACCAGCGCATGCAGAACAGCCGCATCGCCAGGCCGTGGGTCACCAGGAGCACGTTGGGCGGGTGATCGGGGGCTTCGAAGCTGCGGAACAGGCTCTCCAGGAAGCCCCCGACCCGGTCGTAGACGTCGGCACCCGACTCGCCCTGCGGGAAACGGAAGAAGAAGTGCCCGTACGCGTCGCGGTAGGTCTTCTGGAGCCGGACGTCGTCGCAGTCCTGCCAGTTCCCCCAGTCCTGCTCGCGCAGCCGCGGTTCCTCACGCACCCGTATCAGCTCGGGGTCGAGGTGGAAGGCGCGGAGCGTCTCATGGGTACGCCGGTACGGCGAGACGTACACGCTCACCCGCTCCCGGCCGAACACTTCCCGGAGCCGCTTGCCCGTCTCCTCGGCCTGCCGCCAGCCACGCTCGGTGAGAGCGAGGGCGTGGTCGGGTTCCCGCTCGTAGACGGAGTCATCGACATTGCCCGTCGACTCGCCGTGCCGGACAAGGACGATGCGCCGTGGTCGTGCCATGCCAAAACCCTAGATCGGGTGACGCCCGGCCGAGCACTCATACGCGCTCCATACGGCGTAGGTCACACGAATCCTGCACCACGGGCCACTCAGGGCCACGCGCCGCACGCGCTCGGTCGTCAAACCGTCCAGGTCGGTTCCAGTTCCACGATGTCACCGGTGAGCGCCGAGATGTCCGCTTCGGTCTGGGCGCGAAGCGCCAGCCGTTCCACTCGCTCGGTGCGGTACTTGCCGTGCTCGGCGGCTGAGCGCCACATCGACAGGATCAGGAACTCGTGCTCAGGTGCCTCGGCGAACATGCCGCGGATCATGCCGGGCGATCCGGCCATGGCGGGGTTCCAGACCTTCTCCTGCATCAGCGTGAAGTTCTCCACTCGGGCCTCGTGGACGCGGCAGTGCGCGACACGGATCAGGTCGGAGTCCGTGAATCGCGGTTCGAAGCCGGTCTTCACGTCGAAGCGGTACTCGAAGAGTTTGACCTGGCTGTCCTTGAACGTCCCCACCTGGGCCGCCGCCAGCCGGTCGTGCGAGCGGGCCATGAAGGAGTCGTAGAAAGCGCGGCTCTCCCAGAAGGCGAAAATGTGCGCCACACCGGGCCGCTGCCGGCTCCAGCCACCGCCCTGTCCACGAAATCCCGGCTCCCCCAGAAGCCCCGCCCATTTTCGCTGCCCCCGCTCGAACCCGCGGCGGTCCACCACGGTGCAGCGAATCCACTTGACCAGCACGGCGCCATCGTAAGGCCATGGAGCGTGACGCCGGTCATGCTCCGCCGGAGATCACCCGCGCACAGGTCCGTGGAGCGTGGCACGATGGACAACGAACCTTGACTACCGGGAAGTTGGCAAGTTCCCAGAGGGGGACGGAAGGGGAATCCTGGTGAACGGCCTGAGCAAGGGCATCCGCAAGGTCGAGGTCGCGCTGCGGTGGGATCCGAGCCCTGTAGGACAGCCACCCACCGATCTCGACCTCATCGCGGCCACGTACGAGAGGGACGATCCCTACGGCACGCCTGCGTATCTGGTGCATTTCGACAGCCGCTCGCCCGACGGGACGATCTCCCTCAATCGGGACAGCGCGGATGGCAAGGGTTTCGGCTCGGACGAGGTCATGACCCTCGAACTCGACCGGCTCGACGGCCGGTACGCGCGCGTGGTGGTCGGTGTCGTCATCCAGCAGCGGCCCGTGGACCGGAGGTTCGTGAATGTCCTGAATCCGGCGGTGCGCATCCAGGAGGGCTACACCGTCCTGGCCGAGGACGACTTCGCATCCGTCCTCGGGGCGACAGCGGCGACCTTCGCGGAGTTCGTGCGTGACGAGTCCGGCGGCTGGGACTTCCATCCCGGTGTGCACGGCTTCGAGGACGATCCCGGCGTCTTCTCCAGGGTCATGGGCCGACGCGGCGGACCCGGCGGCCAGCCCGGCTAGAACGGCAGCCCGGGGAGGACGTCATCCCGTAGAACGTCGTCCCGGCTGAGCGGCCGAGATCGACGCGGTCATGGCCGGAGAGTACGAGGCCGCAGACCGCCGCACGAGCGAAAAAAAGGGGGCGCCGACCACAAGCCGGCGCCCCCTTTCTCACGGGATACTGGCGGAGGGCACCTACTCCGATTGAACTCGTAGTCGCCCGAGGGGATGACGTTCCTTGATCCCTGCGGTACGCCATGGTGGTGAGGTATGCGCAGGCGGGTGGGTACACGCCCGAGGCGCAGGCGGCCCGGGAGCGGTTGAGGCTGGAGGCTGCCGAGCGGTTCGAGCGTGGGGATGCGACTGGGGAGATCGCCCGGGACCTGAGGGTCGGGGAGCGGTCGGTGCGTCAGTGGCGGCGGGACTGGACACTGGGCGGGGTGGAGGCGCTGCGCTCGAAGGGTCCGGTGTCGGTCGAGCGGCTGTCGCCTGGTCAGTGGGAGCGGCTGGAAGCGGAGTTGCGGCGGGGGCCGCTGGCGCATGGCTTCGAGGACGACCAGCGCTGGACGTTGAAGCGGATCAAGCTGTTGATCGGCCGGATGTTCCATGTGGGGTACACGGTGCAGGGGGTGCGGAAGCTGCTGCGCAGGCACGGCTGGACGTGTCAGGTACCGGTGCGCCGGGCGGTCGAGCGGGACGAGGACGCCATCGAGGTGTGGAAAGAGCAGGTGTGGCCGCAGGTAAAAGCACCGCGGCGGACCTGGGCGCCTACGTCTGCTTCGAAGACGGGACAGGACAGGGCCTGAGTCCGCCGAAGGGACGCACGTGGGCACCGCGCGGCGCGCGCCCGGTGGTGCGGGTGCGCGGCAGGGGGCGGGGCCGGGTGAACGTTGCCGGCGTGGTCTGCTT